>CALKKK010000167.1 GCA_937995395.1 uncultured Sutterella sp. | reverse complement strand
TTAATCGGCAATTCAAGAATAAAGGTCTGTGTCGTCATAGGGGCTTATCATACAACGACAACTGCGTTGTCGCACGGATTCCTCCGGGCATTGAAATACCCGGCTTCCTCCGTGATTTTTGCTGTGAATCTTCAAGTTCGCATGTCCGAATCCCTTCGCGATGACGCTGTGCAAATACTTCAAAGCATGGGACTCGATGCTACCTACGACTGCTATTCGCATGTTCTTCTCTCAAATCATACGTGACAACGGTCTTCCATTTCGTCCCGATGCCGATCCGTTCTACAACCCCGCCAACATCAAGCATTTGGAACGCATATACAAAGAAAGCCTCGAAAATCGCAATTTGGTAATGCACGATTTGATAGAGGTTGACGAATGAATCTTGTTTGGAACGAAAACAGTCGGGAAGATTATATCTTCTGGCAGGAAACCGACAAAAACTTGCCAAACGTATCAACGGTTTTATCAAGGACACCTTGTGCCAGCCGACAGAAGGCATTGGTAAACCGGAGCCTCTCAAACATCAACTCTCCGGCTGTTGGAGCAGACGAATTGATAGCGAACATCGCCTGGTATATTACTTTGACGAAAGTCAGGTCGTAATTCTGGCTTGCAGAAACCACTATTCATAACGAAATCCGGCTTTTGCATTGATACAAAATCTGCCACGATACGCCACCAAAGTCCCCAGACAAATCCATAAAGGCTCAAAGTCGAGAAAAACCGCGCTATAGTGCGTCACCGTTTTTTGTCTCTTTTTTATCATGTCAAGCTTTCATGAACTGATCGAGGGCTTTCATAACTTCAAGGAAGAATATCTCTTAGAAGAAGTCGAATTCTTTGAAGCCCTCAAACACGGCCAAAACCCCAAAACGCTTGTCATCGCCTGTTGCGACTCGCGTGTGGATCCCGCCATTTTGTTGGGTTGCAAACCCGGCGACCTCTTTGTCGTGCGCAATGTCGCAGCCATTGTTCCGGCCTGCCACCAAACGGGCGCATCGGACGCCGTGATGTCTGCCGTCGAATACGGTGTTAAGCACCTGGAAGTCGAACATATCGTCGTTATGGGACACTCTAACTGCGGCGGCATTCACGGACTTTTGCATCCGCATGAAATTGCGGGCGAATCCTACATCTCGGGCTGGCTCAAATTGGCGGCTCCCGTCATTGCGGAACTCGAAAAAGAAGCCGATTTACACCATTTACCCGACAAACACCGCCGTTGCGAAGAAGGTGCGGTTTTGCTTTCCATCGACAACCTCCTTTCGTACGAATGGATTGCCGACAAGGTCAAAGCGCACAAACTTAATCTGCATGCGCTTTACTACGACTTGCACGAAGGCAAACTCAACATTTGGGACGCGCAAAAAGAAGACTTCGTTTGCAGTAGCGAGATCGCCGAAAAATATTAAAATTGCGCTTCTGTTCTTGACCCCAATACAAACAGGAAAATGAGTCAACTCATTGAAGTATTCAGTATCGCCGTTGCGCTTTCCATCGACGCAATGGTCGTCACCCTTTGTTGGAGCGTGGTGCAAAAGCGCATTACGCTCGTGCACGTTTTAAAGTTTTCGCTAGCTTTCGGCATCTTTCAGGGCATTATGCCGTTGACGGGCTGGTTAGCCGGCGACACCATCTCGTCCTTCGTTTCGAGTTGGGATCATTGGCTGGCTTTTGCCCTTTTGACCTATGTTGCTTTCAACATGTTTAAGGAAGGCTTGGAAGACGGTTCGGAGGAAATGGACGACGAGACGGCTCACAACAACGATATCGATTGGAAAACTTTGGCAACGTTAGCCGTTGCCACGAGTTTGGACGCTTTGGCCGTGGGCTTTTCTTTTGCCATGGCCGACTACCCCATTTTGTGGCCGTCAGCGTTGATTGCGGGCGTGTGCTTTGTTTTGACGGCGCTCTCCGTTTGGCTCGGAAAACGCCTCGGTGAAAAGGTTGCCGGCTACACCAACAAACTGAGCTTTGTCGGGGCAGCCGTTTTGTTTGCCATCGGCGTCAAGATTTTGATCGATCACGACGCGCTGTCGTTCTTGGGGCTTTGAGCGGCCAAACTGATCTTGGAAGTTGCCGAGCGAATACGGCGCGGCAACTTTTTTTTGGGATCGGGATTGAATCCCTCGTCGTAGACGTGCTCCAAAATGCCTTCGCAACTGTCGAGCTGGTCCAGACAATACAAGACGCTTAAAATCGTGCCGATCGATACGGTCATGTCGCCGGCTTCGATGCGCTTATAGGTCGCGATCGACGTCTGGCTTTTTTGAGCCATTTCGGTCTGCTTCAAATTCAACTTTCTTCGAGCCATCGAGATACGCGTACCGAGTTCTTCGGTAAAGTTCTGTACCTGAAGAAAGTAATATTTCTTTTGCGGCGCTGCGGCCTGAGATTTTTTCGTCGGGGCGGGCATCTGACTTCACACACAAAAAAACACAAGCAATCTGCTTTTGGTTTGAGCCTAGCAAAATTTTTATGAAAACGACAACACCCCGCATCTCTCAGGCCATCGATGCCCTCAAACTATCGTTGGACGACACCGAAGATGCACAATCTTCCCAACCCTTGACCCCCACGGAAACCATCGCGCAATTAGCTCTCGAAATTAAAGCTTTGCAGACGAAAAAAGCAGAGCTCCTAGCTGAAATTCAAGCTTTGGAAACACATAAATTCGAGCTCTCCGGTTCCGTTACGGCGCAACCCGTTAAAAAGACCGTCAAAAAAGCCCCTCAAAACCCCGTGGCAGAGCCTACAGGCAAGACGCTCAAGGTCGACCCGACAGAGGCCATGAACAAGCTTAAAGCCGCTTTCGACGGATTCTAAGAGGCTTGATCGGGGTAGCGCCAGAAATTGAGCACCCGCTGCAACTGGCGCGTGCGCACATAGTTGGGCAGGCTATCCAAGAATTGCTTGCCGTAGCGCGTCTGTCCCGGAATGATACGCGTGTCGCCCACAATCAAAATCCCGCGATCGTTTTCGCTGCGAATCAAGCGACCTGCTCCCTGCTTTAAGGCAATGGCCGCCAACGGAATCTGGTACGACTGGAAAGGATTTTTCCCTTGTTTTTCAATCCAACGGCAACGTGCGGTTAAGACCGGATCGCCCTGCGGGGCAAACGGCAACTTGTCGATAATCACCAAAGACAGACGTTCGCCCTTGATATCGATCCCTTCCCAAAAACTCATGGTGGCAATCAAAATGCTGTTGGGCGTTGTTCTGAACTTATCCAGTAGATGCTGTCGGCTGTCTTGTCCCTGCACAAAAACCGTGTAGTCGCGATCATTGCTGTCAATATAGTTTTCCAACTCCTGAGCAGCCATATCCATCGCCTGGTAGCTCGTGCACAAAATGAATGTGCGGCCTGCGAGCAAATCGATCACGGGCCAGCTTTCGCGGATAAGTGCTCGGATATATTCGTCTCGATCGCACCCTTTGGGATTTGGCATTTGCTGCGGCACATAAAGCATAGCCTGCCGCTCGTAGTCAAAGGGAGATGCCCACGCATAGGTGTCGGCTTCGGGTAAGCCCATTTGATTCACGAAGTGAGAAAAATCCGACTTACCCGTCGCAAGCGTAGCTGAGGTAAAGACCCATGCACTTTCGGCGTGGTTGTCTCGCATCTTGGCAAAACTTTCGGCAATGTTTAAGGGCGTTTCGTTTAAACGTACGTCGTTGCGCCCTCGGGAAATCCAGCGCACCACAGGCGCCTCGTTTTCAATCAATTCCGAGCCTTTACCTAACCACGCCACCCACAGTGCCAAATCCGACGAAATGGCTTCGGCAACTTCGACGTGCGCGGCCAACTCGTCGTTTTCTTCGGTAAGTTCGCCGACAGCCTTCAAAAGCTCTTTGAGCGCCGTACGAACGCCTTCCAAACGCTCGACCGCAACCGACAGATCGGGCACTTCCAACACGTTTTTATTGTCGCCTTCCAAGACGCCGGCTTCGTCTACGCCCAACACAAAATCGTCGACATGGTGCAAGACCGTATCGGTCATATCGTCCCATGAGCGCCCCTTGGGCTGATAGCTCTTTAATTTGGAGAGCAAAATCACCTTCATTTCGCGCACGACATTGCGAATGCTCCAGGTCGACAATTCGGAGCCGAAGAAGTTGGAGGCAATCTCGGGCAGTTTATGTGCTTCGTCAAAAATCACCACGTCGGCCTTGGGCAATAGGCGCACGTCTTCGGGAACTTCGGGAGTATCGTCGGCCATCGCAGACAAAAAGAGATGGTGATTAACGACCACAATATCGGCTTCTTTGGCGGCTTGACGCGCTTTGTTGACAAAGCAGTCGTCGTAGTAGCGGCAGCGCTTGGCCAGACAATTTTCTTTGGTACTCGTCACCATGGGCCAGACGGCCGAGTCTTCGGGCACGCCGCGAATCGTGGTGCAGTCGCCATCTTTGGTGGTTTGAGAAAAGATGCGAATGGTGGCCAAGTCGTCCACCGCCGTGCGCGTCTTCAAAAGCCCTTCCTGGATGGTCAAATCGAGGCGATAGCGACACAAATAGTTGCTGCGCCCCTTTAAAAGAGCGACTTTGGCATTGTTTTTCAAAACGCCTTTGACGGCCGGAATGTCTTTGGTAAAAAGCTGATCCTGCAAAGATTTGCCAGCCGTACTCACAATGACTTTGCAGCCTGAAATCACCGCAGGCGTCATGTAGGCAAAAGTTTTACCCGTCCCGGTTCCGGCTTCGACTACCGCAACCGAGCGCGCTTCGATCGCACGCGACACGGCGCGGGCAAAACCGATCTGCCCGGGTCGCGAAACGAAGTTGTCGGTCGCGTTTGCCAAAGCGCCGCCCGGCTCAAACTGGGCGACAACTTGACGCTCGAATAAAGAAGCCGTATGGCTGTCTAAAGTCGGATCTTGGTTCATTCGGGAATCGGTCTATTTATTGTTCTTTTGTTGTTCTGCCTTTTTCTTTTGGCGCTCGGCCAGCTTCTTTTCACGTTCCAAACGACGCTCTTCACGCTCTTTGAGCTTTTTTTCGTAAGCGGCGCGATTATTGGCTTCCTGCGCTTGCTTTTTCTTCGCTTCGTCTTGGCGCTTTTTCACCTGTTCGGCGCGCTTTTGGGCTTGCGCCTGCGTCTTTTTGGCCGTTTCATTTTGCTTTTCGGTCTTTACACGAGGTTTGGCAGCCTTAGGTTTACTCGGCGCCTTTGCAGCTTTGGCATCGCGCTCTTTTTGACGTTGGGCTTCGCGCTTGGTGTCGTCTTGACGAATATATTGTTTGGCTTCGGTTTCGATCGCTGCGAAACGGCGCTCTTGACGCAGTTTGGCCTTACGAACCTCTTCGACGCAGCGATTGACAAAAAAGTTTTCCTGACAACGGCGCGTGGAATAGTCCGCCAAATCGTTCATTTGACGTTGGGCGGCTTTGACTTCGCTTAAAGCCTGTTGCGCCTTTTCGCGCGAGACGATGCTGCCGGCAGGAAAACGATCGACGACCGTCATGTTTTCAATGCCTTTGATGTCGGGATCAAACCCCCATGCCGAAGTCGAAAATAAAACAGTAAGCCCCAAAGCGGCCGTTAAAAGTCGTTTCACTGAAGTGGATTCCGTTGGAAAGTCTTGTGCATAACAAAACTTCGAATCAGGGAACAATGTCCCCGTCGAATGCGTGTGCGTAGTTTAGCGCAAGTCATGCTTTGTCCGAGTTTGCTCGTTACACAAAGAAACTTAGCCTTTCGAACAAGGCGAGCTTCACGCGGCAGGCGTAAACTTTAGAAAATGGAGATTTTGTCTGTTACGCGTTACTTTTGCACCCCGAGAAAAAAATGAATTGGAAAGTTGCCCTTGCCGTTTTGACCTGTAGCACCGTCTTGATGTCGGCAAGCTACACGATGCTGATTCCGTTTTTGCCGATGTACTTGATGGTAGAGCTCGGCGTGGATCAAGCCGATGTCAACTGGTGGAGCGGCGCCGTATTTTCCATCAGCTTTTTGATCGCAGGCGTCATGGCGCCGATCTGGGGCGCGATGGCTGACAAACACTCTCGCAAATTGATGGCCATTCGTGCAGCAGCGTGCTTGGCTATTTCCTACTTCTTGGGTGCTTTGGTGCAAACGCCTATGCAGCTTTTCTGGGTGCGAGTTTTCCAAGGTTTGTCTTCCGGTCTTTGGCCGGCCACATTAGCCATTATGAGTTCTTACGCGCCGCAAAAGCGCCTGGGCTTCAGCATGGGCGTGATGCAAGCGGGGCTTACCGCAGGCGGCGTTCTCGGCCCCTTGGTGGGTGGTCTCTTGGCCGACTATCTGGATATGCGCACGACCTTTATGGTTGCGGCCGTGGCACTGGGCTTGATCACCACCATCATGGTCTTTGTGATTAAAGAACCAAAGCGTGTAAAAACCGTCGTTCAGGACAAAAAGGATGCGCCTGCCAGACCCTCGCCTTTGCGCATCCCTGTGGTACAACGTATGCTTTTTGCCGCTGCCGTGGTACAGATGTCGATTCTTTTGACGCAACCGGTATTGCCGCTTTACATTGCCGAACTTCAAGGCTCGATGGATCGCATCGTCTTGATTTCCGGTATCGTTTTTTCAATCGTAGGGATTTCGGGCGTGATTGCCTCGCCCCCTTGGGGTATGCTCGGACAAGGCTGGGGCTATCGACCGGTGCTTTACTTGACCGTTTTCCTTAGCGGCATCTTCGGCATCGTGCAGGCCATTCCGCACGACTTGGTACAGTTTACGATTTGGCGTTTTATCGGCGGCTTGACCTTTGCGGGGATCTTTCCCGCCATCAATGCAGTTTTAACCCAAAGTACGGATCCAGCCGACCGCGGCAAGGTCTTCGGCTACTCCTACTCGGTTCAGCAATTCGGCAGCGTCTTGGGCCCCATCTTAGGGGGCGCACTGGCCACGTGGTTCAGTAATCAAGTGGCGATTGCCGCAGCCGGTATTGTGCTTTTCCCCGTGGTTGCTGTCTTGTATTTCTTCAGACCCAAGAACCCGGCACCGGCAACCGGTGCGCCGTTGGAGGCTGTTGTGAAAGCCGTGAAGGCTGAGCAAGAACAAAAGTCACAGGACAAGTAACAAATCGACCTGAAAAGTTTAAGCAAGATATGCAAAGGCTGCCCGAAATCGGACGGCCTTTTGTGTTGGGGCGCGGCTCTATTCATCATTGAGAGAAATGGTGTGCCCAAACAACCTGCTGAAATTTCTCACACCGGAAAACGAAAAAGGCCGACAAATGTCGACCCAATCGCACGGTACTTTTCTCAAAACCTTCCCGAAGGAAAGTTGGCAGGGGTAGTAGGATTCGAACCTACGAATGGCGGATTCAGAATCCGCTGCCTTAACCGGACTTGGCGATACCCCAGTACCTGGTGCGGTCGGAGAGACTCGAACTCTCATGACTCTCGCCACAGCCACCTCAAGGCTGCGCGTCTACCAATTTCGCCACGACCGCAATTTCAAATTTTTCGCCCCTTCACAATTGCTTGATCGGGGACTGCTATTTTATCGAAAACAGCGAAATTTTCAACCTTACTCATCTGACGGTACTCTTCTCAAAACCTCCCGAAGGATGTTGGCAGGGGTAGTAGGATTCGAACCTACGAATGGCGGATTCAGAATCCGCTGC
>CALKKK010000166.1 GCA_937995395.1 uncultured Sutterella sp. | reverse complement strand
AATTCCTTAAGCCAACGCTTGCGCAAACGAATGCTCTTGGGCGTGATTTCCACGAGTTCGTCGTCGTTGATGAATTCGACGGCGCCTTCCAACGTCAACTGCACGGGCGGAACCAAGCGAATGGCTTCGTCGGTGCCGGAAGCACGGATGTTGGTGAGCTGCTTGCAGCGAATCGGGTTCACAACGATGTCGTTGTCGCGCGAGTGTTCGCCGATGATCATGCCTTCGTAGAGAGGTTCGCCGGGGCTCACGAACAAGCGACCGCGTTCCTGAATCTTCCACAAAGCGTAGGCCACGGCAGCGCCGTCGTCCTGGCTGATGATGGCGCCGGAACGGCGTTCGCCCACATCGCCCTGCTTGATGGGACCGTAGTCGTCAAACACGTGGCTCATGATACCCGTACCGCGGCACATGGTCATGAACTGGCTCTGGAAACCGATCAAACCGCGAGCCGGAATACGGTATTCCAAACGCACGCGACCCTTGCCGTCGGGCTGCATATCCTGCAAATCGCCCTTACGACGGCCGAGTTCTTCCATCACGGCACCCTGGTGTTCTTCTTCGACGTCAACCGTCAACATTTCGTACGGTTCCTGCTTTTCGCCGTCAACAACCTTGAGCAACACGCGCGGACGACCCACAGCCAATTCGTAGCCTTCGCGACGCATGTTTTCCAAGAGAATCGTCAAGTGCAATTCGCCGCGGCCGCACACTTCCCAGCAGGTTTCGTCTGCGGTGGGACGCAAACGCATGGCCACGTTGGACTTCAATTCGCGCTCCAGTCGTTCGCGAATCTGGCGGCTCGTCACGAACTTGCCCTCACGACCGGCCAAGGGGCTGGTGTTGACCATGAAGTTCATGGTCAAGGTCGGTTCGTCGACAGAGAGCATCGGCAAAGCTTCGGGAGCGCTCGGATCGGTAATGGTGGTACCGATGTTCAAGTCTTCGATACCGGTCACCAACACGATGTCGCCAGCCATGGCTTCGTCGACTTCCTTGCGATCCAAACCTTCGAACTGCAGAATCTGGTTGATCTTGGCAGACTTGGGCGTATCTTCGGGACCGTCCATGATCACGACGTTTTGAGCTGCCTTCAGACGACCGCGGTGCACACGGCCGATACCGATCTTGCCCACGTAGCTCGAATAATCCAAAGAGCAGATCTGCAACTGCAAGGGGGCGTCGATATTGTCTTCACGCACCGGAACGTGCTTGATCACCGTGTCGAACACAGCGCGCATGTTGCCGATCTTCTTCAATTCTTCAACGTCTTCGGTGTAGCCGGCAAAGCCGTTCAAAGCAGAAGCGTAAATCACCGGGAAGTCCAACTGTTCTTCCGTTGCACCGAGCTTATCGAACAAATCGAACGTCTGGTTCACGACCCAGTCGGGACGAGCACCCGGACGGTCGACCTTGTTGACGACGACGATGGGCTTTAAGCCTGCGGCCAAAGCCTTGCGGGTCACGAAGCGCGTCTGCGGCATGGGACCTTCCACAGCGTCGACGAGCAACAAAACGCCGTCGACCATGGACAAAACGCGTTCGACTTCGCCGCCGAAGTCGGCGTGCCCCGGGGTGTCGATGATGTTGATGTGGATACCTTCGTATTCCACGGCGCAGTTCTTGGCCAAAATCGTGATGCCGCGTTCCTTTTCGATAGCGTTGCTATCCATCACGCGTTCATCCACCACTTGGTTGCTGCGGAACGTGCCCGCACACTGCAAAAGCTTGTCCACCATGGTGGTCTTACCGTGGTCGACGTGAGCAATAATGGCAATATTTCGAAGAGCTCGAGTCATTTTTTCAATTTCTCCCGTTTATGCGGGGTTTTGGTTTTCAAATCTAATCAATCGGTGCGGATGAAGCGTGCCGCGTTTATCCACGCGCACCACGCCCAAAAGTTGCCCGGCCTCGTCGTAGGCTCTGGCTAAAGTGTCGATGCACTTTGCGCCGATTGCCAAACGCTGGCCGTTGCGCAAACGGTCCGCCTCCGTTTTTCCGAGGTTGACTTCCGGCAGGCTCTGAAGCAGAAAATCCGCTCCCTTCATCAAAGCCCGTCGTTGATCCACCGTTTTCGTTTTGTCGTCAACTTCGGCAAAAGGCACGGCGTCGGCGATTTTCAAGTCGCCCACTTCGGTGCGTCTCAAGGCACTTAAGTGTGCCAAACACCCCAGACGGCGACCGATATCGTCGGCCAACACGCGAATGTAGGTGCCTTTGCTGACTTTGACGTCAATCACGGCCTCATTGCCCGTAAAGGCAACGAGTTTAAGTTCTTTGACCGTCACCTGTCGGGGGTGACGTTCCACTTCAATTCCCTTGCGGGCAAGATCATAAAGGTTTTTGCCGTCTTTTTTAATCGCCGAATACATCGGCGGCGTCTGCATGATATCACCGGTAAATTCCGGCAACACGGATTCAAGCATCTCTTTTGTGACGACAACGTCGCTCGTTTCGACAACCTCGCCCGTTTTATCCATCGTATCCGTGGCGCTTCCGAACACCATCGTGGCGAGATAACGCTTGTCGGCATGGAGCAAATCGGCCGAATACTTGGTGGCGTTGCCGAAAGCCAAAGGCAAAAGACCGGTAGCCATCGGATCCAAAGTTCCGGTGTGTCCGGCTTTTTGCGCGTTGATCAAACGACGCGTCAGTTGCAGTGCCCAGTTGGAGCTCATGCCCTCGGGCTTGTCGAGCAACATCACGCCGTCGACGGCGTCTCCCTTCTTGCCCATTATTCGTCCTTGCCGTTTTTGGCTTCGTTTTCACGCGTAGCATCCATGGCCTTGTTAATCACTTCGTCCATGGCAAAGCCGCGCTCGACACTGGTGTCGTGCACAAAATGCAAGGTCGGCACGGTATGAATACGCAACTTCTTAAAGATCAAATTGCGCAACATGCCGGCAGCAGCATTGAGCCCCTTTTGAGAGACTTCCGGGTCGCTGCCGATCACGGTGAAAAAGACCTTGGCGTGCGCATAGTCGGGCGTGACTTCGCAACCGGTAATGGTCACGAGACCCACGCGCGGATCGCGCACTTCCAAGGGAATCAACTCGGCCAAGTCGCGCGCAATCTGATCGGCCACACGCAACCCGCGACCGGGTTTGGATGATTTCATATTTCGTATTCCTTATTCGACAATGCCGCAAGAGCCCGTCAAGAGCTCACGCGGACATCGCCTTTGTGCGAGATCTGTCGTTTTAACCGAAAGACCTCCAAAGTTTTTTAACTTACAGCGTACGGGCCACTTCGGTCACTTCGAAGATTTCGAGCTGGTCGCCCACCTTGATATCGTCGTACCCCTTCAAAGACAAACCGCATTCGCTGCCGGCCTGCACTTCGCGCACATCGTCCTTGAAGTGCTTCAAGCTGGCAAGTTCGCCCGTCCAAATCACCACGTTGTCACGCAGCAATCGAGCCTGGGCGTTGCGACGCACAACGCCTTCGAGCACGCGGCAGCCAGCAATGAGACCGACCTTGGGCACGCGAATCGTCTGACGGATTTCCGTCAAACCGATAATGGTTTCTCTCTTTTCCGGAGACAACATGCCGCTCATGGCAGCCTTGACGTCGTCGACGGCATCGTAAATGATGTTGTAGTAACGAACGTCCACGCTTTCCTGTTCGGCAAGCTTGCGAGCAGCCTGATCGGCACGCACGTTAAAGCCGATGATCACGGCACGCGATGCGGCAGCCAAGTTGACGTCGGTTTCCGAAATACCGCCCACGGCACTGTGCACGACCTGCACGCGCACTTCGTCAGTGGAAAGTTTGGTCAATGCATGCACCAAAGCTTCGGTCGAACCCTGGACGTCGGCCTTGATAATCAAAGGCAGAGTCTTCACTTCGCCGGCATTGGCATCGGCAAACATATTTTCAAGCTTGGCAGCCTGCTGGCGAGCCAACTTCACGTCGCGGTACTTGCCCTGACGGAAGAGCGCCACTTCGCGAGCACGACGTTCGTCAGGCACCACAATCAATTCGTCGCCGGCAGCCGGCACGTCGCTCAAACCCTGAATTTCCACAGGAATCGAGGGACCGGCCGTCGTGACGAGCTTACCCATTTCGTTCATCATGGCGCGCACGCGACCGAAGGCCTGACCTGCCAAGACGATGTCGCCCTTTTGCAAGAGACCGGACTGAACGAGGACGCTGGCCACCGGACCGCGGCCCTTGTCCAAACGGCTTTCGACAACCAGACCCTTGGCGTTACCCTTGTCGGGAGCTTTCAATTCAAGCATTTCGGCCTGAAGCAACACGTTTTCGAGCAATTCGTCCACGCCCTGGCCGCTCTTGGCAGACACCGGGCAGAAGGGCACATCGCCGCCGTATTCTTCCGGCAACACTTCGTTTTGCACGAGTTCGCCCTTGACGCGTTCGATATTGGCTTCGGGCTTATCGATCTTGTTGATGGCAACGACCAAAGGAACACCGGCAGCGCGAGCGTGCGCAATAGCTTCCTTGGTTTGCGGCATCACGCCGTCGTCGGCAGCCACCACCAAAATCACGATATCGGTTGCCTGGGCACCGCGCGCACGCATGGCCGTAAAGGCTTCGTGACCCGGGGTATCCAAGAAAGTGACGATGCCGCGCGGGGTTTTCACATGGTAAGCACCGATGTGCTGGGTAATGCCGCCGGCTTCACCGGCAGCCACCTTGGCTCGGCGGATGTAGTCCAACAAAGAGGTCTTGCCGTGGTCGACGTGACCCATGATGGTCACAACCGGAGGACGGGGCACGGCCGGGTACTGCTCGGCTTCGCTTTCGAGTTCGCCCAACAAGCTTTCCGGATCGTCGCTCTTGGCGGCCATGGCCTTGTGACCCATTTCTTCGACGATAATCATCGCCGTATCCTGATCGAGCATCTGGTTGATGGTGACCATCTGGCCCATCTTCATCAAAACCTTGATGACTTCGGTAGCCTTGACACTCATCTTGTGAGCCAAATCGGCAACGGAAATCGTTTCCGGAACCGTCACTTCGCGCACCACGGGTTCGGTCGGCATCTGCTGCTGAGCGCTTTGTTCGTGGCGATGCTGCTTGCGGTTCTTGGAGTGCCATGCACCGGTTTCTTCACCGCCGTCAACAGCGCCACGCGTTTTGATCGTGCGACGCTTCTGGTTGTCTTCACCCCAACTGCGATCGGCCCCCTTGTCGGCCTTGCGCCCCTTGACGCCTGCCTTCTTGCCACCTTCGTGCGATTCGGTCTTGGGTTTGGCGTTGTTGTTTTGCCCTGCTTTGTTGCCTTGCTGACCGACAGGCTTTTGCACCTTCTTGTCGGCGGGCTTTTGGGCGGGCTTGGCAGCGGCTGCGGTTTTCGCAGCTTCTTCCTTATCTTTGCGATCGTTCTTGTCGCCGCGATCGACTTTAGCCTTTAAAACGGTCTTGGGCTTGGCGAGCATGGCACGGATGGCTTCGGCTTCGGCCTGAGCCTTGCGACGGGCTTCTTCACGACGCTGGGCTTCGACTTCCTTGGCCTTGGCTTCTTCTGCAGCCTTAGCGGCGGCAGCGGCCTTGGCGGCAGCTTCTTCCTTTTGCTTTTGCTCTTGACGAGCCTTCTGAGCCTTTTCCTGTTCAGCCTTCTTAGCGACTTCCTCAGCCTGCTTTTGTTGCTGAGCTTGAGCCTGTTGCTGAGCCTGCTGGGCTTGTTCCTTGGCCTTGGCTTCGGCAGCTGCCTTGGCTTGGGCTTCGGCCTTGGCCTTTGCTTCTGCTTCGGCCTTGGCTTTTGCTTCGGCTTCAGCCTTGGCCTTGGCTTTGGCTTCGGCTTCAAGACGAGCGGCTTCTTCGCGCTTGGCCATTTCGGCCTTGGCGGCGGCTTCAAGTTCGGCACGAGCGGCAGCCATCTGCTGAGCGCGCGCATCGCTCGCCTTGGTATTTTTCACAAAGACGTGACGACGACGCACTTCGACTTCGATAGTGCGGGCTCCGCCCTGACCGTCGTTTTGACGAATCGTCGTGGTTTCACGGCGCGTTACCGAGATCTTGCGGGGTTTATCCTGGACGCGTTCCTGGCGCAAGCTTTCGAGAAGCTTGGATTTGTCAGCCACGCTCACAACGGAGTTTTCGTCGGTCACGGCGATGCCGGCGGCGGTCAACTGCTTCAAAAGCGTGTCGGCGGAAACCTGCAGTTCCCGGGCAAATTCTTTTACAGTATTGTTTGCCATATATTTTTATTCCTTTGCTCCTTGGGACTTGGCGAAAAATCGGTTCTCAAAACCGAGAGCCAAAACCCCTTGATTCAGAGCATCATTATTTTGTTAACGCTTTTGACTTATTCGGCCCAGTTGGCGCGGGCGGCCATAATCAAGGCCTTGGCGCGTTCTTCGTCCAAAGAGGTCATTTCCTGCAACTCTTCCGTGTCGAGATCAGCTAAATCGTCGGCCGTCTTCACGCCGTGCGTTACCAAGACGCTGGCCAAGTCGTTGTCCATACCTTCGAGTTCAAGCAACGAGCTGTCGGCCTGACGCAAGTTTTCTTCGCGTTTGAGAGCGCGCGACAACAAGGCACGACGAGCACGGTCGCGCAATTCGGTCACGGTTTCCTGATCGAACACGCCCAGATCCACGATTTCCTGTTCGGGCACGTAGGCCAGTTCTTCCAAAGTGTAGATGCCGGCATCGATCAAAGCCATGGCAGCTTCGGCGTCCATGTCGAGTTCCTGCACGAATTCGTCGCGAGCGGCACCCACTTCTTCTTCCTGCTTCTTGTTGGCTTCTTCGGCCGTCATGATGTTGATCTGCCAACCGGTCAATTCGGTGGCCAAACGTACGTTCTGACCGGCGCGACCGATGGCAATGGCCAAGTTTTCTTCATCGACCGTCACATCCATGGAGTGAGCGTCTTCATCGGCCACAACCTTACTGACCTTAGCAGGTTTGAGGGCTTCGACGATGTACTGCACGGGGTTTTCGTCCCAACGCACGACGTCGATGCGTTCGCCGGCCAATTCGTTGGTGACGGCCGTCACGCGAGAACCGCGAATACCGATGCAGGTGCCCACGGGTTCGATACGCTTGTCGCGGCTGTAGACGGCGATCTTGGCACGAGAACCCGGATCGCGGGCGGCAGCCTTGATTTCGACGACGCCTTCTTCGATTTCAGGCACTTCGAGTTCAAAAAGCTTCTGCAGGAATTGCGGGCAGGAGCGCGACAAAATCACCTGCTTACCCTTGGGCGTTTCGTCCACCCGCAACACATAGGCGCGCACGCGGTCGGTGCCGCGCAAGTTTTCGCGCGGAATCATTTCCGAGCGCGGCAAGCGGGCTTCCAAACGACCGATTTCGATCAAGGCGCCTTCTTTGTCCATGCGCTTGACTTGGCCGCTGACAATCTTTTCTTCGCGAGCCAGGAATTCGTTGAGAATCTGTTCGCGTTCGGCGTCGCGCAAGCGCTGCAAAATCACCTGCTTGGCGTCCTGAGCAAAGCGACGACCCGAGGTGTTGATGTTTTCGATGGGCTTTTCGATATAGTCGCCCACCTGAATATCCGGATAGTCTTCGACGACGTCGGAGTACATTTCTTCGCGATCGGGCTGCTGAAGACCGGCATCATCACTCACCACCACCCAACGGCGCGTGGCCGTCCAATCGCCCGTCGTCTGGTTGACGGAAACGATCACGTCGGCATCTTCACCCGGAAACTGTGCTTTTTTGACGGCGCTTGCCAGAGCCGTTTCAAGTACGCCGAAAACGGCAGACTTCGCTACATTTTTTTCATTGGCCAGTACGTCGACCATTTCGAGCATTTCACGGCTCATTTCTGCTTTCCTTTAAAGTCTAATTGTGCAATCAGGTTGGCTCGATCCACGTCATTAAACGCAAACGAGACTTCAATGGGTTCGGCCTTGACCTTTTTGGTCTTGGCAGCCTTGGCGCGAGCGGCTTGGCTCGGCGTTTTGGCAACTTCGATTTCCTCAAACGAGAACTTGATCGTTTCCATGCCTTCGTCACCCTCGACACCGAGGATGCGGCCGTCCAACTTACGGCGCCCGGCTTCGGGGAAACCGTCGGCGTGCATCGGTTCGTAGAGCTCAACATGAGCCAATTGACCGACGAAACGACGCCAATCGCGAACGCGCTTTAAGGGACGTTCGACCCCGGGACTCGAAACTTCAAGGCGATCGTATTCGATGCCTTCGACCGTGAAAAGATGCGTGATCTGATCGCTCACCATTTCGCAATCGTTGACAGACACACCGCCTTCGGCCGTGCTGTCGATCGTCACGCGCATCATGCCGCGCGGCAGGCGTTCGAATTCGACGAATTCGAAACCGAGGCCTTCGACCGTGGCCTCGACAAGTTCAATAATTTCAGCTGTGCTTTTGAGCATGAATTCCTAGAGGAAACCTGACAAATAATAAAAAAAAATGGGCATATGCCCATCCCTCACCCTTTTAAACAGGGCACCCGAACAGAATTTTCATCCTACAAACGGGCAGTAGAAAGGCGACAAAAATCGATTCGCTTTTCGTCAAAAGCAAATCGGACTCTTGTCGGTTGCCCGCATTATACGGCCTAAGCCATTGAAAAACAAGAGAAAAACACGCTTTTTCGAGGCCTTTTTCGGGCTTTGTTCGGTGCTTGGCAACACTTTGCGTGCAAGCACCGAAAAGCACCCGATATTTTCTTCGTCTTAACGTCGATTTTTGGAGAAATTTCCGCGCTTTTTGTTTCCGGAACTGCGTCCCTTAAATGATCCCGGAACCGACGTTTGTCCTTGGCGCGCAAGTTGCTTGCCGTAGGCATGGTCGGCTGCACCCAACATCCCGTTTTGGATGTAGTTGACGGTGCTTGTCATAGGATCGGGTTGCCATGAGCGCCCCGAAGAACGATCGCGCCCCTTGCCCGAAGATTTCCCGTAATTGCGCTCGGCGTCGTAGCGCCCGCCCGAAATCTTGTAGCTCTTATTTGTATTACCCGAACGCCCCTTGCCGTTTTTGTCGTAGGACTTGCGCGAAGCGTGTTTGTCGCCGCCCTTAGCGGCCAACTTTTCTTCCTGAGCCTTCAAGTCCGACATCCAGGCTTCAACCCAAGCGGGTTTGAGCTCCGTATATTGGCCGCGCGGCAAATCGCCAGGCAATTTCACGGCGCCGTAACGGACGCGAATCAGGCGTGAAACGGTCAGACCCACGGCGGCAAACATACGACGCACCTCGCGGTTGCGACCTTCACTGATGCGAACCAAATACCACCGGTTAATGTTGTCGCCACCCTTTTCTTCGAGCTTGGAGAATGCGGCCGGCCCGTCTTCGAGCATCACTTCGGTGGTTAAAGCCGTTTTGCCTTCTTCGGTCAAAAGCCCTGCCGCACGCACCAGATATTCGCGCTCGATTTGATAGCGCGGGTGCATCAGACGGTTGGCCAACGTGCCGCTCGTGGTAAAGAGCAAAAGCCCTTCGGTGTTGTAGTCCAAACGACCTACGGCAATCCAACGGCCGCCCGAAACCTTGGGCAAACCGTCGAAAACGCTTCGACGTCCCTGAGGATCGTCCATGCTGACGATTTCGCCGGCAGGCTTATGGTAGACCAACACACGCGGCGCCTTTTGGTTGCCGCCCAAAGACTGCATGCGCTTGACGACGCGCCCGTTTAAGCGGACGATGTCGCCGGGCATGACGCGCTGGCCCAAGTAAGCGGGCGTGGCGTTGACCGTGATACGGCCTTCGAGAATCAACTGCTCCATGTCGCGACGGCTGCCCAAACCGGCATCGGCCAAGACCTTGTGCAGTTTTTCGCTTTGGCTCACCTCTTCGCGCTTTTTGGCGGCCTTGCCGCGTTGCACGACCTTGGCGTCAAAGAGTTCGGTTGAGAGCATCGAACCGTCCACGGCCGTCGTATCGGTCGGCATGGCATCGAAATCGAATTGCGTTTCGACTTCGTTTTTGGCTTCGATTTGCGCTTTTTGCGCAGGCTTGCGACCGTTGCTACGCAAACGCATGACCGGAGAGCGCTTGACGCGACGCGGCTTTTCAGTGCGATCTTCCGTTTCGGTCGTCTCGACATCGGCTGCCGGCTCTTGCTTTGCAACCGGGGCGACTTCGACAGCTTCCTGAACAGCCGGTGCAACTTCGGCGACTTCGAGTTTTTTGGCTTTGCGCGTGCGCTTGGGTTTTTCTACCGGCACTTCGTCGACTGCCACCTCTGGGAGGGCTTCAACAACTTTCTTGGTACGACGCACGCGCTTGGGCTTTTCGGCCTCTTCAGTGATTGCATTTTCGGAAGCAACTCCCTCGAGCTCAACTTCGGCCGTCTTTTTGGTGCGGGTAGCGCGTTTGGGCTTGACGACTTCTGTCTTGTCTTCCGTCACCGCTCCAACCGATTCGGCAGCCTTTGTCTTGCGGGTACGCTTAGGCTTGACTACTTCGACAACAACCTCAACGGGAACCGTAGCTTCAACGACTTCCGTCACCTTGGTTTTGCGGGTGCGTTTCGGTTTGGCTACTTCGACAGTTGCTTCGACCGGTACCGATTCCTGTGCTACTTCAACAGCCTTGGTTTTACGCGTACGTTTGGGCTTAGCGACTTCGACAGGCGCTTCAGCGGGAGTTGCGATCTCGACAACGTCAGCCGTCTTGGTCTTGCGCGTACGCTTGGGCTTAACCGGTTCTTCGATCTTGACGGGCTCGGCAACGACTTCGGCCGCAGCCTTGATTCTGCGCACGACACGCTTTCTCACGGGCTTGGCGGTTGCGGCCTCGTCTGTCGCGGGCGCAACTTGCTGCACTGTGGTCGTCACGCTTGCCGCCTCCTCAACCTTGGTACGCTTGACTGTGCGGCGGGCGCGGGGCTTGACCGCGGTTTCGAGAGCAACGTCTGTCAAATTTTCTTCGATGGTCGTCTTTTTAGCCGTCATAAACTGTCTATTTGTCTTCTTGGGGTTGGTCGGCCGCAACATCAATGTCGTCGGCCTCACGATTGTCTGTTTGCTTCATTTCGGAAGCCTCGGCCTCGGAAAGAGACTCGGGCATTGTCGCATCCTGTTCGATGGATACGTTTTCAGGCGTCTTATCCTTTTTGTTATCCTCGGCCTTGTCTTCGGGCGTACCGAAATTGAGTTCGAATTCTTTGGGCTGAGGAAGTTCGCCTGCCAAAGGCGGCAGGTCGGAAAGCGTCTTCATCCCCAGATCATCCAAAAACTGTTTGGTCGTACCAAACAGGCTCGGACGGCCCGGCGTTTCGCGGTGACCGACAATTTCGATCCAACCGCGCTCTTCCAATTGGCGAATCACGTTGGGATTGACCGCCACACCGCGGATTTCTTCAATATCGCCGCGGGTTGCCGGTTGCCGGTAGGCAATGATTGCCAGCGTTTCCATCACTGCACGCGAATACTTCGGGGCTTTTTGGCCTGCCAAGCGTGCAAGGTAAGTGCCCATTTCGATTGTCGTTTGAAAGCGCCAACCTTGAGCCGTTTCCACGAGTCGCAAATTGCGCTGTGCCCAAAACTCGGTCAAACGCCCGATTTCTTCAAGCAAACGCACTTTGGACAAAGCCCCGTCAAAAAGGCGCGAGATATCGTCGAGCGTCAAAGGTTGCGGGCTCGTCAACAACGCGGCTTCAATGACCAAGGCCGGATTGGGAAACTCTGCCATGGATATACCGAAATGATGGAATTTTCTTTTTTTGTTTGAAATTTGGAAAGCGCCGTTTGTTGTGGCACTTCATATCAGCAAGCAGGATGCTTTCACTCGAGCTCGCGTGCGCAAGACCTTGTCGGCCTTCGTTTATGCGCAAAAACGTCTTGCAATCTTTTTTGGGGTCAGGCAACGGCGACCCTTTTTTGCAAGGAAGGTATTTTGTGTCGGTATCTTACAGAAATATTGCCGAATCGGTAACCCTCAAAACAAGAAAAATCCCCGCAACCTTCTCTTGTGGGAAAAGTTTCGGGGACGGAAAAGCAAAATTTCGAAAAATCCGAGATTATTTCTTGGCAGGCGCCTTTTTGGTTGCAGGCTTTTTCGTGGCAGCGGCTTTGGCAGGTGCTTTAGCCGGAGCTTTTTTAGGATCCGTCTTTTTCGCCGCAGGTTTGACTTCTTCAGCCTTGGATTCGACCTTAGCTTCAACGGGCTTGGCGGCTTTCTTCACAGTCGGCTTTTT
>CALKKK010000165.1 GCA_937995395.1 uncultured Sutterella sp. | reverse complement strand
AGCGCGCGGGCAATGCCGACTGTGCCCATCGGGGCTTGATCGGTAGATAGCGGCTCACGTTGAAAAAGCAAATCGAGTTTCCAGTCGATGAAGCTTTGTGTCGATTTTTTCTTGGCACCGGCACTTTTTTGCGCAAAGTCGCAGCGGTTTCCGCTAAAGAACTTCTCTCCGCTCGGGAAACGGCTCATGGTCAATTCGCAGTGGTTGTTGCAGCCCTTGCAACGCAGGGTGTGCTGACGCACTTGAGCGATATCGAGCGCTTCGGGTTGAAGGTTGAGTGTCGGCGTGGTATCAACGGTTTTTTCCATCGCAATCAAGGCAGCGCCATATGCGCCCATCAATCCTGCGATATCGGGACGAATCACGTTGTGGCCGATTTGCTGTTCAAAGGCACGCAGAACGGCATCGTTTAAAAACGTGCCGCCTTGCACGACGACATGCTCGCCCAAGTCTTTGGGATCATGGATGCGCAAGACTTTGTATAGTGCATTGCGAACGATCGAGCGGCAAAGCCCTGCGGCGATGTCTTCCAACTTTGCACCGTCACGCTGAGCTTGCCTGACGCGAGAATTCATAAAGACCGTGCAGCGTGTACCCAGGTCGCAGGGCGCTTTTGAAGCCAGAGCTGCTTGAACGAATTCGTCTAAGGATAAATTCAGTTGCTTGGCAAAGGTCTGCAAAAAGGAGCCGCACCCCGACGAACATGCTTCGTTGAGTTTCACGCTTGTAATCAACCCGCCTTTGACTTCGAGGCACTTCATGT
This sequence comes from uncultured Sutterella sp., assembly GCA_937995395.1. Lineage (GTDB taxonomy): Bacteria > Pseudomonadota > Gammaproteobacteria > Burkholderiales > Burkholderiaceae_F > Duodenibacillus. The sequence goes on along the minus strand of CALKKK010000165.1, from coordinate 11,358 downwards.
CCTGGCCGCCGATATCGATCACATAGCTCACATTTTCGTTAAAGGCGACGGCTGCACGCTGATGCGCCAGAGTTTCGACTTCCAGAAACTGTGCGCCCAATGCGGCTTTGGCCAAATCGGCGCCGTAACCCGTGGTGCAGGCTTGCCGCAGTTGTGCGCCTTCGGGGATCAAGGGCAACAATGTTTTCATCGCGTCGTACAAACGCAATAAGGGCTGTCCTTCGTTTTGTTCGTACCAGGAATAGACCAAGCGCCCCGAAGAGTCGAGCACCACACCTTTGATTGTTGTAGAGCCCAAGTCGATGCCGAGATACAAATCTCCGAGAGCGTCCTTAAGATCCGATCGTGCCACGGTTTCTTGACGGTGGCGCGCTAAGAATTCCTGCTTTTCATAATCGTTTGCAAAAAGCGGGGAGAGTGCAGGTCCGGTTTGATCGCAAGAGTGCACCGACTTCAATTCCAAGATCAGGGCGCAGATATTGGATTTGATGCCTTGGTTTGCGGTTTTTCCGACGTCTTTAAGGCCGGCCAAAGCCGTACCGATGGCAACTGCATAGGGAGCATCGTCAAAGGTGTGAAATTTGGTACAAGGAGAGGCGAGTCTGCGCTCAAAAGACGCACGCAGTTGACTTAAAAATCCCAGAGGCCCGCCCAAAAAGGCGACGTTGCCCTCGATGGGGCGTCCGCAAGCCAAGCCGCTCACGGTTTGCTCGGCTACGGCATCCAGGGTCGATCGTGCGACTTCGGCTTTGGAGACGCCGGCATTTAAAAGCGCCACCAAGTCCGTTTTGGCAAAAACGCCGCAACGGCTCGCCATTGGGTGAGAAACGCTTGCTTCAGACGCCAGTTGATCGAGACCAGCGGCATCGGTATCCAAAAGCGAAGCCATCTGATCGATAAAGGCGCCTGTACCGCCTGCGCAAGCCTCGTTCATACGAAGTTCGACGCCGCGGCTTAAGTAAAGAAGTTTGGCGTCTTCGCCGCCCAACTCGACGGCAACGTCGATCTCGGGGCATTTGGTTTTCAGATACGTTGAAGCCGCAATGACTTCTTGGATGAAAGGCGCTTTGAGCGAAGTGGCAACACCTAAAGCGCCGGAACCGGAAAAGAGCACTCGAACAGGTTGCTCGGATACGGAATTGAGCGTTGTGCGCAAATTTTCCAAAATCCGCACCAAGGTATCGGTGACGGCGCTGGCGTGGCGAGTGTAGTCATGTGCCAAGACGCGGCATGTGTCGTCTAAAAGCGCGTATTTGACGGTTGTGGAACCGAGATCGATGCCAAGCGTAAGCACATGGCTACCTCCTTGTTATCGCGAATGCGCGATCGGCGAGTTAAGCGGCCGAATTGACAGTTATGGCTTTAGCACCGGCCATAGAATTTTCAAAAACGTCGACGCAGGTCTTGATGACGAGCTCGGAGCAATTCTTCAGGTTGTCGGCCTGAATCCCTGCAAAGTCGGACATAAAGTTCACGCTGGAAACCAAAGCCGCAAGATAGGCTCCGGACCATTGAACACCGTAAATTTCTGCACAGTGCTGAGAAATTGCCACCGTGTTGCGATCGGCATAGGGGCGCAGTCGGGTTCTCAGTTCGGGAGAAGCCAACATGATGGTCAAACCGTGGGCGTGTGCCGTGACGAATTCAACGTAGGTGCGTACCACGCTTTCGAGCGCTTCTTTTTGAGGTTCAACGGGTAGCGCTTTGATCTGGCGTTGCAATTCCGACGTTTCATGATCAATCACCGCTTCGATCAACGATTCTTGGTTTTGGAAGTAGTGATAGACAAGGTTGCGCGAGATGCCCAAGGCTTTGGCAATGGCCGTCATCGTCATATCGAAACCGCCTCTTTCGACAAAAAGAGCAGCGGCGCTTGTGATAATCACTTCGCGTCTGGCATCGGGGCGAAGACGGCGTTGCTTGACGCGTTCGGTCGTTTGTTCGGTCGTGGTGCCTTTCGTTTCGGTCATGTTAAAACCTTTCATGAAGTTTGGATGCTTTAATTTAACACTTGTTAAATTAAATATGTTGTCAATATTCGGGTAATTACCTATATAGATTGTCGTTTTACTGGGACGTTGCTGAGCAAAAGGCTGCGCGTTGCGGAATGGAAAATTCGTCGCAATTGCACGCACGGCAGAAAGATTTTGTATCGGGTTGATCTTTGTCGAACCGATCGGTGAAAAAAGCCGTGAAATCTAAATGAATCTGCGTAGGTGCGTTTTTTGCCCCTGTGGCATACTTACCCGATACGCTTTTTGCTTGGAAACAAGCAAAAAAAGGTATTCATGTTACACAAAAGAATTCGAAAAACACATTTGTAGGAAGACCCCTTTCATGTCCAAGACTCTGTATGACAAACTTTGGGATGAGCATGTGGTTGACGCCGAAGCCGACGGAACCACGACGCTTTATATCGATCGACACCTGATTCACGAGGTGACGAGCCCTCAGGCATACGAGGGACTACGATTGGCTGGGCGCAAACTCTGGCGCCCGTCTTCCATCGTGGCAACGGCCGACCACAACACGCCCACGATCGGTTGGGAACTGGGCATGGACGGCATTACCGATCCGATCGCGCATCTTCAGGTCGAAACTTTGGATAAAAACGTGCGAGCCAACGGTTGCGCAGCCTACTTCCCCTTTATGGACAAGGGTCAGGGCATAATTCACGTGATGGGCCCGGAAGAAGGCGCCACGCTGCCCGGCATGACCGTGGTGTGCGGCGACAGCCATACGTCTACGCACGGCGCTTGTGCTGCTCTGGCTTTTGGTATCGGCACCTCCGAAGTCGAGCATGTCATGGCCACGCAAACGTTGCTGACCAAGAAAAACAAGAACATGCTCGTTGAAGTCGAAGGCAAACTCTCCAAGGGTGTCACCGGCAAAGACGTTGCCTTGGCCGTGATCGGCAAGATCGGCACGGCAGGCGGCACGGGCTGCACCATCGAATTTGCAGGTTCTGCCATCCGCAGCCTTTCGATGGATGGCCGCATGACCTTGTGCAACATGGCTATTGAAGCCGGTGCCCGTTCAGGTCTTGTAGCCGTCGATGAAAAGACGATCGAATATATGCGCAATCGCCCCCTTGCACCCAAGGGAGAAGATTGGGACAAGGCTGTAGCTTACTGGAAGACCTTGGTGTCTGACCCGGACGCTCAGTACGATGTGGTCGTGAAGCTTCGTGCCGAAGAAATTTCTCCCATGGTGACGTGGGGAACGTCGCCTGAAATGGTGACCGATATCGAAGGTGTTGTGCCCGATCCCGACAAGCAGCTCGATCCCGTTAAGAAAGAAGGGTGGGAACGCGCACTGCGTTACATGGATTTGAAACCCGGTACCAAGATCACGGATATTCAGCCGAACCATATCTTTATCGGTTCCTGCACCAACTCGCGTATCGAGGACTTGCGCATGGCTGCCTACGTGATCAAAAAGCTCAATCGCCGTATTGCACCCAACATTGCGCAAGCTTTGGTGGTGCCGGGCTCGGGGCTTGTGCGCCTGCAGGCTCAACAAGAGGGTCTGGATCAGATCTTTGTTGACGCAGGGTTCGAGTGGCGCGAACCGGGCTGCTCCATGTGTTTGGCTATGAACGCCGACCGAATCGGTGAGGGTGATCGTTGTGCGTCGACGTCGAACCGCAACTTCGAAGGTCGTCAAGGTAAGGGCAGTCGCACCCATTTGGTGAGCCCGGCTATGGCTGCCGCAGCAGCATTGATGGGCCACTTCGTCGACGTGCGCAAACTCTTTTAATCAGTGGGGCAGGAGATAGATAAAAATGGAAAAATTTACCGTACATACCGGACTTGTGGCTCCGCTTGACCGTAGCAATGTCGATACCGACGCCATTATCCCCAAGCAGTTTTTGAAGTCGATTTATCGCACGGGTTACGGCCCTAACTGCTTTGACGAATGGCGCTATTCGGATCGCGGAGAACCGGGCATGGACAATTCCAAGCGCCCCTTGAATCCGGACTTCGTTTTGAACCAGCCGCGCTACCAGGGTGCCACGATTCTGTTGACGCGCAAAAACTTCGGTTGCGGTTCGTCTCGAGAACATGCACCGTGGGCGTTGATGCAGTATGGGTTCCGTGCGGTGATCGCACCGAGCTTTGCCGATATTTTTTATTCCAACTCTTTGAAAAACGGTCTGTTGCCTGTGGTGTTGCCCGAGATCATCATCGATCGCCTGTTTGACGCTTGCAAGGCAACGGAAGGCTATTCGTTGACCTTGGATTTGGACAAGCAACTTTTGATCGAACCCGACGGCAAGGCTACGCCCTTTGAAGTGGCGCCTTTCCGTCGCTGGGCCATGATGAACGGCTTTGACGATATCGGCGTGACGCTTTCCAATAAGCAGGACAAGATTCGCGCTTACGAAATGCAACGTCTGGCCGAAAAGCCGTGGTTGGCCAATGTTCTGAAACAGTAAAGATTTTTAAACGTTAAGAAGTAGTAGAAGATGACAAACAAAATTGCAGTCTTACCCGGTGACGGGATCGGTACGGAAATTGTCGATCAGGCCGTGAAGGTCTTAAAGGCCATGAGCTTGGATTTCGAAATGGAATTTGCCGATGTGGGCGGCGTGGCTTACGCCAATCACGGTCATCCGTTGCCCGAAGCTACGTTGAAACTCGCAAAGGATGCCGACGCCGTCTTGTTCGGTGCCGTGGGCGATTTTAAGTACGATACGCTTGAACGCCATCTGCGTCCGGAACAGGCCATTTTGGGGCTGCGCAAGGGCTTGGGGCTTTTTGCCAACCTGCGTCCTGCCAAGTGCTTTAAGGAATTGGCATCGGCCTCGACCTTAAAGCCCGAAGTGATTGCGGGTTTGGATATTTTGATTGTGCGTGAATTGACGGGTGACATCTACTTCGGTACGCCGCGCGGCCGTCGTACAGCCGTTGACGGTCACTTCCCGGGATCTCCGGAAGCCTTTGACACGATGCGCTACAGCGTCCCCGAAGTCGAACGTATTGCCCGTGTGGCTTTCGAAGCCGCTCGCAAGCGCAACAAGAAGGTGACGAGTGTGGACAAGGCCAACGTTTTGGAAACGAGCCAGCTGTGGCGCGATACCGTGAATGAAATCGCCAAGGAATATCCGGACGTCACGCTCGAACACATGTATGTCGATAATGCCGCCATGCAGCTTGTGCGTGCGCCCAAGGCATTGGATGTGGTGTTAACAGGCAACATTTTCGGCGATATTTTGTCTGACGAAGCCAGTATGCTCACGGGCTCGATCGGTATGTTGGCTTCGGCGAGCTTAAACGACAAGAAGCAGGGCCTGTACGAACCGTCTCACGGCTCGGCACCCGATATCGCCGGCAAAAACATTGCCAACCCGTTGGCAACGATTCTGTCGGCAGCCATGATGTTGCGTCACAGCTTCGACATGACGGCAGAGTCCGACGCCATCGAAGCGGCCGTTGCCAAGGTTTTGGCCGACGGCATTCGTACGGGCGACATTATGGACGAAGGCTGCCGCAAGGTGTCTTGCTCGGAAATGGGCGACGCAGTGGTTGCCGCATTGAAGTAATATTTATAAAAGTGCCGGGTGCAACGACACTGAGGCACAAAAAGCGAAGGCTTTCCTCGGGCCTAAACGATTAACTTTAACTCAAGGTGAGGTACTCTCATGATTCTCGGTATGGTAGGTTGGCGCGGTATGGTCGGTAGCGTCCTAATGGGGCGCATGCGCGAAGAAAACGACTTTGCACGCGTTTCCAAAACGATCTTCTTTTCTACGTCTGCCGCCGGCGGCAAAGCCCCCGAGGTTGCGGGTGCCGATCCGGTTTTGGCCGATGCCAATGACGTTGCGGCTCTTTCTCAGTGTGACGTGATCATCTCCTGCCAAGGCGGCGACTACACCAAGTCGGTGCATCCAGCCCTGCGTGCTGCCGGCTGGGACGGCTACTGGATCGATGCGGCTTCCGCTCTTCGTATGGAAGACAATGCCGTCATTATTCTCGATCCGGTCAATCGTCACGTCATTGACGAAAGCCTTGCCAAGGGCGGCCGCGACTTTATCGGCGGCAACTGCACGGTGTCTTTGATGTTGATGGCCATGGACGGTTTGATCAAGGCCGACTTGGTCGAATGGGTGAGCTCCATGACGTATCAAGCAGCTTCCGGCGCCGGCGCTCAGAACATGCGCGAACTCCTGGCTCAGATGGGGTATTTGAACCACGCCGTGAGCAACGAATTGGCCGATCCTCGTTCTGCCATTTTGGATATCGACAGCAAGGTGACCGAAGCCTTTAAGGGCGAAGACTTCCCCAAGGCCGCTTTCGGTGCGCCTTTGGCCGGCTCCTTGATTCCGTGGATCGACAAGGATTTGGGCAACGGTCAGTCTCGCGAAGAATGGAAGGGCGGCGCCGAAGCCAACAAGATTTTGGGCTTGCCCGAAAACGGTACGCCCGGGTCTTTGACCGTCGAAGGTCTTTGCGTGCGTGTGGGCTCCATGCGCTGCCACAGCCAGGCTTTGACGATTAAGCTCAAGAAGGACGTGAGCTGCGAAGAAATCGAAAAGCTTTTGGACAACGCCAACGAATGGGCTTACGTCGTGCCCAATCGCAAGGAAGAGTCCATTGCGGAATTGTCGCCTGCGAAGATTTCCGGCACATGCCGTATTCCGATCGGCCGTATCCGCAAGCTTGCCATGGGTCCGGAATACATCAGCGCCTTCACGGTGGGCGATCAGCTCCTGTGGGGTGCCGCCGAACCGTTGCGCCGTATGCTGTGCATCCTGTGCGACTACAAGGCCAAGGCCTAATGCAAGGGGGCTGACCGACTTCTCGGTCGGTTAATCGACGAAGTGCCTCGCATGCGTTTGCGGGGCATTTTGTTAGGGACAAAAAATTTGAGGTCGCCGATCAATGTCGAGCGACCTCAATAATTATGGAAGGCAATCTTGCTTAGCTTTGCAGCGCCGTATTCATAAACTGCGCAATGTGCATCAGTTCTTCTTCGCACAGTTCGTGATCCATGTTGTATTCGCGCCAAATGAGCGTTTCGGCATAGCTGTCGATGATGTCGGCGCTCTTTTGAGCGAGAACCGGGCTCACCACGCTGTCAAAAGCGCCGTGGGCCATATAAATCGGCGTGCCGCGACCGCCGGGCGTCACATCCTTTTCCAACTGTTGGGGCGCGGGCAGATAACCCGAGAGCGCAATGCAACCTGCCAACGTTCTGGCTTGACGCAAGGTGCTGTAAAGCGCCATGGCTGCACCCTGAGAGAAGCCGCCGATAAAGACTTTTTCAGCCAAAAGCCCCGAGCTCACAATGCTGTTGATGATTTGAGAAATCTGCAAGTGCATGCGAGATAAGCCCGCGGTGTCTTCCTTGCTCACGAAATCGTTGGTGAGGATGTCGTACCAGGCTCGAGTCTGATAATCGGGCTGAATCGTTAAAGCACGCTTGGGCGCATTGGGGAAGATAAAGCGCGCGGCGGGAGCCCCGAATTCAGCCAACTGAAGCGGCAACGTTTCAAAGTCGTGTGCATCGGCACCGAGCCCGTGCATCCAAATGACGGTGCAACGTGCGTCAGAGCCTTCGGGGTCCTTCACAAAAAGTTCCAACGGTTCCTGACCGGTCTTGGGGCGGCTTCCGAAGACGCCGACACCGCCCGTGGGCGCGTTGACTTGCACGTGTTGCACGGAGCGACGTGCGATGGCTTCCGGCGACATGGCCAACGACTTTTGAGGATCAGCTTTAAAGCTCGTCTGCGCGGCACCAAAGGTTGCGGCATAGCTTTGCGTGGGGCTTGGCGTATCCGTGGCCCAACGCGGCACATGATAGCTTTGCTCGGTATTTTGAGGTTGCGGCGCCGGAGTCGGTTGAGGTTTCGGTTCGGGTGCAGTTTCAACGGCGGACGGTCGAATCGCGTTCTTGGGACGGAAGGCCGCCACAATTTCCGGATTCGTTTCGACGTAAGGCCCGCCGATCAAGTCGATGCAGTAGGGAATGGAAGCAAAGATGCCGGCATCGATCACTTCGCCGTCTTCGCTTCTAAAGCCGCCGAGCGTTTCGGCAATGGCTTTGGGACGCCCCGGAAGGTTCACAATCAGTGCGGCATGGTCCGGAATTTCACGCAAAACAGCCACTTGACGGCTCAAAATGGCCGTGGGCACGAAATTTAAAGAAATGCGACGCATCTGTTCGGCAAAGCCCGGCATTTCGCGGGTTGCTACGGCAAGCGTTGCTTCGGGCGTCACATCGCGGCGAGCCGGCCCCGTGCCGCCCGTGGTAAAGACCAAGTCGCAGCCCACTTTGTCGACCAATTCTCGAAGCGTTTCTTCAATGGTGTATTGCTCGTCGGGAATCAGGCGTTCGTGAAACTGCACCGGCGTCAAAATGGCGTCTTCGCACCAGGTGCGAAGCGCGGGCAAGCCTTCGTCCATGTATTCGCCGCGACTGGCGCGATCTGAAACGGAAACCAGACCTACGATCAATTCGTTTTCTTGAGAGCGTTGCGCACGCATATTCGGGCTCATCCTAAAAAAGAAAAAACTGTTTCGAGATTATCGCAATTTTTTCGCCTTCTACAGTTCGGAAAAAACCGCAGAAGGCGAAGTGCTTTGTGTAACAAATTTTGCAGAGGAGGCTACTCTTCTTCGTCGTCTTGCGTCAATTCCAGCGTCAAAGGCGGCAAAACGGATGCATAGAGAAGCTTGTAGAGTTCTCGTGCGGACTTAGGCGGTTTGGCCTGATCGTGCTCTTTTCTTGCGGCTCTGACCAACTGACGCAAACGCTGAACGTCGGCCTCCGGATTTTCTTCGATGTAACTTGTCACAGCCTTGTCGTCTTCAATCATGGCGTCGCGCAAACGTTCGGCACGATGAAGTGCGGCCACGGCGGCACGGCTTTCGCCCGTGGCGCGATCGATGGCTTCACGCACCGCCGCACCGTCAAGCTTACGCATCAGTTTGCCGATCAACTGCGCTTGGCGGCGCAGTGCGCCGAAAGACTTCATCTTTTTGTAGTCGTTGATGGCATCCAAAATATCTTCGGGCAAATCAATGCGAGCGAGCTGATCGGGTCCTAAGCGCGCCAATTCGAGACCGAGCTTTTGCATGGCTTCGGAATCGCGTTTTTTCTGAGATTTCGAGGGGCCGTCGTAGAAGTCGTCTTCTTCTTCGTCGGTCTCGGGTCGGGTGTCGTAATAGTTTTTCATAATAGGCGCAATTGTAAAGGTTATATGGACTATTTGCGCAGCAAACTTTTGTTAAACATTTGAGCCCAAAATATAACAATCAATTCGCACAAACACATTACACTTACCCCTCAGAAAGAAGTGAGCGGGAATACTGTGTTCTCGTTTTGTCAAAGCACGAACCTTTCACAGGGAAGGTTGACGGTTCGTGCCGATTTAAAGAATAAGGAAAATACACAAATGAAGCGTATCGCGCTTTTGATTCTGACCAATATCGCTATTGTTGTGATGCTTGGCATCGTGCTCAATGTCGTGAGCATGCTCACCGGCATCAATTTCGGCCAGATGGCGGGCGCAAACCTCGACGTTGCCGCACTTTTGGTGTTTGCGCTGGTGGTGGGCTTTGCAGGTTCCATCATTTCGCTTTTGATGAGTAAGACCATGGCCAAGATGTCCATGGGCGTGCAGATGATCAATGTCGACAATCCGGCTCCGGGTTTGGAAGCTTGGCTTGTGGGCGTGATTCGTGCGCAGGCTCAGAAGGCCGGTGTTGCAATGCCCGAAGTCGGTATCTACGACGGCGAACCCAATGCCTTTGCTACGGGTGCGACGAAAAACAGCTCTATGGTGGCAGTGTCCACGGGTCTTTTGCGCTTGATGAACCAAAAGGAAGTCGAAGCCGTTTTGGCCCACGAAATGAGTCACGTTGCCAACGGCGACATGGTGACCATGACCTTGGTGCAGGGCGTGATGAATACCTTCGTGGTCTTCATTTCCCGCTTGGTCGGTTGGGTGGTCGATCGCCAGATTTTGCGTAACGAAGAAGAAGGTCCCGGTATCGGCTACTTTGTGACGAGCATTGTTTTGGATATTGCGCTGGGTTTCTTGGCCGGTATCGTGGTTGCCGCTTTCAGCCGCTATCGCGAATTCCGTGCCGATGCGGGTGCTGCACACTTGATGGGCAATCCGCAGCCCATGATCGAAGCCCTGCAGCGTTTGGGTACGATGCAGCCTGCAGAATTGCCCGCTTCCGTGAAGGGTTTGGGTATCTCGGGCGGTATCGGCAGCCTCTTTGCTTCTCACCCCTCGATTGAAGAACGTGTGGAAGCTTTGCGTAACCTGCACTAATCGCTGACGCAAAATCAGTTCAAGTCAAGAGAGCCTCGCAGTTGTCGAGGCTTTCTTGCGTTTGGAGGATCGTTCGGGCTTTGTTGTTACAAATCGGGCAGACGCGGTTTTGGCAAATTTGCTAGGCTCACTCAAAAGATTTCCGAAAAAGGTCTTTGCAAAAACCATGCGCCAGAATCCATACAAAGAACAAATAGAGCTGTTGCTTGAGGTTGCCGAACGTTTTGCGGCAGGCTCGAACTTCGTTCTCAAGGGCGGCGATGCCATCAACCTCTTTGTGGAGAATATGCCGCGCGTGTCGTTCGATCTGGACTATGTTTTTGGCGACGGCAGTCTTGAGCGTACCGAAGCGCTTGAGCGTATTGGCAATGATCTCAAAAGCGTTTGCCGAACCTTGACCGAGGAAGGTTTCAGGTGCCGCATGAACAATGCACCGAGCAAGGCCAAGTGCGTCGTGTCTCGCGGGAAGGCATCGGTCAAGGTGGAAGTCAACACGGTCTTTCGAGGCACTTTAAAGCCTGTTTGCCTGCGCTCGCTCTGTCAGAGGGGAGAGGTGCTGTTGGGGCGTCCTTTAGAAGTTTCGGTTTTGGATACGGACGAGCTCTATGCAGGCAAATGTGTGGCTGCCTTCGATCGCCAGCATCCGCGCGACTTTTACGATGTATGGCGCCTTTGGCAAAGGGGCGAGGCGGTGACCGAGTCTTTGCTCGATTGCTTTGTCGTCTATCTGGCGGCAAGCAACCGCCCGATGCACGAAGTGCTCTTCTGTTCGGATCGTGTCGACGAGAGCCTTTTTCATCGCGTGACCGAAGCGACATTGATTGAGCCTTGTACTTGGGACGATCTCAAGGACGTGCGCCGCAAACTCAAAAAAGAGATCGTCTCGAGCATGGACTCTCGTCACCGTCTGTTCTTGCTGTCCGTCGCGCAAGCTCAACCGCAGTGGAACTTGTTGCCGTTTGCCGGGCTTTCCTCGTTGCCGGCAATGCAGTGGAAACTGCGAAATCTCGAAAAGCTCGCAAAGACAGACTCGGCAAAGTTTCAGGCGCAAAGCTTGGCTCTGGAAGAAG
>CALKKK010000164.1 GCA_937995395.1 uncultured Sutterella sp. | reverse complement strand
TTGGTGCCCAAGACTGGACTCGAACCAGCATGCCTCACGGCGCTGCGACCTGAACACAGTGCGTCTACCAATTTCGCCACTTGGGCAAAAAAATCATAGACGCGTATTATTACAGGCAATTCATTCAGTGTCAAGTTCATTCATTATGGTACGTAAGACAAAATCGACCTCGCCGACCAAAAGTGCCAAGCAAATCAAGGCTCAGTACGAATCCGACTGCCAGTATTGCGTGGCCTATTTGACGGATTTTCTTGAATCCCCCTTTCTGAAATCTCAAGCGACGGCTTTGCTTGAAGCTAAGTTCTCTTGGACCAAAGATCAGGCCAAAGTCGTGTTCGAAGATCTCATCAAGCGCGAGATGGTTCATACGGCTAAGGGTACGCGCCGCTACGAAGTCGTTCGTGAGCCTTTAGGCTGGATTTCCGGAACGGTATTTCGCTCCAAGAGCGGTGTGACGATGTTCGCGCCCGACGATGACGAACATTACGAACGTCACCCTATCGAAATGCGTGACGAATACAGTCATACGCTTTTGTCGGGCGACACCGTTTGGGCTCGCATGATTTATACGGGCGACTACGCTTTGATCGGGCTGCGTCGACACAAAAGCAACAAAGTCGTCTGCCGCTTGCAGGCCAAAAGCAAAAAACAACCCGAGATCGTCAAGGCAATTGACGTGAGCCCTGGGGCGCTTTACGCCAAAATCAATTTGGGTGAAGTCAATCGCAGCGAGTTGGAGGGCAAAACATTCGTGGTTGAGCTTTCCGAAGAATCTTGTCAGCCGTTTTATTCCGGCATGGCCTTAACGGGTGAAGTGACGGAAATCTTGGGAGATCAAGACGACTCGGACGTTGAAATCGACATCGCATTGAGACGATTCGATTTGCCCTACGAATTTTCCCAAGAAGCTTTGAAGCAAGCCGAGGCGCTGCCCGATATGGTGGAAGAAAAAGAAGTCGAAAACCGCGTGGATTTGCGCGACATCGATTTTGTGACCATTGACGGCGAAGACGCCAGAGACTTCGACGATGCGGTGTGGTGTATGCCTGTTGACTCGGGCTGGCGCTTGCTTGTGGCTATTGCCGATGTTTCGCATTATGTGACCGAAGCGAGCCCCTTGGATGCCGATGCGCAGACGCGGTTAACGAGCGTGTATTTCCCGCGTCGCGTGATCCCGATGCTGCCCGAAAAATTAAGCAACGGCTTGTGTTCGTTAAACCCGAATGTGGATCGTTGCACGATGGTCTGCGACATGATTGTCGATATGACCGGTCACGTGACGGCCTATCAGTTTTACCCGGCACTGATTCACTCCAAGGCGCGTTTGACTTACACCTGCGTTTGGAATGCGCTTCAGGGAAAAGACGAAGATTTGCTAGCCCGAGGCGGGAAGCTTTCCGACATCTCAAACCTCTATTCGCTTTACAAAGCGCTTCGCCAAGCCAGAAACGCGCGCGGAGCCATCGACTTTGAAACGAGCGAAACCGAAATGGTGTTTGATCCCAACACCAAAAAGATTGTGGCGATCAAGCGCCGCGAGCACAACGATGCGCATCGCTTGATCGAAGAGTGCATGTTGGCGGCCAATGTTTGTGCCGCACAATTTATTGCCGTCAACGGTACCGAGAGTCTTTATCGCGTGCACGAAAGTCCAGCGACTGAACGCCTGACGGCTTTGCGTACGACGCTCTCCGGCTTTAAGTTAAAGCTCGATGGCGGCAACAAACCTACTGCACAAGACTTTGAAAAGGTGATTGAAGCCGTCAAAGGAAAGCCCTACGAAGAAGTCGTGCAATCGGCCATGTTGCGCACCATGTCGCAAGCCGTTTATCGTCCGACCAACAAAGGGCACTACGGTTTGAATTACGAGGCTTACACACACTTTACTTCGCCCATTCGTCGATATCCTGATTTGTTGGTGCATCGCACGATCAAAGCGATTCTGGCAGGCAAAAAATATGTGCCCAAAGTGGTGGGCAACATCCAGGAGTTGCTTGCGTCTCGCAGTGCGCAGCAGATTCGCATGAAGGAAAATGCAGCGCAAAACAACGAAGGCAAGGCGATCGAAGCACTCAACAACGTCAATCCCGATTGGAAGATTTTGGGTCTGGCCAGTTCGGCTGCCGAGCGTCGTGCCGACGAAGCTTCGCGCGACGTGGTGCAGTGCCTGAAGTGCCAGTACATTTCCCAATATGTCGGAAAGAGCTTTAAGGGCGTGATCACGGGTGTGGTGCCCGCCGGCGTTTTCGTGACTTTGAAGAACCTGTTTGTCGAAGGTTTTGTGCACGTGAGCCGTTTGGGTGACGATTACTATGAATACAACGATGCCAACATGACGTTTACGGGCGAGTGGAGCGGCGAGCGCTTCAGAATCGGCGACACGATGGGGGTGATTGTGATGGGGGTGGACATCCAAAATCGCGCCATCGAATTCTCCTCGACCGACGACATGTACGATTTTCGAGGGTTTAAACGCAACTCTCGCGGATCGAACCACCGCCGCTGGTAGTTTTGGGCGATAATGCGCCCGTACGAATTTTGTTTTTCAGTTAGAAAATTATGTCTAAACAAGTTGTTTTGGCCGGCTTTCATGCCGTCAACGCCCGAGTGCGCGTCAAGCCCGAGTCCATTCGCGTCGTTTATGTGGATCCGAGTCGTCGCGACAAGCGCATGCAGCAGTGCAAGGATCGTTTGCAGCAAGCTGGCATCAAGGTGATGCAGGCCGACAATCGTCGCTTGGACGGTCTGGCTCCCGACATTCCCCATCAGGGGATCGTGGCTTTGGCCGACGAACTCAAGCAGGCGATGGATTTCGATACGTTGCTCGACAGCATTACGCCGGAAACGCTCTTGTTGATTTTGGACGGCGTGACCGATCCGCGCAATTTCGGTGCCTGTTTGCGTGTGGCCGATGCCGCCGGCGTTCAGGCCGTGATTGCTCCACGCGATCGCTCCGCATCTTTTTCGCCGGCTGCCGCCAAGGCCGCTGCCGGCGCATGGGAAAGCGTGCCTGTGGTGACTGTGACCAACTTGGCCGCAAGCATTGTGGAGTTGCGCGACGCAGGCGTCATGGTGGTGGGTACGGCAGGCGAAGCCGAAAAAACGATTTACGACTTCGCTCAGAAGCGTGCCTTTGCCTGGGTCTTGGGTGCCGAAGGCGAAGGTTTGCGTCAACTGACCCGTAAGCGTTGTGACGATTTGGCCAAGATTCCGATGTTCGGTGCCGTCGACAGTCTCAACGTGTCGGTGGCCAGCGGCGTGTGCCTTTTCGAAAGCGTGCGTCAACGTCAGGGCAAATAAGTCGAAATCGCTCAAAAAACTACGATTGGGGGGTGCGTTCGAAGCCGGATGTGCTCCCTGCTTTTTTGTATTTTGTCCGGGCCCTTGCCGTTGCGGATAACGCGCTTTGTCGACACAGATCAAAGCAGTGGAAAAACACGAAGAAAAATCGCAAAAACATGCGCTTTTTGGTTGATTCTCAAAGGCTCAAACTTTAGAATTCAATCACTTGTTTGGCTTCGGAGATTTCCATAATCTTTCCCGAAGCGTTTTGCGTTATTCCCGCGATCCAACATGACACCCAGACTGAGACTACAACACATCACCAAGGCGTATCCCGGAATCATTGCCAACAACGACATCACTCTGGAGGTCAATCCCGGAGAGGTGCTCGCCATCTTGGGCGAAAACGGTGCGGGCAAATCCACCCTCATGAAAATCATCTTCGGCTCCGTTGCGCCCGATCGCGGCACGATCGAATTTGACGGCAAGCCTGTTGAAATTTCGAGTCCCTCGGTCGCAAGAGACTTAGGGATTGCTATGGTGCATCAGCACTTCGCCTTGTTTGAAACGTTGACGGTGGCACAAAACGTGATTTTGGGTATCGCCGAAAAATTGAGCGTTGCCCAAGCCAGTGAAAAAATCGCCTCCTTGGGTGAGCGTTACGGCATTCCGGTCGATCCCGGTGCCACGGTCGCCGATCTTTCGATGGGTGAACGTCAGCGCGTGGAAATCATTCGCGCTTTGATGACCGATCCGAAACTTTTGATTTTGGACGAACCCACCTCGGTATTGACGCCCCAGGCCGTGCGCAAGCTTTTTGAAACACTCAAAAAACTCGCTTCTGAGGGCGTTTCCATCGTCTTTATTTCGCACAAACTCGACGAAATTCGCGAACTTGCCAACCGTTGCACGGTGTTGCGTGCCGGCAAAGTCGTTCAGACCGTTATTCCGAGTGAAGAAACCGAAGAATCGTTGGCGCGCTTGATGATTGGGAGCGAACCTCCCAAACTCATGGAAAAAACCGGCAAGCCCGGCAAGGTTGTTTTGGAACTCAAAAAGGTGGGCTTGGACGGCGGTCGTCACGTCTGCGGCGTGCATGACGTCAAGCTTGCAGTCAGAGCCGGCGAAATCGTCGGTATCGCCGGTATTTCCGGTAACGGTCAGTCGCGATTGTTGGGCGTTTGTATGGGCGAGTTGCCCTGCCAAGAAGGCAGTATCGTTCTTTTCGGCGAAGTTGCCAACGACATGGATCCGGCAGAGCGTCGCAAAAAGGGTTTGCGTTACGTGCCCGAACAGCGCTTGGGTCACGGATCCGTTCCCGAATTTTCGCTTTTGAGCAATACGCTTTTGACCGGTGACGAATTCCATAAGCACGGTTTTATTTTGCATGACGATACGCGCAACTTTGCGCAGAAAGTCATTGAACGCTTCCACGTCAAAACGCCTACGGTGCAAAAGCAGGCGCAGGCTTTATCGGGCGGCAATCTGCAAAAGTTCATTGTCGGTCGCGAAATTCTCAACGGCCCCGGCATTTTGATCATCGATCAGCCCACGTGGGGCGTGGACGTCGGTGCCGCGACCGTCATTCGCAACTCTCTGATGCGTTTGCGCTCCGAAGGTGCGGCCATTGTCGTGGTGAGCGAAGAAATCGACGAACTCTATGAAATCTGCGATCGCATCGCCGTGATGTATCGCGGACACTTGTCGCCGGCCGTTCCCGCCGAATCCATCACCACCGAAGAACTCGGTCGTTGGATGGCAGGTTTGTGGTCGGGCAGCCCGTTTAAAAAGAATCAGACTCAGAAGGTGGCCTAAAGATGCAGTTTCCCATTCGTTTGATGCCGCGTCAGGAAGCCGGAGCCTATAAGTGGCTCTCTCCGGTGGTGGCATTGTTGTTGACGGTCATTGCCGGCGCGATTCTTTTTGCTTGTTTGGGCAAGGATCCCATTCAGTCGCTTTACGTCTTTTTGATCGCCCCCTTGGAAACGCTTCGCGGTTGGAGCGAAGTGGGCATCAAGATGACGCCGCTACTGTTGTGTGCCGCCGGTCTCGTGGTGTGCTTCAGAGCCAATGTTTGGAATATCGGTGCCGAGGGGCAATTCCTGATGGGCGCCATTTTCGGCGGTTGGGCCGCTTTGCAGTGCCCGGACGGAATCGGTGCCTGGTATGCCGTTGTGGTGATTGCCGCGGGCGTGATCGGCGGTATTTTCTGGGCCGGGATCGTGGCGCTTTTAAAGGATAAGTTTCACGCTAACGAAATTTTGGTTTCCCTGATGCTTGTGTACGTCGCGCAGTTTGCGCTTGCCTACTGCGTGCAGGGACCGTTGCAGGATCCCGAAGGCTTGGGCTTTCCGCAGTCGCCCATGTTTGCCGCAAGTGCGTCTTTGGGCTCGATTTTGCCGGGCACGCGTTTGCATGTGGGCTTTGTGTTGGCGATTGTGGCTGCCATTGCCGTCGAATTGATGATGGCTAAGATGTTCTTGGGCTTTCAGTTCAAGGTTTCGGGTATGGCGCCGTTGGCCGCGAAATACGCAGGTTTCAGACCGCCGCGTCTGCTTTGGATTTCGATGTTGATTTCAGGGGGCCTGGCAGGCTTAGCCGGTATCGTTGAAGTGATGGGGCCGGTGGGACAGTTAACTTTGAACATCAGTCCGGGCTACGGCTTTGCCGCCATTATCGTGGCCTTTGTGGGACGTCTGTCTCCGGCCGGCTGTATTCCTGCCGCCTTTGTGATGGCGCTCTTTTACTTGGGCGGCGAGCTCGGTCAGTCTCGTCTCGGTTTGCCTTCGTCCATTACGGGCGTGTATCAGGGCATGCTGCTCTTTTTCCTTTTGATTTGTGACGTCTGGATTTGCTTTAAACCGGTCTGGGTGGGCTTTAACGGCAAGGGAGGTGCCAAATGAGTGTCGCCGCTTCTGTGATTGCCGCTACGCTAAATGCGGGTACGCCTCTTTTGATTGCCGCTATCGGCATCGTGATTCATGAACGCAGCGGCGTTTTAAACCTCGGTATCGAAGGCATGATGTTAATGGGCGCCGTGTGCGGGTTCGGTGCCACATTGGCTACCGGCAGCTTTGCCGTGGGCTTTGCTGCAGGTGCCTTGGCCGGGCTTGCCATGGCCGCGCTCTTCGGTTTCTTTACCTTGGGGTTGTATGCCAATCAGTATGCTGCAGGTTTGGCGCTCGCATTGTTCGGTGCGGGGCTTTCAGCCTTTATCGGGCAGCCGTGGCAGGGGCAGGCGCTGGCCGAGAGAGCCGCGACCGGCATTGTCGGCTTAAAGGACATTCCCTTTATCGGTGAAGCGCTCTTTTCCTGCCATATAGCCGTTTATTTGGCATTGATCGGCATAGCGCTCGTGTGGTGGTTCTTGTATCGCAGCCGCTGGGGCTTGGTGGTGCGTGCCGTGGGCGAAAATCCCAAGGCGGCTTTTGCATTGGGCTACAACGTGCGTTTGATTCGCTTTGCGGCGGTGCTCTTTGGCGGCGCCATGACCGGGGTTGCGGGCGCTTACCTCTCGCTCGTTTACACGCCTCTGTGGGCCGAAGGCATGACGGCCGGCCGCGGATGGATCGCTTTGGCTTTGGTGACCTTTGCCACGTGGCGTCCGTTTAGAGTGGTGCTCGGCGCCTATCTTTTCGGCGGCGTCACCATGATGCAATTTAACATGCAGGCCATGGGTATCGAGGTGCCCAGCCAAATCATGTCGATGTTGCCGTACTTGGCCACCATCTTGGTGTTGGTGCTCATCAGCCGCAATCCCAAGTGGATCGCTTTGAACGTTCCGGTGAGTTTGGGGAAGACGTTCGATCCGAGAAGTTAAGTTCATTGCGAGTGTAAACATTGTGCGGGGAGGGGGTCCGGTCGGACTCTTCCCCGAATTTTTTCCGGCAAAACTGCGAGGGTCTTGCTCGGCTTGCTACAATTCGCGCAATCCCTTTTTTTGAGTTTGGCTTCACTGAAAAAT
>CALKKK010000163.1 GCA_937995395.1 uncultured Sutterella sp. | reverse complement strand
GTCGATCAAAAGTTCATGTTGACGATTCTGGAAAAATTCGCAGGCGGCCCCGTCGGGATCGACAACTTGGCAAGCGCTATCGGTGAAGATCGCGACACGTTGGAAGATGTGGTTGAACCCTTTTTGATTCAACAGGGGTTCGTTCAAAGAACAACGCGCGGACGTATTGCTACGCCCGCGGCCTATCGCCATTTCGGCTTAATAAGTCCCGCTCCGGCCAATGCCGTCGGGGACTTGTTTATGAGTTAGTTGCTCACCCAAGATTTGGAGCGATGCCCGTTTTCGCTTGCCCAAAGCGCGGCTTCCACGCGGGTGGAAAAGTCCAATTTCTTGAGCACGTGCTTGACGTGCACTTTGACGGTGCCGTCGGAAATGCCCAAGCGCTCCGAAATCTGACGATTGCTCATACCTTCGGCGATGCACTGAAGCACCTCGACTTCGCGGGGCGAGAGCCTGCCGATATCGCGCGACTCATCCGGGTACGGCACGTTTCTCAACGTTGTGGCCAAAGCATTGGTCAAAGCATCGCTGATGACCATTTCGCCTCGGGCAATCATGGGAATCTGTTGCGCAAACTGTTCGGCCGTGGAAAGCTTGGTTAAAAAGCCGTCGGCCTGCATGCGAATGGCTGCCATCAGCTGAGGCTGTCTGCCGTCGGTGATCGTCATCACGCAACGCACCGGCAACCAGGCGCTTTTGATCTGCTCCAACAACTGCACGCACTGCATGCCGGTGTCAAGATCGAGAATCACAAAATTGATATTTCTCTCTGCAATCAAAGATCCCACTCGGTTGATGTCATACGTGACGCCTTCGACCGAAAAGCCCGCCATTTGCGCGATCAATTGCTCCAGAGCATGCGCAAACAACGGACAGCGATCGTAGATTAAAACACGTACTCCCGATACGTTTTCCTGCTTTTGAGGCATGGTCATTTCTCTCTCGGTTTTATTTTTCTTTTTTTTCATTTGTCCCGAGCTCGGTACTCGGGACAAATATTTCTTATCAGAGCTCTTCGAAATGCTCCACCGTATGCCATAGCAAATCGGCACCCTTCATAAAGTCTTCCAACTTCATGGCTTCATAGGGATTGTGCGAACCGTTTTGGTTGGCAACGAAAATCATGGCAGTAGGCACGCCCGCATTGCCGATCACGGCCGTATCGTGGCCGGCACCGCTGGCGATACGACGCACTGGCAAACCGCCCTTTTGAGCCGCGGCAACGAGCTTTTGACTCAGAGCTTCGTCGACTTTGGCCGACTGCGTCACAAGCTTCTTATCGAACTCAAAACGCACGCCGCGCGCTTTGGCCACTTCGTCGGCTTCTTTCAAGAGCGTCTGATGGAAGTGCTCCACCGTATCCATACTCAGACTGCGCATATCGATCGTAAAGCTCGTTTCGCCCGGAATCACCGAAATGGCCGACGTGGCTGCCGTCTTTAAAACGCCCACGGTAAAGACAAGGTCTTCGCCTGCGGCCAAACATTCGTCCCACTTCAGATCCATGCGGTGCAACAAGTCGACTGTAGCCAACACGGCGTCATGACGATAGGCCTTGTCCACGGCACCCGAGTGCGCGGTCTGGCCGATGCACTTCACGAGTTTGTGACGAATGTTGCCGCGAATGCCTGTCACGATACCGACGCGTTCGGTTTCGGAACTGTCGAGCATCGGCCCTTGTTCGATATGCAATTCCACAAAGGCGGCGATCGACTTCAAATCCACCAAGGGTTTGCCGGCCGTCAAATCCGACGGATTAAAGCCGCAAGCCGAAATGCATTCGCCCAAAGTCACGTTTTCCGAGCGATGTCGCAAAGCAATGTCGTCTTGCGTCAAGCGTCCGGTCAAAGCCAAAGAACCGACGTAGGCCTTACCGAAAAAGCTCGATTCTTCGCAACGCATCATCAAGACGACATAGTCGCGATACGGCACAAAATTCGTTTTCTTCATCCACCAAGCAACGGCCAGAGCGGCCACAATCCCTGCCAAACCGTCATAGTTTCCGCCTTCGGGGACGCTGTCGGCGTGACTGCCCGAAACAAATGCGGGCAATTCGCGGTTTTGGCCCGGATAGGTCATCCAAACGTTACCCGCGAGGTCGGTGTGAATTTCCATCCCCAATTCGGTGCCGATCGACTTCAAGTAGTCAAGCACGTCGCTTTCCGTTTGAGAATACCCCTGACGGGTAACCCCCAAACCGTCGGTCGTCATCTTGCGAACCGTTTCAAAAATCGAACGGCAAAACTTGCTGCCGTCTCTTTGCAAATCGCCTGCCATGGCCTTCAATCCTTAAAGGGAAAACACTTATTAGTCGGACGGAGTACCGAAAAGTAAAGAGTGCTCCCCAACCGTTGGTATATACCACCAAAGCATTATCCTCGAATTTTTGGGCAAGAAATGAAAAGCTCTCAACGAATTTTGATCTAAGGATGTTTGTTTTGAGATAAACCAAGGCTTTACCCCGATTTCACGAATTTTTTCGTTTTTTCACAACCAAAATTTTGCGGCTGTTTTATGATTGATTCGTTATAGAGTCGTTCGACCGTCCGTAATTCCCTACCCTGATATCGACAAGACAATCGACCGTTGGGGGTAGGTCGTTCGATTTTTTTCAGAATATCAAAAGCTCGGTTCGACTCTTGCATCCTGCAAAAACCGCCGAACTTTTACGAGGAGAGACACAATGACTTGCGCTTGCGCTTACAAGGACCAGTTGATTAACATCCGTCGTCAACTTCACACCAACCCTGAAGAAGGCTGGTCCGAATTTACCACCAACGCTTTTATCGTCAACACGCTTCGCAGCTACGGCTATGAAGTGTTGCTGGGCAAAAAGGTCGTCAATCCCGACTTCTGCCTCGGCCGCGACATGAAGGTTGTCCAGGCCGGGATCGAACGCGCTCGCAAAAACGGCGTGTCCGAAGAACTTTTGGCCGAAATGGAAGAACTCACGGGTTGCGTTGCCGTTTTGGATACGGGGCGTCCCGGTCCCACATTGGCCATTCGCTTTGATATCGACTGCGTGCCTGTGAACGAATGTACCGAAGACAGTCACCTTCCTGCCAAGGAAGGCTTTATTTCCAAGAACCCCGGTTTGATGCACGCTTGCGGCCACGACGCACACATGTCCATGGGCCTGGCAGTGGCTCACTGGGTGATGGATAACAAGGATCAGTTAAACGGCAAAATCAAGATCGTCTTCCAGCCCGCCGAAGAAGGCGTGCGCGGTGCTGCCGGCGTTGCCGCCAGCGGTATTGTGGACGATGCCGACTACTTCTTGGCTTCTCACGTGGCCATGAGCGCCAAGTCGGGCGAAATCGCCACCAACCTTTACGGGTTCTTGTGCACGACCAAGTTCGACGTGACCTTTAACGGCAAACCCGCTCACGCCGGCGCCTGCCCGCAAGACGGCCGCAACGCCTTGGCCGCTGCCGCCAATGCCACGGTTCAGATGTTGGGTATCTCCCGCCACTCCGAAGGCATGACGCGCATCAACGTCGGTCAGTTGATCGCCGGCGAAGGCCGCAACGTCATTCCTTCCAAGGCTGTTTTGAAGCTTGAAGTGCGCGGCGAAACGGCCGACATCAACAACTACATGGCCCAGCAGGTGGAAAACATCTGCCAAGGCATCTCCATCGGTTTCGGCGTATCTTACGAATGCCGCAAGATGGGCGAAGCCGTCGACTTGAATGCCGATCAGGAACTCGTCGACATTCTCAACAAGTGCGGCCGTGAAGTCGAAGGTTTGACGGTTGTGGACAAGCCCTTGAATTTCGGCGGCTCGGAAGACGCCACGATTTTGGCTCGTCGCGTTCAGGAACACGGCGGCAAGGCTGCCTTCTTCCTGTGGGGTTCCGATCGTCCGAGCGGCCACCACACGGCTACCTTTGACGTTAAGGAAAGCGACTTCGTCAAGAGCTTGGAACTGTGGACCAAGGTTATCCCGACGATTATGAAGTAATCGACCCCACAATCAACGAGCGCGAACCGCTAAAGGTTTGTGCTCCCAACAAAAACGCCGAAAGCAAAAACAAGCTTTCGGCGTTTTATTTGTCGCTTGAAAAACGATCAGATAAAGTTCACCAACACCAACAAAATCGGCATCACGAACAAAATTCCCACTGTCGTCACGCCCACGGCTTCGGAAACGAATTCGGAGTCGGCCCCGTGGTGTCTGGCCATCACGGCAATGATGGAACTCACCGGCAGGGCCGAAGCCAGGATAAAGACCTGACGCATCATGCGATCCATTTCCAAGGGCATCGAGCACAGATACATCGCCAAGGGGCGCAATACGAAGCAACTCAACAAAATGAGCCAGATTTCACGCGGCAGATGCGCAAACTTGGAAAAGCCTACCTGATAAACCGTCAAACCGATGAAAACGAGCGCCAAGGGGGTCGCCATTTGACCGATGATACGCGTAGCCATCATCACGGTTTCGGGCGTCGGAATGGCTAAAAACACGACGAGCAACCCGCCCAAAAAGCCGATCAGCGGGCCGCTAAAGAGCATCTTTACGCTTTTCATCGAAATGATGCGAGGTGCCGCTCCCCCGTGGCGCCGCACGCCGTCCCACTGAACGCTGTAAAGCCCGATCGTCCAAATAAAGAGGCAATTGGCCACGAAGTAAATGAGCAGATAGGGAATCGATACTTCGCCCCACATGGCCATACCCATGGGAACGCCGACAAAAAGCACCGTGGCGCCCGAAAAGCACGCCACAAACACGCCCTTGACTTCTTTGCGCACCAAAGGAGTCTGAGCCAGGATCAGAGACAACACAAAGCTGATGCCTACCGTCACAAAGGGCAAATACGCGAGCTTAAGCAGCTCCATCAACTCGTCGTGACCGAACTTGGACACCACGGAATAAAACAAGAAAAAGGGCAGTGCCATATTGACGATTCGAGAAATCATCTGTTGGCTTTTGGAATCAAACCAGCCTTTGTGTCCGCCCCAATATCCTAAAGCTGCCACCGCCACCAAGACCATCACGGCCGAAGCCGCATGCAAAACCACGTCAAGCATTGTTGTTGCCTTTTGTTTTTATTGTTCGATAGCTCCAAAGTCTATCGCCTTCGTGCAAATTTCCAAATGCCTTTTCGGGAAAAGTCATCTATCATATATATGATAACTACCCCTTTAAAGGTAAATGCCATGACTTTGCCTTCCGCTTCTGCCGGTGCATCTTCCGGCCACAAAACGGCCGGTCGCAATCCGTTATATTTGCAAGTTCACCGTATCATTGTCGAGCGTATTCTCGCAGGCGAATTCAAGCCCGGCGACAAAATTCCGGTAGAAACCGAATTGGCCCGACAAACGGGAGTATCCGTCGGCACACTGCGTCACGCCGTCGATATTTTGGTAGCCGACGGCGTTTTACAACGCAAGGAAGGCGTCGGCACCTTCGTGCAGAGCTTTCGGAATTCAGGCTACTGGAATCGGTTTCAGCCGTTTGAAAAAGTTGACGATCAACCGCGATTCGATATTCGGCGCCTCTTCAAATTCGATCGCGTTCCGGCAACCGAAGAAGTCGCTTCGGCACTCAACCTCTGTGTCGGCGACGAACTCATCCACATCGTTCGCCACATGATAAGAAGTTCGGAACCCCTCGAAATCATCACCGCAATTGACGAGCTCTTTTTGCCGCCCAAGTTCTTTGACAAATTGACCGAAGCCCTGTTTCTGGCGCATTTCCAGACTAACGATTCTCTGTACAAGTTTTACGACCGCGAATGTGGAGTCGTCATCACCAGCCAGAAGTGTCTTGTGACGTGCGAAACGCTCACCGGAAACCAAGCCGCGACGCTTGGCGCCCCGGACGGTATGGCGGTCTTGCGCTTAGAGCGCACGTCTCTTTCGTTTGGTCGCACGCCGGTGGAACGATAATGTCCTCAGGTACCCAAGGCAAGCACCGCACCGGTTCTCAAGC
>CALKKK010000162.1 GCA_937995395.1 uncultured Sutterella sp. | reverse complement strand
GACCGTTCTCGAAATCAGCGAACTCATCAAGATGATGGAAGAAAAGTTCGGCGTTTCCGCTGCTGCCGCTGCTGTGGCTGTTGCCGGTCCCGCTGCTGGTGCTGCTGCCCCGGCTGCTGAAGAAAAGACCGAATTCGACGTCGTTCTCGCTGACGTCGGTTCCAACAAGATCGCCGTTATTAAGGCCGTGCGCGAAGTCACGGGTCTTGGCCTCAAGGAAGCCAAGGACCTCGTCGAAGGCGCTCCCAAGGCTGTTAAGGAAGGCGCTGCCAAGGCTGAAGCTGAAGACCTCAAGAAGAAGCTCGAAGCCGCTGGTGCTAAGGTCGAACTCAAGTAATTTGAGTTGCGTTGACAAAATCGCCTAAAGTGTTTTTGTCAGCAAATCCAAATCCCTCGATTTCGGTTGAGGGATTTGGGATTTTGAAATGAGTCTGTGCTAGAATGCGGGCTCAGTTCAAAGTCAAAGACCTGGATGATCGAAAAGACACACAGAAAATTGACGTAGTGCCGCACGGGTGCGATACGGATGTATTGCCCGGGCGGCTTTTGGCGTCCCTATAATTTGTGTTTCCGTCTTTTCGATTTCTTTGACCCATAGTGTATTTTCTCCCATCGCCTTGAACGGAGTCTTCATGTCGTACTCGTTCACTGAAAAGAAGCGTATTCGGAAGAGTTTTGCTACACGTCCGAGCGTCCTTGAAGTGCCCTCTTTGTTGGAAACGCAGCTGCGCAGCTACGAAGAGTTTCTGCAAGCCGATGTCAAGCCCGAAAGTCGTAAGGACACGGGCCTGCAGGCGGCTTTTACTTCCATTTTCCCCATCAGTAGCCACAACGGCTACGCCCGTTTGAAGTTCTTGAGCTACAGGCTCGAAGAACCCGAATTCGATGTGGCCGAGTGCCAATTGCGCGGTTTGACCTATTGCTCCGCGCTTCGTGCACGCATTCAACTTGAAATTTTCGATCGCGACTCGGCAAAGCCCGACACCGTGAAGGAAATTCGTGAAAACGAAGTGTACATGGGCGAAATTCCGCTCATGACCGAAAAGGCTTCGTTTATCGTCAACGGTAGCGAACGCGTTATCGTCAGCCAGTTGCACCGCTCGCCCGGCATCTTCTTCGAGCACGACAAGGGCAAGACCCACTCTTCGGGCAAACTCTTGTTCTCTGCTCGCGTGATTCCTTACCGCGGCTCCTGGTTGGACTTCGAATTCGATCCGAAGGATATCGTTTATTTCCGCGTCGACCGTCGTCGCAAGATGCCCGCAACGATTTTGTTGAAGGCCATCGGTTTGACGCCGGAAGAAATTTTGGCTCGCTTCTACGATTTCGATCAGTTTAAGCTCACTGCTAAGGCTGCCTCCTGGCAGTTCGAACCGTCTCGTCTGCAGGGCGAAACGGCCGCCTTCGATATCAAGGATAGCGAAGGCAATCTGATCGTCGCAAAGGACAAGCGCGTCACGGCTCGTCACGTTCGTTTGATGAAAGAAGCCGGTGTTACCGACGCCGTTGTCAGCGACGATTTCCTGATCGGTCGCGTGTTGGCCAAGGCCATCTACAGCAAGGACACCGGTGAAAAGGTTGTCGACGCCAATGCCGAAATCACGGAAGAAATTTTGGCGACCTTGCGCGAACTGAAGATTCGCTCGCTCGAAACGTTGTACACCAACGATTTGGATCGCGGCGCTTACATGTCCGAAACTTTGCGTTTGGACGATACGCCCGACTCCTTGAGCGCTCGTATCGCCATCTATCGCATGATGCGCCCGGGCGAACCGCCCACGGAAGATGCCGTCGAAGGTTTGTTCAATCGTTTGTTCTTCGATGACGAAGCTTACGATTTGTCTCGCGTCGGTCGCATGAAGGTCAATGCCCGCTTCGGCCGCGAAAGCGCCGAAGGCTTGATGACTTTGACCAACGAAGACATCATTGACACGATGCAGGTTTTGGTGGCATTGCGCAACGGTGCCGACGACGTCGTTTTGACCGATGCCGACGGCAGCAAGCGTACGGTTGAAATCCACGGCGTGGACGATATCGACCACTTGGGCAATCGTCGCGTTCGTTGCGTGGGCGAATTGACGGAAAATCAGTTCCGTTCCGGCTTGGTGCGTGTGGAACGCGCCGTTCGCGAACGTTTGGGCTCTGCCGAAAGCGACGGCTTGACCCCGCAGGACTTGATCAATTCCAAGCCCATTTCCGCTGCCATTCGCGAATTCTTCGGTTCGTCTCAGTTGAGCCAGTTCATGGATCAGACGAACCCCTTGTCCGAAATCACCCACAAGCGTCGTATTTCCGCTTTGGGTCCGGGCGGTTTGACTCGCGAACGTGCCGGCTTCGAAGTGCGTGACGTGCACGCCACCCATTATGGTCGCGTTTGCCCGATTGAAACACCTGAAGGTCCGAACATCGGTTTGATCAACTCCTTGGCTCTGTACGCTCGTTTGAACGACTACGGCTTCTTGGAAACGCCTTATCGCAAGGTCGAAAACGGCGTGGCTTTGAAGGGCGAAGGCAACATTCACTACTTGTCTGCCATCGAAGAAGGCAAGTACGTGATCGCTCAGGCCAATGCGGATATGGACGAAAACGGTCGCTTGATCGGCGACTTGGTCAGTGCCCGTGAAAACGGCGAATTCATTATGGCTTCGCCCGATCGCATCGAGTACATGGACGTGGCACCGGCTCAGATCGTTTCCGTGGCTGCCAGCTTGATTCCGTTCTTGGAACACGATGACGCAAACCGCGCATTGATGGGTTCCAACATGCAACGTCAGGGCGTGCCCTGCTTGCGTCCGGAAAAACCCGTTGTGGGTACCGGCGTGGAACGTACCGTGGCTGTGGACTCCAAGGCAACGGTGCAGGCTCGTCGCGGCGGCGTGATCGAATATGTCGATGCCAACCGCGTTGTGGTTCGCGTCAACGACGATGAAAACGTGGCCGGCGAAGTCGGTGTGGACATCTACAGCTTGCAGAAGTTCACGCGCTCCAACGGTTCGACCACCTTGAACCAGCGCCCGATCGTCAAGAAGGGCGACATGGTTGCCAAGGGCGACGTGTTGGCCGACGGTGCTTCGACCGATATGGGCGAATTGGCTTTGGGTCAGAACATGCTCATCGCCTTTATGCCGTGGAACGGCTACAACTACGAAGACTCGGTGTTGATTTCCGAACGTGTGGTTGCAGACGACCGCTATACGTCCATTCACATTGAAGAACTCGACGTGGTGGCTCGCGACACCAAGTTGGGACCGGAAGACATTACCCGCGACATTTCCAACTTGTCGGAAAACCAGCTCAACCGCTTGGACGACTCCGGTATCGTGTTTATCGGCGCCGAAGTCAAGGCCGGCGATGTGTTGGTCGGTAAGGTCACCCCGAAGGGCGAAACGCAGTTGACGCCCGAAGAAAAGCTTTTGCGCGTGATTTTCGGCGAAAAGGCCAGCGACGTGAAGGATACGAGCTTGCGCGTGCCCTCCGGCATGGCAGGTACCGTGATCGACGTTCAGGTCTTTACCCGCGAAGGCGTGGAAAAAGACAAGCGTGCTTGCGCCATTATCGACGAACAGCTCAAGCGCTACGATCGCGACTTGAAGAACGCTTTGCGCATTGTGGAAACAGACGTCTTCGCTCGTTTGCGTCGTCAGTTGGCCGGTCGCAAGGCTTCGGGCGGCCCCGCCGGCATCACGGCCGGTACGGTGTTGACGCTTGAAACGCTCGAAGCCATCAACGGGTACGATTTGCTCGAAATCCGTATGCAGACCGAAGAAGACCAGAAGTTGGTCGATTTGGCTCGCAAGGTTGTCGACGACAAGCGCGAAGAAAACAAAGCACTCTATGCTCGCAAGAGCGACAAGCTCAATCGCGGCGACGAATTGCCTCCGGGCGTTTTGAAGATGGTCAAGGTCTTCATCGCCGAGAAGCGTCGTTTGCAACCCGGCGACAAGATGTCCGGCCGTCACGGTAACAAGGGTGTGGTCTCCAAGATCTGCCCGATCGAAGATATGCCGTACATGGCCGACGGTCGTCCCGCCGACATTTGCTTGAATCCGTTGGGCGTGCCCAGCCGTATGAACATCGGTCAGATTCTGGAAGTCCACCTCGGTTGGGCTGCCAAGGGTTTGGGCTGGCGTATTGCCGAAATGCTCAAGACTGAACAGGCCAAGCAGATGCGCGCTTTCTTGAACGAGGTGTACAACCGCACCGGCAAGAAGGAAGATCTCGACAGCTTGTCCGACGAAGAGTTGATGACGTTGGCCAAGAATTTGGCTAACGGCGTACCGTTTGCCACTCCGGTGTTTGACGGTGCCAGCGAAGAACAAATCCGCATGATGCTCGATTTGGCCTTCCCGGACGAAGAAGCCAAGAAGTTGCAGTTAACCCCTGCCAAGACGCAGGCCACGCTCTATGACGGCCGCACCGGCGATCCGTTCGATCGTCCCGTGACCGTCGGCTTCATGCACTTCTTGAAGTTGCACCATTTGGTCGACGACAAGATGCACGCTCGTTCGACCGGTCCGTACAGCCTCGTGACGCAGCAGCCCTTGGGCGGTAAGGCTCAATTCGGCGGCCAGCGTTTCGGTGAAATGGAAGTTTGGGCACTGGAAGCCTACGGCGCAAGCTATGTCTTGCAGGAAATGTTGACCGTCAAGTCCGACGACGTCAACGGCCGTACCAAGGTCTACGAAAACATCGTGGGCGGCGAACACCAGATCGATGCGGGCATGCCCGAATCGTTCAACGTGTTGGTGAAGGAAATCCGTTCGCTCGGTATTGATATCGACCTCGTCAAGAATGACGACATTTCGAAGGAATAAATTTCATGAATATGCTTCGTGACATGTTCAAGCAGTCGATGACTGACGAACACTTCGATGCGATTAAGATCGGGATCGCTTCTCCCGAAAAGATCCGTTCGTGGTCTTACGGCGAAGTGAAAAAGCCCGAAACGATTAACTATCGTACGTTTAAGCCCGAGCGCGACGGCTTGTTCTGCGCCAAGATTTTCGGCCCGATCAAGGACTACGAATGCTTGTGCGGCAAGTACAAGCGCTTGAAACACCGCGGTGTCGTTTGCGAAAAGTGCGGTGTGGAAGTCACTTTGTCCAAGGTGCGTCGCGAGCGCATGGGCCACATCGAATTGGCCAGCCCCGTTGCGCACATCTGGTTCTTGAAGAGCTTGCCGTCTCGTATGGGTATGGTACTCGATATCCCGTTGCGCGATATCGAACGCGTGCTCTACTTTGAAGCCTACTGCGTGGTCGATCCCGGTTTGACGCCCTTGAAGCGCGGCCAGTTGTTGACCGAAGAAGAATTCATTACGCAGTCCGAAGAACATGGCGACGACTTCAAGGCCATGATGGGTGCCGAAGCCATTCGCGAGCTTTTGCACAACATCGACATCGACATGGAAGTCAGCCAGTTGCGCGAAGAGCTCAACCAGACGACTTCGGAAGCCAAGATCAAGAAGTTTGCCAAGCGCTTGAAGGTGCTTGAAGGCTTCCAGCGTTCCGGCATCAAGCCCGAATGGATGATTTTGGAAGTGTTGCCGGTTTTGCCGCCCGATTTGCGCCCGTTGGTGCCGTTGGACGGCGGCCGCTTTGCGACCTCGGACTTGAACGATTTGTATCGTCGCGTCATCAACCGTAACAACCGTTTGAAGCGCTTGCTCGAACTCAAGGCTCCCGACATCATCGTGCGTAACGAAAAGCGCATGTTGCAGGAAGCCGTCGACAGCTTGCTTGATAACGGTCGTCGCGGCAAGGCCATGACGGGTCCGTCCAAGCGTCCGTTGAAGAGCTTGGCCGACATGATCAAGGGTAAGTCCGGTCGCTTCCGTCAGAACTTGCTCGGTAAGCGCGTGGACTACTCCGGTCGTTCCGTGATTACCGTGGGTCCGGAATTGCGCTTGCACCAATGCGGTTTGCCCAAGTTGATGGCTTTGGAACTGTTTAAGCCCTTCATCTTCAATAAGCTCGAACAGCGCGGCTTGGCCGGTACCATCAAGAGCGCCAAGAAGATGGTGGACAATCAGGAACCCGTCGTTTGGGACATCCTCGAAGAGGTAATTTACGAACACCCCGTGATGCTCAACCGTGCACCGACGTTGCACCGTTTGGGTATTCAGGCGTTCGAACCCAAGTTGATCGAAGGTAAGGCCATTCAGTTGCACCCGTTGGTTTGCGCGGCATTTAACGCCGACTTCGACGGTGACCAGATGGCCGTGCACGTTCCGTTGTCTTTGGAAGCCCAGTTGGAAGCCCGTTGCTTGATGTTGAGCTCCAACAACGTGTTGTTCCCGGCCAACGGCGATCCCTCGATCGTGCCTTCTCAGGATATGGTCTTGGGTCTGTACTACGCAACTCGCGAACGCATCAATGCGCCGGGCGAAGGCATGTTCTTTGCCAATATCGACGAAGTGCAGCGTGCTTTGGACGCCGGCGCCGTCATGCTCCAGACGCGATGCACCGTGCGTATCAAGGAATTCGACGTCAATCGCGAAACGGGTGAAGAAACCGAACGCTACAAGCGCTATGAAACGACCGTGGGTCGTGCGTTGTTGTCGGCGATTTTGCCTCACGGCATGAGCTTCGGCGAATTGAACCGTGCTTTGAAGAAGAAAGAAATTGCTCGTTTGATCAATCTCTGCTTCCGTCAGTGCGGCTTGCGTGCCACCGTGCTTTTTGCCGACCGCTTGAAGGACAACGGTTACCGTTTGGCTACGCGCGCCGGTATCTCGATTTGTATCGGCGACATGAGCGTGCCGCAGAAGAAGTTTGCATTGGTTGCCGAAGCCGAAAACGAAGTCAAGGCAATCGAAGAGCAGTACATCTCCGGTTTGGTTACCAAGGGCGAACGCTACAACAAGGTGATTGACATCTGGGGCCGCACCGCCGACGACGTCGGTAAGGTGATGATGCAGGAATTGTCCAGCGAACCTGTTGTGGATCGTCACGGTCAGAACGTGCGTCAAGAGTCGTTTAACTCCATCTACATGATGGCCGACTCGGGCGCTCGCGGTTCCGCAGCTCAGATTCGTCAGGTTGCCGGTATGCGCGGCTTGATGGCCAAGCCCGACGGCTCCATTATTGAAACGCCGATTACCTCGAACTTCCGTGAAGGTTTGAACGTGTTGCAGTACTTCGTTTCGACCCACGGTGCTCGTAAAGGTTTGGCCGATACGGCTTTGAAGACGGCAAACTCCGGTTACTTGACCCGTCGTTTGGTCGACGTGACGCAGGACTTGGTCGTGGTCGAAGACGATTGCGGCACCACCAACGGCGTGGCAATGCGTGCTTTGGTCGAAGGCGGTGAAGTGATTCAGGCCTTGCGCGATCGTATTTTGGGTCGTGTGACCGCCGAAGACGTGATTGACAACAGCAAGAACGTTTTGGTGGCTGCCGGTACTTTGATCGACGAAGCCATTTGCGACAAGATCGAAGCCGAAGGCATCGACGTCGTGAAGGTTCGCACGCCTTTGTCTTGCGAAACCCGCTACGGTTTGTGCGCCAAGTGCTACGGTCGCGATTTGGGTCGCGGTACTTTGGTCAACTCTGGCGAAGCCGTCGGCGTGATCGCCGCTCAGTCCATCGGCGAACCGGGTACTCAGTTGACAATGCGTACGTTCCACATCGGCGGTGCAGCATCTCGTGCAGCCGTGGCAAGCTCGGTCGAAGCCAAGAACGCCGGTCGCGTGACCCCGTCTTCGACGATGCGCTACGTGCAAAACGGCGACAAGCAGTTGATCGTGATTTCGCGTTCCGGCGAACTCGTGATTTACGATCCGGAAACGGGTCGCGAACGCGAACGTCATAAGGTTCCTTACGGTGCCACGTTGTTGATCCAGCCCGACCAGGAAGTCAAGGCCGGTCAGCAGTTGGCCACGTTCGATCCGATGACTTTGCCGATTATCAGCGAATACGCCGGTAGCGTGAAGTTCGAAAACGTGGTTGAAAACGTCACCGTGATGAATCAGGTCGACGAAGTCACCGGCTTGAGCTCCATGGTGGTGATCGATCCGAAGCGTACGACGACCTCTGCCAAGGCAGCCAAGGGCGGCAAGTCCGCTACCGTCACCAACGTGATGCGTCCGTTGGTCCACTTGTTGGACGAAAACGGCCAGGAAGTCAAGATTCCGGGCACGGATCACACCGTGACGATTCAGTTGCCGGTGGGCGCTATTATCGTTGTTCGCGACGGTCAGACCATCCATCAGGGCGAAGTGCTTGCACGTATTCCGCGCGAAAGCCAGAAGACTCGAGACATTACCGGCGGTTTGCCGCGTGTGGCCGAACTCTTCGAAGCTCGCAGCCCCAAGGATGCCGGTATGTTGGCAGAAGCCACGGGTACCGTGACCTTCGGCAAGGAAACCAAGGGTAAGCAGCGTTTGATCATTACCGATCACGACGGTGAAGAACACGAATTCTTGATCAGCAAGGACAAGCAGATCCTCGTTCACGACGGTCAGGTTGTCCAGCGCGGTGAAGAAATCGTCGAAGGTCCGGCCGATCCGCACGATATCTTGCGTTTGCTCGGTATCGAAGAACTGGCTCGCTACATTGTCGACGAAGTGCAGGACGTCTATCGTTTGCAGGGTGTGAAGATCAACGACAAGCACATTGAAGTGATTGTTCGTCAGATGTTGCGCCGCGTGCAGATTACGGACGCCGGCGACACCAAGTTCATCCCGGGCGAACAGGTCGAGCGCAGCGAAATGCTCGATGAAAACGATCGCGTCAAGGCCGAAGGCAAGACCCCCGCAAGCTACAGCAATGTCTTGTTGGGTATTACCAAGGCTAGCTTGTCGACTGACTCCTTCATCTCCGCGGCTTCCTTCCAGGAAACCACGCGCGTGTTGACCGAAGCTGCCATTATGGGCAAGCGCGACGAATTGCGCGGCCTGAAGGAAAACGTCATTGTGGGTCGTTTGATCCCGGCCGGCTCCGGCTTGGCCTATCACAAGGCTCACAACGCCAAGGCTCAGCAGGATGCTGCAGCTGCCAAGGCTGCCGATGCAGTTTCCGAAGCACGTTTGGCTGCCGAAGAACTGTTCGAAGGCTTGGATGCCAGCGCCGAGTTGGCCAAGATGCGCGACGAAGTGCTCTTCGGCGACGGCGAAATCGAAGTTCCGGCACAGAACATGTCGGCAACGCGCCGTGCTGCAGAAGAACTCTTTGCCATGCGCGAGCCTGAAGAAGGCGAGGGCACCGAAGGCAAGCCCGAAAACAAGGCTTAACCCTCCGTAAAAGAGGTGCGGGCAAAGCTCCGAAAAGCTTTGCTCAAAAAGACCGCAGAAGGAATTTTCCGACTGCGGTCTTTTTTTACTCGT
This sequence comes from uncultured Sutterella sp., assembly GCA_937995395.1. GTDB lineage: Bacteria > Pseudomonadota > Gammaproteobacteria > Burkholderiales > Burkholderiaceae_F > Duodenibacillus. Next base: position 9,652 of record CALKKK010000162.1, on the reverse strand, counting down.
CCGAGCCGGCGATATGCGATCGGTGAATATCGCGGGATACTACTATCGGTGAAAGGGTTTGTACCAAGGTTGGCGGCGTTACAATCAACAATATTTGTCAGATCGAATCGACATTGTCGGAGCTAGGCCGGGTATTTCTCCTTTTTCGACGGTTTCGATTCTCGATATCAGGAGGATCTTTGCCATGAAGCTTTCTTGGGCAACAGCCGTGTGTGCCGCACTCTTTTCCGGAGTCGTTTTGGCCGCTCCGCTTCAATACACCACACAAAAAGTTGAAATCAACGCCAATCCTACATCGGACTATTTGGGCACGATCGATGTTGCGGCACCCGTAACTGTGCTTGAGAAAAAGGGCAATAAGGTCAAAGTTCGTGTTAACGGATGGTCTTTGACCGAGTATCCTTCGCAAATTTTTTCGGAAGCCGGCGTGCGTATCGAATATGCCGGATTTGACGAAGAAAGTGCCGTGAAGTTTACGGACAAGTCCGAGCGAAAAACCGTTCAGGAAAACGAATGGGTGAAGTCCTCTGCCGAAGGATGGATTGATGCCAAGGCTTTGACACAAAACGTGCAGGCACTGTGGAAACAGGGTCAGGCGCGCTTGGGCGACGCCTGCTCGTCTTGTCACGGTGCCCCCAAGGCCGATCATTTCACGGCCAATCAGTGGGCCAGTCAGTTGCCTGTCAAGGGCGGTCGAGCAGGGCATTCCCGCGCCGGCGCCAATGCGTTGATGTTTAAGTATTTGCAGACACATGCAAAGAAATAAGCGTAAAAACATAATAAATAACGCTAAAAACAATTAACTGCTTACAAATTTTTCCGACCCGGAAAAGGAAAAGAGAGAAATGTTGAATCGTCGAGATCTATTTAAAGTCGCCGGAGCCGCTACGCTGACCGGCGTTGTGCCCGCCAGCCAAGCTGCCGCGCCGAAAGCAGCTCAAAAGGCAGTTGCCGCCAATGCGACAAAAACGTACAAGGGCGGCGTCACGGCCGGTCCCGTATTGAAAGGACAGGGTGACTTGTCGCTTTCCAAAACTTTCAACCTCGGCAAATCGGTTCTCAACGACGGCGAAGTGATGAACGCTTCGCACTGGGGCGTGTATAAAGCACATGTCAAAGGCGGCAAGATCGAGCGCCTGGAGCCTGTCGGAGAAGACAATGCACCTTCGTTGCAACTTCAAGCATTGGCTCAGCAACCTTATAACTGCGCACGCATTCGCTATCCGATGGTGCGTTTGAGCTACTTGAAAAAGGGCTACAAAGCCGGCGGCAAGAAGCGCGGTGCCGAACCTTTTGTGCGCGTGAGCTGGGATCAGGCGTTGGAATTGGTCGCCTCCGAACTCAAGCGAGTGCGCGATACCTACGGGCCATCGTCCATTTACGGCGGCAGTTACGGTTGGATGAGCTCGGGCAATCTCGGCTCGGCACGCAACCTCATGCAACGCGTTTTGAATTTGAACGGCGGCTTTACGGGACACTACGGCGACTATTCCACGGGGTGCGCTCAGGTTATTTTGCCGTACGTCATCGGCTCCAACGGCGTTTACGAACAGCAAACAAGCTGGGAGTTGCTCTCTGAAAAGACCGAATTGATCGTGATGTGGGGCGCCGATCCGACGGTCACCAACGACATCGACTGGTCAACGACCCTGCATGAAAATGCCAAGGGCCTTGACATGATTCGTCAAAAGGGCATCGAAGTTGTGGCCGTCAATCCGCTAAAGCCCGATACGGCCGAATACTTCGGCGACAAGTGCAAGTGGCTGGCACCCAAGCCCGGTACCGACGTTGCCATGATGTTGGGTATGGCCTACGAACTCGAATCTTCGGGCAAGGTCAACACCAAGTTCCTGAAGCGCTACACCGTGGGCTACGAAGCCTTCAAGCCTTATTTGACGGGCGAAAAAGACGGTGTGGCCAAGACGCCCGAATGGGCTGAAAAGATTTGCGGCGTGGCGGCAAAAGACATTAAGAATTTGGCGCATTTGATGGCCGATCGTCGTTCGCTTTTGATGGGCGGCTGGGGGATTCAGCGTGCACAGTACGGCGAACAGGTGCATTGGATGATGGTGGTGTTGGCGGCCATGTGCGGCCACATCGGTTTGCCGGGCGGTGGCTTCGGTTTTTCTTACCATTACTCCAACGGCGGTGCGGCAACTTCCGAAGCGCCGGCATTGCCGGGTATTTCCGCCAATCCCAAGGGAAAGAGCAGCGGCATGGCCTGGGAAGGCGCATCGTTGGCGACGATTCCGTTGGCACGATTCACCGACTGCTTCCTGAATCCGGGCAAGACTATCGACTACAACGGCAAGAAGATCACTTATCCGGACATTCGTCTGGTGTTCTGGTCGGGCGGCAATCCCTTTGCCCAGCAAGAAGACACCAACGGCTTGATCAAGGCCTGGAAGCGTCCGGAAACGACGATTGTGTGCGATACGATGTGGACGGCTTCGGCTCGCTTTGCCGATATCGTTTTGCCGGCTTGCACATCGTTGGAACGCAACGACATCACTTCGATCGGCTCGTACTCGAATCTGGGTTACGTGGCCATGCAGCAGGCGATCGAACCGCAGTACGAATCGCATTCGGACTTCTGGATTTATCGCGAACTTGCGAAGAAGATGGGCTTTGAAAAAGACTTCACGGAAGGGCTCGACGAAATGGGCTGGATTGCGCGTTTCTACAATCAAGCCAAGAACGATGCCGCAACCAACGGGTATGAAATGCCGACGTTCGAAGAGTTTTGGCAGCGCGGCTATGTTCTCTTCCCGGTGACCGACGAAAGCCGTCATTACAACTATTTGGGCGAATTCCGTCGCAATCCCATCGTCAATCCTTTGGGCACGGAATCCGGCAAGATCGAAATCTATTCGAAGAAAATCGAAAGCTATCACTACGACGACTGCCCGGCACATCCTACCTGGATGGAACCCACGGAATGGCTCGGCGGCAAAGTGGCCGAAGACTATCCGTTTGCACTGCTTACCAGCAAGAGCCGCTATCGCTTGCACTCGCAGTTGGACAGCAGCGCTTCCAACACCTTTGTCAACATCGAAGAACGCGAACCGGTTTGGATGCACCCGCAAGCCGCCAAGAAGTTGGGATTGGTCAACGGCGATATCGCTCAGGTCGAAAGCCGCCGCGGTAAGGTGCTGGCAGGTGTGATCGTAACCGATCGTATTCGTCCGGATACCGTCGTGATTCATCACGGCGCTTGGTACAGTCCCAAGGATCCTGGCAAGGAAGGCACGCTCGACTTGCACGGTTGCGACAATGTGTTGACAATCGACATCCCTGCTTCGAAACTTTCTTGCGGCAACGTGGCCAACTCCACACAGGTACGCATCAAGAAGTACGAAGGCGACTTGGATGTGATCGCCGCACACCACCAACCTAAGACGATCAAACTCTAATCAGTGTTGTCGCGCGAGGCAGCTTTAAGAGCTTTCTCGCGCACAATGCACAGCTTTGAAGTCAAATAAAAACGGCATGCCGCTTTTGGTTCGGCATGCCGTTTCTTGTATGTTAACGACGCATTAAGCGGTCAGACGACGAACGCTTTCGCGCGCCTTAGCGAGAATTTCCTCTTGGTTTTCGATCGCGCCTTTTTTCATGAGAAACTTGCCGTCGCACATCGTGCTCGAAATTGCCGAGCTGTCGGCAGCGTACACCCAGTTGCTCACCAAGTTGTAGTTGGGAACCAAACGGTCGTTATTCAAGTCGACAAAGACGGCGTCGGCCAATGCGCCGACTTCGATCGTGCCGCTATTTAAACCGAAGGCTTGAGCGCCGTTTTTCGTGGCCCAATCCAATACCAAGCCGGCGGGCAACGTTTCGGGTGTGTAGCGCACTTTGGCCATCAAGGCGGCAAACTTCATTTCTTCGCGCATATCGAGATTGTTGTTGGAACAAGCGCCGTCGGTGCCCAGCGTGATGCGACAGCCGGCCTCAATCAATTCCTGAGACTTGAAAAAGCCAGAGCCCAACTTCATGTTCGAGCAGGGGTTGTGTGCCAACACGACGCCGCGCTCCTTCAAAATATCGATTTCTTCGGCATCGACATGAATGCAGTGTGCAACGACTGTTTTGTCGTTTAAAACACCGAGCTTATCCAACCAACGTACGGGGCTCAGTCCGTATTGCGCAATGCAGTCGGCCACTTCTTTTTCGGTTTCGGCCACGTGTAGCGTCAATGCAATGTCTTTCTTGCGGGAAAGTTCCGCGCAACGCTGCAGCAGTTCGGAACCGGCCGTATAGACGGCATGAGGCGCAGGGATAAGTGTCACGCGTCCGGTGGCGCTCACGAAATCTTCGACAAGCTTTAAGCCAGCATCGTTGCGTTCTTTGCCGATGGGATCCATGACGGTCACGCCGATGGCGGCGCGAACACCCATTTCGTCGACGGCTTTGACGGTTTCTTCGCTCATCCAGTACATGTCGCAGAAAAAGGTCGTGCCGGTACGAATCATCTCAAGAATGGCCAAACGCGAGCCGTCGTAGATATCTTGCGGTTGCATTTTGGCTTCAAAAGGCCAAACGTGTTCGTTGAGCCACTTAAAGAGCTCCATGTCGTCGGCATAGCCGCGCAACAGCGTCATGGCGGCATGCGTGTGGGTGTTGTGAAAACTCGGCAAAATGGCTTCGTCGGTCGCATCGTAAATTTCGTCGGCGACGGTGTCGGCTGCGGCGTTCAAGTCGGCAAAGCGACCGTCCTTGACGAGAATGTTGGTTTTGACGCGATTGAGTTCGACGTTGCGAATCAAAAGAGTAGACATAAAAATTTCCTTAAATGTATTGCAGTTCGTCACCGATGGTGCCGTCGCGACGGCACACGTCCAAAAGGAGTGCTTCAAGTTCGGCCGGCGGATCGATCAAGCCTTGAGATTGAGGGTGCTCGACCAGCCAAACGGCGCCGGCGTTGTGAAGCGCCATTGTGGCGTCGATATATTTCATCAACGTGGGATCTTTGAGAATGAAGTTGACCGGGCGCTTGTTTTCCAACACGCGTTTGTCGGGCAACGCCGCACCGAACTCGTCTTCCACGCCCATATTGGCGACAACGGACTTGGACTGCATGAAGACCTCGGCCGGACAAGTCTCGGCCAGCGCATCGGCAACGCCGGTGGCCGTTACGACAAAATCGGCTGCCAAAACGGCTTGACGGATGGCGGGGCTGTCGGAGGCGTCGATGACGACGTGCGCAATCGCACGAACCGTGTCGGTCAAATCCTGAGGACGGGTGACGACAGTGATGCGACAACCGTATTTGTGTGCGTAGGTGATCAAACCGGTGCCGACTTTGCCGCTGCCGAAAATCACGACGGATTTGTCTTGCCAATCGTGATAACCCAACTGATCCAGAGCGCGGAAATAGCTTTCACCGGTCCCCAAACACGTTTCGATACGCTTGATGCGTCCGCCGTCGGCGATAAACACGGGTTTGACGGCATTTTCATATTGATAGACTCCGGAGCGTGTCAATTCGACGTAGCCGATTTTGGGTGTCAGATGAGAAAAAGCACCGGCGCAGTCCAAAATCAGATCGACTTCGCCGAAATCGTCTTGCGGGGTGACGACCCGAGCGCCTTGAGCCTTGAGCCAATCGACGACTTCCGGATCTTTGGGCATGACGTCGGAAAGTCCGATGAGAAGCTCGGCCCCGGCTTCAAGCAACGAAATATATTTTGAGAGCGTATTTTGGAAAATGGGCGTTGCGTCCAAAACGCGCAGACCTTTGAGAGGTTGTGTTTGAGCCCACAGTTGCGCCTGATAGCGGCCGACGGGGTATTCGTTGTCTTGATAAGAGGCGGTGATGCGCGTTTTAAAACGATCGAGCAGCATAGTAGTCCGAGTCAATGTAAAAAGAGGAAGTCGTTGTGCACGGGCATTGTACGCGACAAAAGGCGCGACTGAATTTTTCGGCAGGACTCGGGAGATGTAAAGCCGATGCGAAAAGCTGCCGATGAACAAGTCCGAGGAGGCGATCTAACACAAAATCTGGGGAAAAACGCAAGAAATTGGACGTAGAGCCTTGACTTTATTTGAAAAAAGGGTGACAATCACGGTCTTTTCCGAGATCGTCGATCGGCGGAAGGGTATTTTATGCCCGTCGAATTCGCCGAACGAGGTCTTGAGAAAAGAAAGAAACTTTTTTCACCAGCAATTGTCTGTTGCCGGTTCTTTTCAAAACCTGAGTGCCCTCGGGCAGCGGGAAATGAGAATAAACCGGTACGGATGTTTTTATAAATACGGACACTATGCCCACTATTAATCAGCTTGTGCGCAAGCCTCGTGAGCTCACTCACGACAAGAGCAAGAGCCCTGCTCTTAAGAACTGCCCGCAAAAGCGCGGCGTTTGCACCAAGGTCTACACGACCACCCCGAAGAAGCCGAACTCCGCTCTTCGTAAGGTTGCCAAGGTTCGTTTGACCAACGGTTTTGAAGTCATTTCCTACATCGGCGGTGAAGGCCACAACCTTCAGGAACACTCCGTGGTGCTCATCCGCGGCGGCCGTGTGAAGGATTTGCCGGGTGTGCGTTACCACATCGTTCGCGGTTCTCTGGATACCCAGGGCGTGAAGGATCGTAAGCAATCCCGCTCTAAGTACGGCGCCAAGCGCCCGAAGGCAGCGTAATTCGCGGCGACTGTTTGTCAGCCGTAGAAGGACGGTCCCGCTTATAGGACCGAGTAAGTCGCAACACAGATGGTGTTGCATTGTTTGGCGATCGAACTTTATTAACTGTCTTAATCGATCGTCGTATTAAAAGACTGAAGACAACGAAAGAGGAAAAAATGCCCCGTCGTCGCGAAGTACCCAAACGTGAAGTTTTGCCGGATCCGAAGTTCGGCAGCGTTGAGATCTCCAAGTTCATCAACGTCGTTATGCTCGATGGCAAGAAGGCCGTCGCCGAACGCATCGTCTATGGTGCGTTGCAGCAGATTGAAGAAAAGACCGGTAAGAACGCCATGGAAGTGTTCACGACCGCACTCAACAACGTCCGTCCGCTCGTGGAAGTCAAGAGCCGCCGTATCGGCGGTGCCAACTACCAGGTGCCGGTTGAAGTGCGTCCTGTCCGCCGTATGGCTTTGGCAATGCGCTGGTTGCGCGAAAGTGCCAAGGCCCGTTCTGAAAAGTCCATGCCCCAACGCTTGGCTGGTGAGTTGTTGGATGCTGCTGAAGGCCGCGGCGGCGCCATGAAGAAGCGTGACGAAGTCCATCGCATGGCAGAAGCCAACAAGGCCTTCTCGCACTTCCGTTTCTAATATTCGATTAACAATGTGGACGCTAAGCCTTAAAGGCCGAGCGTCCCGCTACTTAAGAGAAAAGTCATGGCTCGTACTACTCCGATCTCGCGCTATCGCAATATCGGTATTTCTGCCCACATTGACGCGGGCAAGACCACGACGACCGAACGTATTCTGTTCTTTACGGGCGTCAACCATAAGCTCGGCGAAGTGCATGATGGCGCTGCCACCATGGACTGGATGGAACAGGAACAGGAACGTGGTATCACGATTACGTCCGCCGCTACCACCTGCTTCTGGCGCGGCATGGACATGCAGTTCCAACCCTATCGCTTTAACATCATCGACACCCCGGGGCACGTCGACTTCACGGTTGAAGTTGAACGTTCCATGCGCGTGCTCGACGGTGCCGTGATGGTTTACTGCGCTGTGGGCGGTGTTCAGCCCCAGTCCGAAACCGTTTGGCGTCAGGCTAACAAGTACAAGGTTCCCCGTATCGCGTTCGTCAACAAGATGGACCGTACCGGTGCCAACTTCTTCAAGGTTGTCGATCAGATGCAAAAGCGTCTGAAGGCCAACCCCGTTCCGGTCGTGATTCCGATCGGTGCAGAAGACCAGTTCCAGGGTGTCGTTGATCTGATCAAGATGAAGGGCATCATTTGGGACGAAGCCAGCCAGGGCACGAAGTTCAACTACGTCGACATTCCCGCCGACTTGGTTGACACGGCTAACGAATGGCGCGAAAAGTTGGTGGAATCCGCTGCCGAAGCCACCGAAGAATTGATGAACCGTTATTTGGAAGAAGGCGAATTGTCCGAAGCCGATATCGTCAAGGGTCTGCGTACCCGTACGATCGCCGGCGAAATTCAGCCGATGTTCTGCGGTTCTTCCTTCAAGAACAAGGGCGTGCAGCGCATGCTCGACGGTGTGATCGAATTGTTGCCCTCTCCGGTGGATATTCCCCCGGTTCCGGGCTTCGACCTCGATGACAACGAAACCTCGCGTGAAGCCAGCGACGATGCTCCCTTCTCCGCATTGGCCTTCAAGATCATGACCGACCCCTATGTCGGCCAGTTGACGTTCTTGCGCGTTTACTCCGGCGTTTTGAAGTCCGGCGAAACCGTGTTGAACTCGGTCAAGAACAAGAAGGAACGTATCGGTCGTTTGCTGCAGATGCACGCCAACGAACGTAAGGAAATTACCGAATCGGAAGCCGGCGACATCGCTGCTGCCGTCGGTTTGAAGGATGTGACCACGGGCGATACGCTTTGCGATCTGAACAAGCCCATCATCCTCGAACGCATGGAATTCCCGGAACCCGTGATCAGCCAGGCTGTCGAACCCAAGACCAAGGCCGACCAGGAAAAGATGGCGCTCGCTTTGGGTCGTTTGGCTCGCGAAGATCCGTCCTTCCGCGTTCGCACCGACGAAGAATCCGGCCAGACCATTATTTCCGGTATGGGCGAACTTCATCTTGAAATTCTCGTCGACCGTATGCGTCGCGAATTCAACGTTGAAGCTACCGTCGGCAAGCCCCAGGTGGCTTATCGCGAAACCATCCGCTCTGTTGTCGAAAATGCAGAATGCAAGTTCGCCAAGCAGTCCGGCGGTCGCGGTCAGTACGGTCACGTCGTGCTCAAGCTCGAACCGATGGAACCGGGCAAGGGCTTCGAATTCGTCGACGCCATCAAGGGCGGCGTGGTGCCGCGCGAATACATCCCGGCCGTTGAAAAGGGTGTCGAAGACACGCTCAAGAGCGGTGTGTTGGCCGGCTACCCGGTCGTGGATGTGAAGGTGACGTTGCACTTCGGTTCTTACCACGAAGTCGACTCCAACGAAAACGCTTTCCGTATGGCTGCCTCCATGGCATTCAAGGACGGTATGCGTAAGGCCAACCCCGTGTTGCTCGAACCGATCATGAAGGTCGAAGTCGAAACGCCGGAAGAAAAGATGGGCGACGTGATGGGCGACCTTTCCAGCCGCCGCGGCGTCATCCAGGGTATGGACGATTTGTTGGGCGGTGGCAAGGCAATCCGTTGCGAAGTCCCGCTGGCAGAAATGTTCGGCTACTCCACCACGTTGCGTTCTTTGACGCAGGGTCGTGCGACCTACGTGATGGAATTCGATCACTACGCTGAAGCTCCGCGCAACGTTGCCGAAGCCGTGATCGCTGAAAAGACCAAGTAATTCAATACAAACAGGAAAGGGGTAAAATATCTTAGTTTTACCTCTTTTCAATAACCCTCTTATAAGGATTTAAGGACCAAAAATGGCCAAGGGTAAGTTTGAACGCACCAAGCCCCATGTGAACGTGGGCACCATCGGTCACGTTGACCACGGCAAGACCACTTTGACGGCTGCCATCTGCACGGTTTTGTCTGCCAAGTTCGGCGGCGAAGCCAAGGC
>CALKKK010000161.1 GCA_937995395.1 uncultured Sutterella sp. | reverse complement strand
CACCACGGTGCCCCCCCCCTCCGGAATTTCATCCGATTCCCGGTACAGTTTTGTTCGATAACTAGTCAGAAAAGAGAACTGCCTAGTGCTGTCTCATCAATCCCTTCTTCCGCTTCTCCTTTAGCTTGTGCTGTCCTGTCGGCAATAGCTTTGCTATGTGCAAGTGTTTCGCATGAATGTGTTGCCGCTGATCTCCCCGATTGGCTTGAAGTCACTAACGGTAATGGTGATCTTTCTTACAGCGCGGGGGGCTCCCTAGGCTTTCATCATTTGGGAATCGCTGAGAAGATAGAGGCTAGTATCAATAGCCATAATACTGTTGTTAATACTGGCTGCTATTTGCGATTCACGACCTATTCAAATGCTTACAGTAATTTTATTACTGAGCTAAATATAAAAGATCATTCATTGGTAGTAACTTCAAATGGGGATTATGCAATTAATTCTAGTGGCGTGGCTAATGGCTCCACAAATTCAACCACCCTCAAAGGTGAAGATGGATCGAAATTGATTCTGAAAAATCAAACGACTGCCACAGGGATTTACGTTCAGGCTAATTCATCATTGGCATTGGAGGGAATTGAAGAAATCGATATTTATGATGCAAGAGATGGTATTAAACTTTTTAATAAAGAACCGAATTATGGAACAAAAGTAACACTGTCTATAGACAATGCTCGATCACTCCTTATTTCAAATTCAGATATGGATGATCGTACAGCTATCAGACGAGGCATCATTTCAAGCGGAGACAACAAGCTTGACATAAAAACTAGTGATTCAATCACCATAGATACCATTGGGCTCCAAACAAATAATGAAAAGGATTGGTCAGGTCTTATTACGGGAAATGGCGACATCGATCTCCAGAGCAAAACTATAACCTTGAAAGGTTTCAGTGCACTATCGGATAAAGGATATATGGCAAATTACGGCATCGCGGCTATGGCGGATATGCCTTGTGACATTTGCACAACTGAACGCGCAAAGTTTGATAGTGACATTACGCTTAAGGCTTCAACGATTACTCTTGAAACCAACTGGGGTGGAATGTTTGCCGAATCGAATGGACAATACTATGCCAAGATCAATTTGAAGTCGGATGACAATATCTCTATTCTTGCTGCTGGCAATCACTCCTCAACAGAACCTGATGAGATTGGTTTGGGAGTTTATTCTGCGGTGAAAGCAATTTCCGGTGGAAAAGAGGCATCTATTGCTATTGAGGGCAAAAACGTTTCCATTGATTACAACAGCCAGGGGGATCTTGAGAATAATGAAGAAAATCATGATCTTCTATTTGCATCAGGACAAAGTGCGAAGATTGAGGTTAATGGCGAGTGGTTGATGCTGAACCAACATGAAAATGGAAAAGAAAGCGCAACTTCGGCCAATATTCGCAATGTAGCTTTTGCCGATAAAAGCTCGACAATTCAAATCAATCAAGATAAGGGTGTGGCTCGGGTTGTTGGTGATCTGACTGCACGTGATTCTGGTGAAATTTCATTGACACTCAGAGAAGGTTCACTCTTTCAAGGCGGTGTCATGGATAACGGCTACGCTTACTACGATTTCACTGCCAATTCGATTGACTACTTCGCCAACAAAGGGACGATTTCTATTACCGGTGAAGCTGGTGGACGGTGGGAGGTATCGCCTTATCAGAATGGGGGCGACCTTTTCAGTAAATCGAGTATCGCAGAGCTTTATTCCACACTCTCAAATCTAATCATTGAAGAGTCCGCAACAAAGACGGATTCCTTTACGGTTGATCTCACCAAGTACGAAAAAGGTACACAACGGTTAATGGTGAATTCGTTAAGCGGACTGGGCTTTGCTGACTTTAACCTACGTTTTAACACAACAGTTGGTACGTCGAACGACACCACGGTCGCAACGCACCAAACTGATCAGGTTGTTATTCATGAGGTCGATGGAACCCCTGTTCACGGCATTCGCATTGTTTACGACGGACCGCACGACGGTAGTTTTGCCGATGAGTTGAAAGAAGCATGGCTTGTGACCGACGACTCTAAAAATGCCAAGTTCGAGCTCACAAACGATGGTGGAAAAGTCGATATCGGTTTGTATAAATACGAGCTGACGCATGACGAACGTGACAGCCTTTTAGGCGATGGTACGCAGGCTAACTATTGGTATCTGAAGAAATCCAATTCTGGCGGTGGCGGTGATCTGACCCCGGGAGGAGATACCGGTATCTCGTTAGCTGGCAGCCACCGATTCCTGCACTGGAACACTATCGAAGATTTGCGCAAGCGTTTGGGCGAAGTTCGCTACGGTGCGCAAGACGGTGGCTGGGTGCGATTGACTGCTCAAAACGATCGTGCTGACGGCGTGGCCGGAGCCGGCGGTATTGAGCAGGATTATTACGGCATCAACGTCGGTTTCGATCGCTTGGCATCCGTTTCCGAAGATCGTATGTGGTTGTTGGGCGGCAGTCTTGTTTATGGTAACGCAGAACAGGAAACGAGAAAGTCCGGCAACGGTTCGGGCGAAACGGATCGTTACGGCTTTAACCTGTACGCAACCTGGGCTAAAGCCAACGGCTTATATGCCGACTTCGTGTTGTCCGCCGACTGGTTCGAGCAGGAAGTCACGACACACGCCAACGACGTTGCACAAAAAGGCGACTACGACACGTGGGGCGTGGGTCTGTCGGTTGAAGTCGGCAAGATGTTTACGACCGAAGATCACGACTATTCGTGGGGTCCGTGGTATCGCCACTGGTGGTTTGAGCCGCAATTGCAGTTGGCTTACTACTACTTAAATGGTGCAGACTATCGACTTTCCGATCGCGGTATCCGTGTCGAAATTGACGATGACGACTCTTTAATCGGTCGCGCCGGTGTGGTGTTCGGTACCAAGTGGAACATGGGCGAAGACTACGAAGAAATCGATCGTCGTTATGCACAGCTGATGTTTAAGATCGGTGCCAAGCACGACTTCTTGGGCGACTATCGCATCTCGATGAACGGTCAGCGCTTTACAAAAGATATCGGATCCACGACCTTCTACTATGGTCTTGGCTTCGATTGGCAATTTAACGATCGCACGCGCTTGTATCTGCAAGCCGAACGTGAAGAAGGCGGCGGTTACACCAAGGAATACGAAGTATCTGCCGGTATGAAAGTTGAGTTTTAAAAGGAGTGCGATCATGGTCAAAAGAAAAATTGCTACGGCTGTTTGTACGGCACTTTTGGGTTTAACTGCACTGACAAGTGCTGCGGCCAATGACGACGTGATCGGTTGCGGTCCCTTTAACGACTCTTCCGTTTGGTTGATCGACTATTCGGGCACAATGCAGGAAAAGTTTGCTAAAGACTTTGACGGCAATCTGCCCGAGTACGCCAAAGATAAAGAAGAAGTTTTCAAAGAACTGGTCGACACCAAAAAGATTGTGTTAGCCAATCGGGTTTTGCAAAAGCTTCTTAAAGCAATGCCCAAAGAAGCGGATTTGAAGGTTGCAGCCGGCACCTTGGCACCGCACACGTTGCCGGTGAAGTTCGATGACAATACGGCTGAAAAATTGGCTAAGTTCCCGCAACGTTTGGAGGTCTTCGGGCGCATGACCAATTTGGGGCAAAGCGTGGAAGATTTTGTGTGGCGAATCGATCATGCCGTCAAGGCTAATGATCCTGCCAAGACCAAAGGTGTTGAAAAGTTGGCCGAACAAAAAAGCGCACTGTTGATCGTGACCGATGGCGACACGATCAATCGCGGTCGACCGTTTGAAGAAGGGCTTGAGATTCTCAGACTCAAATATCCGAAAATCAAACCGGTGCTTTTGACGTTTAACGCCAACGATCAGGCCCGTGAAAATATCGCTCACGCGGTTGAAGCCGCTCCGGGACTTCTGACGCAAGACGTCATGGAGTTGTTACTTGACGATAAGGCAATGCAGGCTTTTATCGAGAAAGTCTTTTATCGCGACTGTCCGAAGTTTGACTTGTTGCTTGACGTTCACTTTGACTTTGATAAAGCGATCGTGAGAGCCGAAGACAAGGTAAAACTGCAACAGATTATCGATCTCATCAACAGCGAGCGTAAAGCGCTTGACGAACTCGAAGTGCTGTTTGAGATCACGGCGCACACAGATCGCTTCGGTAGCTACGCTTATAACGATCGCCTGTCTCAACGCCGCTTGGAAGCTGTGCTGACGGAGCTCGAAAAGATGGGTGCCGACATGGACCTCTTTGTCATTCGCAGGGCCGAAGGTAAGTTAAGGCCCGTGACCGGTGACAAGTGCCGCGATGAAAACGGCCTGCAGGCAGTCGAGTGCTTGCAACCCGATCGTCGTGTTGAAATTCGAATTACACACAAGCGCCGTACGTCTCAAGACTAGTAGGGAACCAAAAAGGTTGAGCGAGATTTCGTATCGGAGTCTCGCTTAATTTTTGTCGTATTTGCGCTTTCTCAATTTGCTACCTGACATCCTCTCAAATTGTGCTGTGACACCTTCTCAAATTGTGTTGTAGTAAAAATTTATCTTCTAAAATCAATGGGTTGAGACGGTGGCTTGTTTTGTTTTTGTAATGTGGTAAATACATGACAAATCGCTCAAGTGGGTATCTTAAACGCTACGCATTTGTCACGGGTGAAATCCGCGAGTAGTGTTGCTTTCGGTAAACATGAGAAGCACATTTTTCTGCTATCAAAAACCGCCCGACGCTCATCCGTTTGTGACGTCCGGGCCGTTTTTTTCTGCTCTAAAGTCTGATACCTCGGCAAAACGCACCAAGCAAATTGTCGAAGTGCAAAAATACAGAAACATTTCGAAACCTTGTGTTGCATCAATAAACATAAACAAAACTGAGAACGATTCTCGTTCATCTATTTGAAGCTAGGGCATTGATTTTATTGAGGAAAATAGGCTTTTCCTTGGTCAAAGAGCGTTGTATTTTGGACACTGTTCAATTGCTAATGAGAACGCTTCTCAATATGATTCGTCTCGGTGTAGCTTGCCGTCTATGGGCGCATTGCGTCCGTTGCATTTGAAAGCGGCAAGTTGAAACTAACCGAAGACAAGAGAAATCGCACGTCACGAAAGATGATTGACCATCGAGAAAATGTCCGCTTACTCACCGAGCTTGTTGCAGGGGAGCCCGCGAAGGTTTTTCAGATGTGCCTGTCGTCTGACGATATCAAGCGACTCGGCGCAATGGGACTGACCGTAGGAAGTGTAGTGAGCCTCATGGTCGACTCCGACAAAGGCGACGTCATCGTCGCCGTCGGAAACAGTCGAATCGCTTTATCGCATGACGTGGCCGAAAAGATTTACGTTTATTAAAAGGAAAAAAGATGCAGTTGAAGGATCTTCAGCCCGGGACCAAGGGCACGATCATCGGATACCGCAAGGGATCTGCCGATTATCGTCGTCGTTTGCTGGTGCTTGGCGCCACGCCCGGAACGCCCTTTGAAGTGGTGCGTGTGGCCCCTCTCGGCGACCCGGTCGAAATCCGTGTGCGCGGCAGCTTCATTAGCGTGCGCAAGGACGAAGCCGAAGTGATGCAAATCAGCGTCGAAGAATAATCGGTCTGTAACTCTCGGACAGACTTTAGTCAACAAACCTCAGGGTCCAAAACCAAATGAGCAAGAATATTGTTTGTATCGTCGGCAATCCCAATTGCGGTAAGACGACACTGTTTAACGCCTTGACCGGTTCTCACCAAGACGTGGGTAACTGGCCCGGCGTGACCGTTGAAAAGAAGGTCGGTCACTACAAGTTCGGCGGCGAAACCGTCGAAATCGTCGACCTTCCCGGTATTTACTCCATTACGCCTGCTTCCATGGCAGGTGAAGACGAACGCGTTGCCCGCGACTACATTTTGTCGGGCGAATCGCAGGTCGTCATCAACATCGTTGACGCAAGCAACCTCGAACGCAACCTCTATCTGACCACGCAATTGATCGAAATGCGCGTTCCGATGTTGGTTGTGGTCAACATGCTTGACATCGCCGCCAGCCACAAGATGAATGTGGACTTGAAGGAACTCGAAAAGATGCTCGGCTGCCCCGTGGTCGGTATCGTTGCTTCTCGCGAACAGGGCGTGCGCGATCTGATGCAGGCTGTGGCCGATTGCTTGGCCAAGCCCGTTGTCCCGCCGATGAACGTCACGTTCGACGATCGTATCGTTCAGGCCGGTGCCGCCATTTCCGACGCTTTAAAGAGCCAGGGCGTTCCGCACGCCGATTGGTTCGCCATTCAGGCTATGGAAGGCTCTCCCGACATCCAGACCAAGTTGCCGGATGCCTGCTGGGATGCCGTCAAACCCGTGCTTGAAAAGCTCAACGACGAATTCGAGGGCGACGCCGATATCTCCATTTCCGACGCTCGCTATCGCTTCGTGGCCGGTGTGGCCAACAAGTCTTTGACGCGTGAAGGCGAATTGTCTGCCACCACGACCGACAAGATCGACCACGTTGTTCTGAACCGCTGGTTGGGTCTGCCGATCTTCTTGTGCATCATGTATGTGATGTTCCTGTTTACGCAGAACTTCGGCGGCGCATTCATCGACTTCTTCGACATTCTCTTCGGCGGTATCTTCGTCGACGGGTTCGGTCGCTTGCTTGACTCGATGGGTTCTCCCGAATGGTTGCGCGTGATTCTCGCCGACGGTATCGGCGGCGGTTTGCAGACGGTTGCAACGTTCGTTCCCCCGATCTTCTTCCTGTTCCTCTTCTTGGCCTTCCTGGAAGACTCGGGCTACATGGCTCGTGCCGCATTCGTGATGGATCGCCTGATGCGCGCCATCGGTTTGCCGGGTCGTGCCTTCGTGCCGTTGATCGTCGGTTTCGGTTGTAACGTGCCTGCCATTATGGCTACGCGTACGATGGATCGCGCTACCGACCGTATCATCACCATCTTGATGGCTCCGTTTATGTCTTGCGGCGCTCGTATGCCTGTGTACGTGTTGTTTGCAACGGCATTCTTCCCCACCAACGGTCAGAACCTCGTGTTCGGTATCTATGTGATCGGTATCGTTGTGGCTATTCTCACCGGTTTCATGATGAAGCGCGTGGTGTTGCCGGGTGAAGTCGGTCCGTTTGTGATGGAAATTCCGCCGTACCACATTCCGACCGTCAAGGGCGTGTTGTTGCGTACCTGGGATCGTCTGAAGTCCTTTATCCAGCGTGCCGGTAAGACCATCGTTGTTGTGGTTGCCATCCTCTCGTTCTTGAACTCTTGGGGTACCGACGGTTCCTTCGGTAACGAAGACTCCAACAGTTCCGTGTTGTCCGAAATCGGTCAGACGATCGCTCCGGTTCTCTCTCCGATGGGCGTGACGCAAGAAAACTGGCCTGCTGCAGTGGGTATCTTCACGGGTATTCTCGCTAAGGAAGCTGTGGTCGGTTCCATGAACTCTTTGTATGACTCTATGGCTCGTGCCGAAAACGCCGCTGCAGCTGCTGCAGAAGGTGAAGGCGAAGGTGCCGCTGAGGAAGAAGAAGGCGATGAAGGCTGGTCCTTGGCTGCAATTCTGGGCGAAGCCGGTCAGAGTATCGTTGACAACTTGGCCGATATCGGCGGCGCCTTCCTGGATCCGCTCGGCATCGCAGTGGACGACTTGTCCGATACCGCTGCCGCTGCTGAAGAACAGGAAGTGGAAGTCGATACCGTGACCACGATGCAAAAGCTCTTCGGTACGCCGTTGGCCGCCTTTGCATACTTGATGATGGTTCTTCTCTACATGCCCTGCGCAGCCGCAATCGGTGCCGTGTACCGTGAAGCCGGTACCGCCTGGACCCTGTTCTTGGCCGGTTGGACGACTGCTATGGGTTACTGTGCCGCTATGCTCGTCTACCGCTTGGGTACGTTCTCTCAGAACCCCGTCTACGGTATCTGCGCCATTGTGGCAACGGTTGTGGTTCTCGGCGGCATGTTGCTCTTCATGCGCAACTACGTTCGCAAGAATCAGGGCAAGGGTCGCAAGATCATCCCGATCGCTGCACAGCGTGCCTAATGAACTCTTGGTAACGATTTAAGTCAAAGCCAAAGTCGCGCCCCTTACAGGAAATCCTTCCTGTGAGGGGCGTTTTGTTGGTAGCGGACTTAAAATCCGCAACCAAAACAAAACGCCTCAAGGAACTTTCCAAGAGGCGTTTTTGTCGTCAGAGATCGAAGCGTCAGTGATTGCGGTGAGCCTGTCTGGGGTTAACCGCATCGGGTGTTGCTGCCGCCGACAATGTCCATCGGGGCTTGGCAGAAAAACTCCAACGCTTGAGTAAACGAGCCTGTTCGTCGGGTGTCATTTGTTGGTAGCGCATCATGCCGGCTATGGCAATCATGGCGCCGTTATCGGTACACAGTGCCATGGGCGGAAAAAACACTTTGGCGCCGCGTCGTTTGCACGCTTCGATCAGACCGGCTCTGAGCTGCTTGTTGGCCGAAACGCCGCCTGCAACCACCACACGTTTAATGCCGGTCATCTTGATGGCTTTGACGGTCTTGGCTACCAAAACATCCACCACAGCGTCGACAAAGCCGCGAGCGAGGTTACGTCTGAAGGTTTCGTCCTTGGCGTCGGGCGCGTTGTTCACAGCCGTTAAAACGGCTGTTTTAAGCCCCGAGAAACTCATATCCAAATTGGCCGAGTGCAACATCGGGCGCGGCAATTCTACGGCGCCTGCCGTGCCCTCATCGGCCAAACGGGAAACGGCGGGGCCTCCCGGATAGCATTCGCCCAAAAGCTGAGCGGTCTTGTCAAAAGCTTCGCCGGCGGCATCGTCCAGCGTTTCGCCCAAGAGCTCGTACTTGCCGAACTCGGTCACTTTCATAAATTGGGTGTGACCGCCGCTCACAAGCAGAGCAATAAACGGAAAATCGGGCGCGGGATCGGCCAAGCGGGCAGACAGCAAATGGCCTTCCAAATGGTGCACGCCGATAACGGGGATATTGAGTGCATAGCCGATGGCGTGTGCCACCGACGTGCCCACCAATAGGGCTCCTGCCAGTCCCGGACCTTCTGTGACCGCGATCGCGTTTAATACGGACTTGGTAACGCCGGCATCCGCCAAAACCTTATCGGTCAGAGCAATCACGCGACGGATATGGTCGCGGCTTGCCAGTTCGGGCACTACGCCCCCGTAGGCGCGGTGCATGTCGATTTGCGTGTGAATGGCGTGGGCGAGCAAACCCTTGTCGCTGTCAATTAAAGCAACACCGGTTTCGTCACAGGAACTCTCAATACCGAGAACTTTCATTTTTTAAAAACTACAAAAAGGATGAGATGCGCCATTGTATCGCACCCATGCACACTGCATTAACGCGCAGGAGGCGGTGGCGGGGGATTTATGGGCTTAGGCGGTCTCGGAGGACGTGCGGGCGGAGGCGGCGGTCCCGGCATACGCCACATAAAGCCCGGCCCCATCCAGAACCAATGATCCGAATAAAGACGTTCGCGCTCCAAATCGGCCTGAAGCTCGGCTTGACGCACGCGCAAACGCTCCAGAGCATTTTGCAGGTCGGTTTCTTTGCCCGGAGCATCCTCGGGCCGCGTGAGCTTAAAGATGTATTGGCTGCGTTTGCCGCACAACAAGATGGGATTGTCCGACGTTACCGTCGCGCCCGAAGGCCACTTGTAAGTGACGCCGACAATACGCGCACACCCGTTGGCGTCGCGAGAATCGTCCAAGGCGTCGTTATCATACTTTACCGACGTAGGCGTCACGCCGTAGAGTTCGCCGGCAGCATTGGTGACGGTGGCGCCTTCGATGTCGCTGGTGAAAACGACAGTCGTTGAGCACCCTGCGAGCAGGGCAACGGCGGCAAAGCCGATGCAAGGTAAAACAAATGAACGGGCTTGCATAAGGCACACTCAAAAAGAAAGGATTTTCCCTAATTGTATGCCCGATGCCGCCCGCGTTTGTCGTTTGCCGAGAAAAGAAACAAAGAGCCTTTGCAAGCAGATGTTTCCTTAGCGTCTAATCGTCGCAAGCCATGATCCCAATGACATGCGATTCGTTGAGGGCTATGGTCGAATGTAACGGACGAGCGCAAATTTCAAAGGCTGCCGCCTTTTTGGCAAAGTTTTCTTTGGCTTGCGCCAAAAAGAGCTTCAAGCGATTGGTG
>CALKKK010000160.1 GCA_937995395.1 uncultured Sutterella sp. | reverse complement strand
CCCAAACTCCCGCTAGTTTTTTAAAACTATGAGCGGGAGTTTGCTTTTTTATTGATTGGGATCATCAAAGGACTTTGGCGGGGCACCGGTCTCAAACAGATGCTCCACACGCAACAGGAAACGTTTTGGCGGTATATCCAATGTCCAGCGTTGCGTCTTAGGCATGAACTTACAAGTGACCATATCCAACTCACGGATTAAGCGATTAAAAGACTTATAACCGATAACGGCTTTGGAGGACGGATATTTTGTCAGTATCTTTTCGTTATTCTGCAAAACGCGCGTCTGCAAGGCCATGGCCAAAAGCAACACTAATAGCTTGCCATAGTAGGAAGTACTCGTGACACGCAGACGCTCGCCGTTGACACCGTTTTTAAGCGTGTCAAAGGCCGTTTCAACCCGCCCGCGCTGCCGATACAAAGACAGCGCAAAAGACGGATCGGAAACGCAGTTGGAACGAAGTGCAAACGTGCCGGCCAGCTTTCTGCGTCTTTCCATTTCAGCATCAATCACGATCCATATTTCCTTGGCCTTTTCACTGGCAGGCGTGTTGGGATCAGGTACTTTTTTGATGCAACCTCGGATTTCATCCATTTCTTCCGGAGTTAAAACCTTACCGGCATTGAGCTTGTTGATGCCTTGGTATACCTTGTTTTGCAGGTTTTTCCATTCCTCCGTTCCTTTGTCGATATTGTGGTAGATGTGCGTAAAAACGTTCACCGTCGAGCCGTTTCGGCCGCGCCACGGAACGGTTCTTGTGATTCGATGCAACTGGTGCACCGGATCCCATGTCGTATGTGAGTGAAGGATTTCTCCCTTTTTGGACTTGATGAAGTTCTCAACATCGCCGCCCTTGAAAATAGGGTATCCGGACAGGAATCTTGAGTCGTTTTGAATGCACTGATTGGCGTTGCCGTTGGTGCTGTAACCGCGATCGGTCACAAAGACAAGATCCTTTAAGTCGTAGCCGTGCCCCTTCATGCTTTCAAACACGTACTGGAAGGTAGCAAGATCGTTGATGGAGCCGTCGTAGGCCATGGCATAGACGATGTCGCGCGTGTCTTGATCGATAACCAACAACAGGTTGACTTGCTTGTACTCGGGGTCTCTTTTTGCCTTACCGTAGGCTGCGTGACCGATCGTGATCGATTGTGTCGATATCGAGGTGCTGTCGAGTGCGCAAACACGATCTTTCTCATAAGTGTCTTTGCGCGTGTCTTGAATCAGTGCAAAACGTTCGGCCCAGAAGCGATCAAACACATCTTTGGTCACTTGCTCATAAAGTTCGGTCACTCGTCTGCCGTCGAGATTTTGCGCATGCTTATGCACGAAATGTGTTTTTGTCCAGATGTCAAAGCAGTCGGCACTGGCATTGTCATCCATCAGATAATAGATTGCCAAAGCCAACAATTGTTGAGCTTGCTCTTTGGAGAAAAACATCTCCAAAGTTTTGACGAGTTCCATTTTTTCAGCCAACCCCATCAGAGCCCATACGGCTAAAAAATGCTTGCTCTGCGGGATGTATACATCATCGGAGAGGCGTTCCGAAACCTGTTTATTCTTCAGTTTCTTTGGTACGTCATCATCTCCCGAACAAGGCTCCTGAACCAAATCGTTGTTCTCATAGCGCCAACGCAGATTGGCCATTGCCGGAAATTTCTCGGCAAATTTTTTACTGATCACGACAAGTCCGTCAGGACGCAATGCTCCAACGTGCAACTGCTCACCGGTTCTGGATTGGCCCTTCTTCTCATCATTACCGGGCACCCACTTGTTGCGATAGGCACGAATGTAAGAACGTCCGTTTATTTTGAATTGAACGAAGTTGAAATTGGTGATTTCTTTACCGGTAGCAGTAGTCATTAATCGCTCCTAGTTTCAATGCACTAATTATAAACTATGGTCATGGATAAAACAATGCCGCCCGTCAAATTTCCTAAGAAAATCAATGGGCGGCGATGTTTTTTACCCCAAATTACTACCTAGTTCTAAAAATTTCCCGGGAATTTGGGTTGC
>CALKKK010000159.1 GCA_937995395.1 uncultured Sutterella sp. | reverse complement strand
TAGCGAAGGTGTAGTCGGCACCGACGGCGATACCGCCGATGCTGGCATCAAAGCCGTAATCGATGTTACCAGCATCCATGTCTGAGGCCGAACGCTTTTGCCAGAGCGGCGTAACCCAGAGCGCCACACCCTGCGCGTTGCCGGAGACTGCCTCGCCTGCCGTGTTGACGGCCGCGGGAGCGTTTTCAACACTTGCAAAGCCCAGGCGGTTGACCACTGAATTGGTGCCGATGTCGGAAGCCATCTTGGTCATCTGCGGCACCGCACCGATGACGGCAAAGCGTGCTGCGTTCTCAATGGTGGAAACGGCCTTTGCCTTGTCTGCACCAAGATAACGGTTATCGGTGGCACGGGAAAGCAAGCGTACACCTCGAGCCTTGGATTCAACATCGTTAAGGTTTTGATCGTACAGCGCGTTGACCACATTGGCCATGTCTGAGCCCATGTCGGTGTACACGGCAGAGGCATCGGCCGCGGTGGCGGTGATGGTGCCTTTGTTGTCCGAGGTAGTCATGGTCAGCGTGATCATGTCGGAACTGGTTCGAACGTTACTCCAGAGCGCATTCGTCCCGTCAGCGATATAGTAGGTGGCGCCCGCGGAAGCATCATTGATGACAAGCGTGGAAGTTTCGTTAACCGTTAGATTACCGCCCGTCACCTTGATGGCGTAACCGTTTTCGGAAGAAACAGCGCTTGCATCCACAGTCAGGGTGCTACCACTGTCGAAACGGACCGTACCGCTACCGATACCGAGTGTTCCGGTTTTCAGGTACATGGTGGCGCCGTCGTTAACGGTAGTGGTGCTGTCGGACGTCTGGCTGTAGCCGCCGACAGTGCTAATGCCGCTGTCAAATGTGACCGAGGAGTCGTCGGTCAGCACCTTGACAGTGCCGGTGACGGCGGCATTGCTCATAGTGACAGTAACAGTACTGCCGCTACTCATCGCTGCATCAGCAGTATCAGAGCTTTTGAGCGTGTAATCGCCGAGAACGAGATTGCCTGTAATCGTTCCACCGTTGATGTCAACGGTAGAAGTCGTGGTTGTGACGGTACTTTTCTCTCCAAGAATAGCGCCACCAGTATAGACCGACCCCTCAATGGAACCGCCGTTGATGGTGAGTTTAGCTGTGGTAGTCGTAGAGTTGGCTGACAAATCGGAGGCAGTCATTTCGGTTTTTCCGTCGGTAGTGTCGGCCAGACCGCCGGCCACCACATGACCTTTAATGATGCTACCGTTAATGGTTGTATTGGCTGTGCCCACTGTGGAAGTAGCATTCCCCCAAGAGCTATAGGACACACCTGCACCAACGACGGCAATCTCGCTATCCTTCGTTCCCAAATAGATAACGGAATTGACGACGGTCGTATCGCCACTAATGGTCAAGTTGGAACTGCCGTTGACATTAGCTTCAGCTTTGGCATAAGGAGCATCATAGGTCTCGGCTATGCCGCCGCCGACAACGCCGGCCAGAGTACCGCCGGACACAGCCACATTGGTATTCTTTCCAACGGTTGCTGTTGTTTGGCCGGCCTGGCCGCGGGCAAGACCGCCGCCCGCTACAGTACCGTAACCGATGTTGGCATTCCCTTCAACTGTGACGTAGGTGCTACCCAACACATTGGACTCAGCCACCTGATCCTTGAAGGCCGAGGCCTTGCCGCCGCCCAGCACATACTGCACATGTTGTTGGGGTTCATTGTTGCCTGCAGTGGCAGCAACAGTCACATGCGTGTTACCCTCTACAGTCGAATCAGCAGTGGCGTTGCGCACCACGCTACCACCGATAATTTCGCCGTCAACCAGGCCGCCGGTCATGGTAATCCACGTATTGTCTTTCACAATGGACGAATCTTTATAGGCCGTGGTTCTGTTGCTGGAGCCGTCAATCAGATTGCCGCCGATTAAGTCACCGGTGACAGTACCTCCGGTCATGATCAACTTGCTGTCGCCGTTGACAGTGGTGGTACCCCCGTTAACTGCGGCGCCGCCGGCCACGACCTTGCCATTAATGGTGCCGCCGGTGATATTCACGCTAGTCTCGCCCACGAAAGCTGTGGCGTAGTCAGTATTGGCAAGACCACCACCCACAACGGATGCGCTGAGCTCACCGAAGTTTTCACTGCTTGCGCCGAATTTGATGTTGTTGACGGTGCCCCCGCTGACAGAAACCGAAGACTTGTCAGTCACCTGAGAAGTCGCGGAACCGGAGCCGCTCGTCATGAAGTAGGTTTCAGCCAAACCGCCGCCCACAACGCCGACAAGGGTACCGCCGGTAACGATCGCGCTACTGCTGCCAACCGTGGCGGAGGCAGTACTATTGTCATTGCCTGCCTTCGCCACACTGCCGCCAACAACTGAGCCGCCCTCAATGGTGCCGCCGTTGACGGTCACGGAAGACGTGCCACTCAAGGTTGCCTCAGATGTGGTACCGCCGGAAGCCATGGATTTGCTACCGCCCGCGATATACTGAGCCTTGTTGGTAGCAGCCTTTTGGAAGATGTCGTTGATTGTCACAGAGCTGTCAGTGCCGGACGCATAGCCGCTGACGCGCACATAGCTTCCACCGTAGATTTCGCCGTCGACGTAGTTCTTATCTGCGGTGGCGGCACTGAAATTGACGGTAACGGACGAGGCTCCCGTGACGGTCAGATCCGGAGTGTTGGACGTGCCGCTACCGGTGTCAATCAAACCTCCGCCAATGAGATCGTCCTCGAAAGTAATGTTCGTGCTGTCAATTTTCAGAGACGTGCTGCCGTTTGAGGCTTTGCCGCCCGTTGTTACATAGCTTCCGGCCACAACCTTGCTGTTGTAAGTACCGCCAGTGATGGAAACATTGCTACCGTCCACAATTGTGCTTTGCGTATTCGCGCCTTTGGCCAGACCTCCGCCGATCACACTTGCATGAAGCTGAAAGCCGTTGTCCGAATCTGTGCCGGCAGAAGCATTGAATGTACCACCGGAAATGGAAATGTTCGTGGAGCCGTCGGTAACGCTGATTCGATTATCGTCTCCTACAGTCTGGTATGAATGGGCCACGCTACCGCCCACTACACTCCCCTCGAAGGTTCCGTTTTCGATGACAACATTCGTGCTGTCGGTGATACCCACGTTTGCTAGTGACTGGGATCCCGTGGTTTTGACATAGTTGCCGCCGATAACCAGACCGCCGTACTTGCCCTTAGTGCTCCCGGCAACTTCAGGATTCCCATAATCGCCGCCATAGCGACCGCCCGTTATGGTCAATGTGGTAGTGCCTGTCACAACGGTAGCTGTTTTGACATTCGACTTAGCGTCGGTATACGTGGCGATCTTGCTACCACCTATCGCATATTCGTCGACAGTGGATCCGGAGAGTGTCGTGGAAATATCACCGTGATTCAGCTCCAAACTGTCGGAACCATAGTGAGTATTATTATTTACCTTGAGATAGCTACCGGCAATGACTTCCTCGGCATTTAATTTACCGGCCGTAAAAGAGAGCGTGCTTCCCTTTTGGACTTGGCCGAGTGTCCCGGAGTTTTCGACTTCCCAACCGCCGATAAGCTTGTCGCCAATGTTCAGATCTGACACCTGTGCGTTGGTCGGCTGATTTCCTTGAAGGACAAGATTAGTAGCCTGCGCCGCGGCGGGACCCCCCAAAGTCAGGATACCGACCATGAATGCGCCTGTAACCAATCTAACAGCTGAAGAGATTAGGGTCTTGGCTCTCTTTCCGGATTTCGTGTGCAATTTCGTGGCTTCGTTGACCACAACGGTTACTCCACGAGTCGGGCTGAATATTGTTCGATAAGTCTTATTCATATGAACCTCCGAACGAAAGACATAGTCATCCAATTGAGAGTTTGGCCCCCCCCCCGAGTGTCTGTCAAATCTGACGAACTTTTCATTTCTGCCCGTTGCAATTCGGCACTTACGTTATTTTGAATTGCTTTTTCAGTTAAACTCCATCGCATCACGACTCAAGCATCTAATCGCAACATAAAAAAACATCCTTGCATTCCCGCGTTTCATTACCTACCGCGTAAAACCAATGATGGCAAACAATTGAGACAAGACAATCAAAAGTAACCCGCTTTCTATTACGGCCATATCATCCTCAGGTGTCATTTCCCCTATTCTCTCGACCAAAACCGACATCACGATCGTAAGATCACATGAATACGATCAAAGGCAACAAGGTAAGCAATCGATAACAAAAGAGCGCATCTCTCATCCGGCAAACACCGGACAAAAGACACGCCCTTTGATCAGTTCAAGGATGGATTATCAGAACAGATACTTCACCTGAACGTTACCGCTCAAACCGGTACGCTGACCACCGAAGCCCTTGACACCGGCATCGATAAACCAGCTTTGACCCGGACGGTAAGTTGCACCGAACTCACCGATCACGGTGCTACCCTTCAGAGAAGATTCTTCAATGTCAAAGCCGTTGGCAGTACCCGTAGCCTTACCGTCGAATTCATACTCCCAGGCAGCGCCCATGTAGAACTTCAACCCGTCGGTGTTTTGGTTCGAGAAACGTGCACCCAAACGCAAGCGGCTGCTGTCGACACTGTCAAGCTCAAAGCTTTCGCCATTGAGTTTCAAGCTTTCACCTTCTTGGTAGGTGTAGAGATACTTGGCGTAGGCGTCCACTGCACCGCCGCCGAAATCAAAGACCATACCCAAACCGATGTGACCGGCATAGTATGTCGAATCGGTGTCGTAATCGAATCGACGACCGCTGCTTTGATCAACGAGCGCACCGTTTTGTTCATTGGACAAAACACCGGCGCGCAAACTGCCTTCCATGTAAAGACCGTTGTCATGACCGTAGCGAGCCATCAAACCGCCGCCGTTATATTCCACGTCACCGTCGTGACGGATGTCCTGCACGAACGTGGAATAGTTGCCGTCGCCGTTTTCAAAGAAAGCAGCTACCGCGAAGTTTTCAGTCTTGTGACCCACGCCGATCAACGTGTTCCAACCCTTGACGTCCACATCGTTGCCGGTGGTTTCATACGTTCCCTTGGTGCCGGTCGTGGCAACAAAGACCATGAGACCTTCTTCGCGATCGGTGACGGTGTTAAGACTATCGGTCACCATGTCAAAACCTTGATTGACAAAAGCCGTCGTTGCCGAACGAGCTTCAGTCAGAACTTGGGTTTGGGCACTGGCTTTACCGGAAACTGCTGCAAAGGTTAAGCCCGTACCGTCGGAAGTGACTGTCCCATAAACATCCGTGCCGATACCAATCGTCACATTGGCATTCGAGTCAAACTCACCGACATCTCCGTCAATCAGGTTAATGGTGTCACCCTGAGACAAGACCGAACCACCCGCCAAAGCAATGCTAAAACGGGCTTTTGACAAATCAGATGCTTCGTTAACAGTCAAAGCTACCGTTTCACTGTTAAGAGCAACGTTCCTGAAACTGACCTCATCGAAAGCGTTGACGGTGTTTGCAAGGCCTGAGCCATCGACAACTAAAGTATTACCAGAGACTGTGCCACCTTGGCTTTCGGTATAACCGCCGAGCAAATCGTATGCGTTTGTATTGTTCTTCAGGACAATCGTGCCGCCGGTCGCATCATCCGTAACAGCATAGGAGCCGGCAATCACTGAAGCGTTTGTCTCGAAATCATCTGCAATGGTCAAGGTTCCGTTACCGGCGGATTTGGTTTGCAAGCCGTAGTAGTAATCACCGTCATCGGTCTTATTGATGAAGCCGTTTGTGTTGGTGTAGATACCGGCAATCACAGATTTATTGACGGTAGCCTCAACTTCAACCTCCGTACTTTTATTATCCGCAGAGGTTGTGGCACTCGCCGTCACATCAAACCCATGAATACGAACACCGTTATCGGTTACAACCACATGATCCTTCTGAGCATTGGAATAATCCAGTGTGCCACCGATCGAGGCGTCTGTACTCAAATTCGTCGCATTCAATCTTATGGTTGTTTTGCCGGTTTGGTAACCCTGGGCAAAATCCGTGTTTTCATTGACATCGAAAGAGCCAACGACGGTATTGGCTTGCGTTGAAGCCCCTACAAGGGTAATAGTGTACGTTTTATCCGTTGATCCTTCAGACACACTCAGATTGCTAAATCCGATGTTGTTTACAGAATTTACGCGGTTAATCGTAGAGCCAGTCCAGCTATTATCGATAATCAAACTGTTACCGTATGCTCCCGAGGTGGCGTTACCGGCGTAGCCATTCAGTTGTACTGAATCACTGACATCCGCATCATTTTTTAGAACGATTGCGTTGTTATTTGCCGAAACATCGCCCTGACCACCGGTAACAGATAAACTAAATTTACCACCACTCAAAACTACAACATTATTATTGGCCGAACCGCTCGTGCTAAATCCACCATAGATGTTGCCGGCAAATGTACCACCCGTAATTTCGACGCGATTTTGATTAGCGTCGCCGGAAGTTGCCTGACCTCCATAAGCCCTCACGGCACTCGTATAAGACTTAGAACCGGAAATTTTCACAGAGTTACCGATTACATCGCCGGAACCACTGCTATACCCGCCATATACATAACCGGACAATTCGACATCGTCCAATTCAATCCAGTTATTAGTAACGTCAGCAGAAGCAGTACCAAATCCACCATATACGCGATTTGATAGGGTTACTGTTGAAGCTTTGACGCCGTTTCCAGTCACAGTCCCAACGCCATAGCCGCCATAGACAGCAGCAGTTACACTACTCTCACCCTCGATCGTGACTTGATTATTTGCAACCTCACCGTTGGTGGCTCTGCTCTGAGCTCCATATACTGCCAACGTTATATTGCTTTTACCGGTGATCGTGACTTGATTACGACTTACCACCCCGACACTATCGGCAGAATTTATATACCCGCCGAAAACAGATCGACTACTTGTGGTTCCATCACTAATTACGACGGAATTACCCGTGACATTACCCAAACCGTAGCTGGCTCCACCGTAAATAGATCCACCGGTAATGTTGCTATCGGCTATCGTAACTTGATTGCCAATGATGTCGCCACTGCCACCTCTTGACCCTTCGGCCATGCCATAGCCACCAAAGACATTCGCAGTGACGGTACTTTTATTGGAAATAGTGACGGAGTTCTGAACTGCGTTTTGACCGTACTCTGCTCGACCGCACCAAATATCAGCTGTAGTACTTTTGGAAATAATGACTTGATTTCCGAAAACTTCAGAATGATTGTTTCGAGATCGTCCGCCGGAGATTCTTATCGCTTTAGCACCCGGAATATCATTCTGGGTAAGGTCAACCCCGTAAATCTCGATGATGTTTTGAGCAACACTTGATGTGTGCCAAATATCTTGCGTATTTTCGCTATCAGGGTGCCATTCTGCTCCCCCAACCGTAGCGGCTGTTTGGGTATTGTCAACTGTTAGTTTTGCCCCCCCCCCGACTGTGCGTAGGTACTCAGAGGCAAGGCCAATAGTAATCCAAGCGGCAAGGCTTGAGCCAATATGACTTTTTTGTTCATATCGTGTGTCCTTAAATCTGGATAGTTATTTCAAATTGTTACGACAAAGTCGCTTCAAAATTTTAGACCTACATGTACCATTGTCAAGACATCAACTTGCCGTTGAATAAACCCTTTCTTTTTTCAAACTGCTTGATTCACCTCGATTTTATTGATGCTTGCTCCGCGTAATAGACGGATCAAAAAGTTCGAGGTTGTTTGACTTTTCAGGGACACTACTAAGACCTTCTACTTAAAGACCGTCTCTTTTAGATAACATATATTTATCTGAAAAATCTACGAATGCTTTCCCTTTGCAATCTCTGCAAAACCAACATCGCCTTAAGCGTCACCGCCTAGCCGTCACAACACAAATAACCTCCCCACATCCCCACGTTTAGTCGCCTGTCTAGTCAGCCCCATCCTTAAAATCAACTGCGACTGCACCGTCAAAATCAACCCACTGTCGATACACGCCGTATAGTCCTCAGGCGTCATCTCCCCCATTCCTTCCACCAAAACCGACATCACGCCGGTCGCACGCGTAATGCGACACTTCACCAAAGCCACTCCCCACGTCTGAATCGTCATGGAAATAAAAGGCGAGCGCGCATCGCTATTGACCTCCAACCACCAAAAGGTGCCGTAGGTAGCTTCGGGCTCAGGCAACACACGACGAATGTAGCGATTGGCAAGAATCGTCAAATCGACGGTGCCCGGGGTCTTGACGAAATCCTGATACTTCTCCCAGTCTTTTTCATCCATCTCTGCTCGGGCTTGTTTGCATTTGCGCAACCACCCTTCAATACCGATTTCGTTATTGATCTTGATACTCATGGCATCCATGTCGTGCTTGAACTTGTCCAAACGCAACGGTGCCTTTTGTTTGAGACGATCGTGCGCAATGCGCATCTTGGAGTCGTTGGCAAGCATCAAACCTCGTTCCATGGCCTTGGCAATCAAATCCGTTTCATGCCGAAAACGCACCTCAGGATCAAGTCCCTCAAACGAAATCACTGCCAAGCCTTTGAGATCGACTCCGCGCGCGAGATGCTGCTTTTGTCGCTGGATGACGTTGCCGGCTTCTCCGATATAGATGTCGCCGTTGGCACGCAGCTGAATGTAGACACCGTCTTCGACGGGCTTAAGCACCTCTTCAAAGGTTTCGGCAACTTTGGACGTCAACACAAAACTACAGTTCAAGTCTTTGACAAAAGCCAAAAACATGCGACGGGATTCTTTGTAACTGACTTGGGGATGGTATTCATAATTTTCAAAAGTAAAAGATCATTTTTAAAATGTTTTCAACCGCATTGATCTTTAAATTGTTTTGCAAAATAATTGTGCGCAAGCATTGTTTATCTGAAAGTGCAGCGTATTTTTTGATTGTTTTTCGCCTTAGAGCACAATAACAGTGACCGATCCTGCATCAACCAATCCTGCATCTGTAAGGCGTTCTGTCAACTCAGACGTTTGCAACGAATCCATTGAAGGCTCTCGCATTCCGGAATCTTTAGCCGGCTGATTTACATCGTCTCGTCATTCGTGCAGCCTATCAGCTTATCGATAGTCGAGGCAACCTTCGGGCTCAAAGTCGCTGTCCGTAGTGTCCAAAAATGGGCATCGGGCAAGGCTGTCCCCGTACAAGACCTTAAAAGAATTGCCCAACTCTACGGACCGCTGCCGGATGAACTTCTGGAGTGTCAGAAACACCGGCAAAACGCGCCGAAAAAAAGCAAAGCGTTTTGACGTTGACCCCGAGCTTTTGCGCATGAGGGAAACCGGTCGTGATTTACCTGACGTCAATTTCGTGCTTTCGGTCGTTGAAAAACTCATGGATACTTTCGGCTCTATTCCCGAAAAAACTCTTACACGGCTTGACGCGCCGTTATTGTGTGTGTGTCAGCCCGCTCTGAGTTTTTGGGTCAACGAACGTTGCAAAACCGAAAGGTGCGCAGACTCGATATCCTATCCGGCAAACTCATGTCCTATACAATCTTCAAATTATTGCGTCGCGGGATCTTTTTACCCTATCGACAAAATACAGAATTGCTTGAAGCTGCGCTTGACCCCATGCCGGATCATATTCAGACCTTACTGAAAAATTGTCTGAAGCTAGACAGAAAAATCCAGTGGAGATAATAGCGTTCGTTAGGAACTTCGAACATCTCTTGGGCTCTGCATAAGTTGGCGCGTTGCTTCTTCACGGAGCAACGCGCCACATTCTTTGGACACGTCACGGGCGTTTACGACTACTTATGCGTGTAAGAGCGATCTGTCGGCAACGTAGTATCTAGCCGGTGCTTGAGTCGTTTATGCAGTGGACGCCAATTTCAATTGGGCGGAGAGCTCCACACCCCTACAATCATCCGAAAATGACTTTTCAACCATTGCGTAGAGAAGACTTCTGGATTGTCGCTTGAATGTCAAATTTTGTGGACAT
>CALKKK010000158.1 GCA_937995395.1 uncultured Sutterella sp. | reverse complement strand
TAACAGAAATCAATACTCCGCCCCTAGATTTAACTTTTAGGGGCGGAGTTTGGGGTCGGAGGCGAGTCAGGAAATAGGAGACCTAAGAATTACTTCTTGGCAGCCTTTTCCTTGATCGTGAACTGGTGGCAGGAGTTGCACATCAATTCGGGCTTGGCGACCGGGCCGTTAGCCTTGTGGCAATCTTCACAGTTCACCGCACCCATGTGGTTGAAGTGAGGATTGGGTTCAAGGTTGGCAGTGGTCTGGCCCAACTTTTCGTAGGGGCCGTGGCACTTCAAGCACTGATCCTTCGTCACGAAACCGTTTTCAGACTTCGGCCACATTGCGCCGTGCTTTTGAGCCAGGGTCTGTTCGGCGGCAAAGGAGCTCGTGGCAGCCATGGCCAGACCGAGCGAAAGGGTAAGGGCAAAAATCGTCTTTTTCATTTCAAAATTCTCCCGCTTAAATTACTTGGTCTTCTTTGCACGTGCAGCGATTTCGGCACCGGCAATGCGGCCGAACACAGTTGCTGCACCGAGCTGAGCGCCGCCGGCGTAGTTGTAGAAGAAGATACCGGCTGCGGAGTTGCCTGCAGCATAAAGACCCGGGATGCTCTTGCCGTCCAAGTTCTGGATTTCGGTCTTGGTGTTGATCAAGGGGCCGCCGAAGGTTGCCGTCATGCCGCCCTGCAAGGGGATAGCATAGAAGGGTGCCTTTGCGATCGGATGGGGCTTCTTGTAGGTGCAAGCAGGAACCATTTCGTCCAACTTACCGGCCTTCATCTTGTCGTTATATTCCTTCACGAGCTTTTCGATCTTTTCAGCGGGCAAACCGACCTGCTTGCAAAGTTCGGCGATGGTGTCGGCCTTGCCGTAGGGGCTGTTCAAGCGTTCGTATTTCGGAATCACCTTGTCCAAAACGGAGCAGTCGGCGTCAACGATCACCCAGGCCTTGTTGTCCAACGTCTGCTGAGCAGTGGTACGAGCCTTAATCACGTAGGTGTTGTTTTCGTCCATGTAACGGTTGCCGGACGTGTTGACCTGAATACCGTAGCCGGAATTCAAAACGTCAGCGGGGTTGACGTGCGTGGCGCCCACGATAGGACCGGCGTGGAACTGATCCATGTTCACGAACTTGGTGAACAACGGCAACGTCAAGGAGATGTTTTCACCGGTCGTGGCGGTAGAGCCGCGCAAGACCATGCGGGTTGCCCAGCCGCCGATGTAACGGTCGACCATTTCGGGGTTGGCCGAGAAGCCGCCCGTGCAGATGCAAACGCCGCCCTTGGCCATGAAGGTCTTCTGACCGGCCGGGGTCAAAGCGACAACGCCCTGAACTTCAAACTTTTCGTTGTGAACGAGCTCGATAGCCTTGTGTTCGTACTTGATTTCGATACCGCGCTTGGTGGCGGCAGCCAAAAGCGTCTGAACCAAACGAGCACCGCCCGTCAAGCCTTCACCCAACACGCGGCAGGTACGACCCAAACGCGGATAGGGCATGGGGCGAATCTTACCGAACTTCACGCCTTCCTTTTCGAGCCAGTCGATGCCTTCGGAAATCTTGTCGGTGTAGAGGCGATTCAAAGCCTTGTCACCCATCTGCTTGGAGACGTCCATCATCATAGCGTAGAAGGCTTCAGCCGTATCTTCGATACCCTGTTCCTTCTGGTGACGAGCACCCCAGCCGCAAACGGAACCCAAAGCGAAAATGGCGTTACCGTTGGGACGGTCGCACTTTTCCAAAATCACAACCTTGGCACCGGCGTCATGAGCCGTGATGGCCGTGATCAAACCGGAGGGACCTGCGCCCAACACGACGCAGTCATAGTTTTCAACGGCAGCCTTCTTGGGGGCAGCCTGAGCAACGGTCGTCATACCGGCAGCACCGGCGGCAGCAGCACCCACAAAGGAGCTCTTCAAAAGGCTGCGACGAGACATCTGAGATTGGTTCATCGTTTTCTCTCCTGAAACAAAATAGTGGATTGACGCGCGTTTGTTATGACCGACTTCAAAATTGAGGAGCTGTGATTTGTTTTGAAGTCGACCGTCAATCTTAAAAAGACCTTACGCTCTGTCAACACCGCAATTTTGGGACTAAGTACCCACTACGTAGATTTGACTTTTATCAAAGAAAAGAAAACTCCCTCGATGCGTATTGCAAAGAGGGAGTCGGTGTTGCATTTTGGTCAATATCAACCGATTGCGGGCGCCAGAGGCACCTTGATAATGACCTTTAAACCGTGCGGATCGCTCGTTGCCAAGGTTGTTGTGCCCGAAGAGCGTTTCACGATTCTGTCGATAATGGCCAAGCCCAAACCGGTACCGGTTACGCCCCCGCGAGCACTGTCGCCGCGCTCAAACGGGCGCATCAGACGATCGGCCTGGCTCATGTCAAGCCCCGGGCCCTTATCGGCCACTTCCAAATAGGCGTTGGTCTTATCCTTATAGACCTTGACGTCCAAATAAAGCATGTCGTCATCGCTCTTACCGTAACGCAGAGCATTGGTAAAGAGGTTTTGCACTACGCGCGAGAGTTCGATCGGATGCGCATTGATGTAGATGTCGTCCATGATATCGGTCGTCAATTCGCAGGCCGGATCGATATCCAGACGAATCGAGTGAATGACGCGATTGACCGCTTCGGACAAATTGACACGCTCCATCGGCTGCGTACTTCGGCGTGCATAGGCCATGAACTGGTTGACGATGTTTTCCATCTGCTCCAAGTCGCTCACCATATTTTCACGGGTGTCGTCAGGCAAATTGGCTAACTCCGTTTCCAGACGCAAGCGTGTAATGGGTGTGCGCAAGTCGTGCGAGACGCCGGCCAGAAGCATTTCGCGATCGCTTTCCATGCGGGTGATGTCCTGCACCATGCGATTAAAGGATTTATTGACCTCACGCAATTCTTCGGGGCCGCTGTCTTCAGGCAAGGCTTGCGGCATGATGCCTTTGCCGAAGTCCTGGGCATTGTCGGAAAGTTTGCTCAAAGGTGCAATCAAGCGTCGTGTGAGAAAGGTCACACCCAAGATGGAAGCTACCAAAGCAGCCAGAGCCCACCAAATCCACGTTGTCCCGTAAAACGGATTAATCAAAGTGGAATTGGTCATCAGCCAGTAGCTGTCGCCGTCTATCGATATCGACACCCAGAGGCCGCGTTCGCCGTTGACATTGCTTGCCAAAACCGTATCGGGCCCCAAAGAGGCGCGCACGTAGTTTTCGATGTCGGCCACCGACCACGGAGATCCGGCTTCACTTGTCAGGGGCAGGGCCAAATCGTCGGGCTCTTTCGGGAGAATGCGCAAGCCTTCGCGACTTGCAAGCACCATCAAAAGATCGGGACGATACAAAGGATCGGCGGTGACCAACGCATAGCGCGTCAAATTTGCCATGGTGACAATCTGACGAGCAGCACTCACGGCGTAGGGCGTCTCGTTTAAAACGCGATAACTTTGCAACCACCCCATGACCGAAAAGACGATCAACAACATCATCAGGATGAAGGTGCGCCAAAACAGGTTAGGGGTGGGCGTCGGTACGCGACTGGCAATGGCAGTTTGCATTACTCGTTAGCTTCTTCGGTAGCCGGAGCGCTTTCATCCGGAATAAACACATAGCCCAGACCCCAGACCGTTTGCAGGTAACGGGGTTTGGCAGGATCGGGTTCGATGAGTTTACGCAAGCGGCTCACCTGAACGTCCAAAGAACGGTCAAAGGCTTCGTATTCGCGACCGCGCGCCATTTCCATCAACTTATCGCGAGACAACGGCACACGCGGATGACGGGCAAAGGCCTTCATTACGGCAAATTCGCCGGTGGTCAAAGCCACGGGGGTGCCGTTTTTGCGCAATTCGCGACGACCCAAATCGAGTTCGAATTCGCCAAAGCTCACCACTTCGTTTTCCATCGAAGGCGCGCCCGGGGCGTCGGACTGCGGGCGGCGGCGCAACACGGCGTGTACGCGAGCCAACAGTTCGCGCGGATTAAAGGGTTTCGGAATGTAATCGTCGGCACCCAATTCGAGGCCTACGATGCGATCGACGTCTTCACCGCGGGCCGTTAACATCAACACAGGGGTCGTATCTTTGGAAGCACGCAGGCGACGCAAAATCTGCAGGCCGTCTTCGCCGGGCATCATCAAATCCAAAATCAAAACGTCGAAGCGTTCGCGCACCCAGACGCGGTTCATTGCCTGGCCGCTTTCGGCGACAGTGACGGAAAAACCGTTTTCGCCGAAGTAGCGGCGCAACAAATCGCGCAAACGGGCATCGTCGTCCACAACAAGAATCTTGGGTTTACGTTCATTTTCGGTCATAGTGATTTACTCCAAAGTCACAAATCGGTTGTTTGCAAGCGACAAAGTCAATGATAGCGCTTGCCCAAATCGTTGTTACAATTTTGCCTGTTACAATTTTTGCGTGTGGGCAAATCCTACGCTCTGTTACAAATTGCCGAGACTTTTTGCTTTTTCATTGCAGTCTCCCACTGCCTTTTAAACGCAAATGCGGGTAAAGTTGCACTCAAGTTCAATCCAAGCGGAAAATTTCGCGAATGACATTTTGTTTTAAAACTTTCGTCTTTTGCACTTGCGCCTGCGGTTGTGCAGGGCTGTCGGCCATGGCTCAGGAAGTAGCCGTGCCCGACGTCGTCACGACCAATGCTCAAAATCCCCAGGAAGTGCTCTTTTGGGATCGCATGAGTGCCGAGCAAAGAGCTCGCTTGTGGCCGTTGTTAACGCACGAGCAGCGACTCTTTCAATGGCGCTATATGACCAAAGACGAACGCCGCCAGATGCGTCTTCATATGACGCCTACTGAACGTCGCGCCATCAAGCAGCGCTATGTTGTCGACGGTGTTGCCGCGCAGGGCAAAGACATCAAGCCTGTGCGCAGGATGACGCCTGCCGAGCGTGAACTTTTACGTCAGCAAGTGATTGAAGTGCATATCGAAATTCGCCGCGGTGTTCCCTACAGCTGCACCGATCCCA
>CALKKK010000157.1 GCA_937995395.1 uncultured Sutterella sp. | reverse complement strand
CCGAAACACCCTCGATGGTCGATCAGTTCAAGTTCTGGGGAAAGCGTTTGGGGTTAGTCAAGCAACAAGATGCGCACGATCCCACGGAAGCGGCACAAACCGCACTGTCTGCACGATCCGTGGACGATTTCTGCACATTGACCGACAAGCTCATTGCCGCCAACGGTCTCAAAGGCAAAGGTGTGCGAAAGACCATTTTGACGCGCATGCAAACCGACTGGAAGGTCTCCAATCCCGTCGATCCCAAGCATGCGGCCGCGGCAGGCGCCATCGGCACGGGTGCAGCAGGCGGTTTGGTGGCAGATTTGGCAACGGGCGGCCTCTCTTTGGGCTTGGGAACGCTCATCGGTACCGTTGTGGGGGCTTTAGGCGGTGCTGGCTTGGCTGTGGCTTATAACCAGAAGAAAGAAGCGCAAGGCACGGTTGTGACGTGGTCCGATAGCGCCGTGAAGAACTTCTTTACCGATGCCGTTTTGCTTTACTTGGCGATTGCTCACTTCGGTCGCGGTCGCGGCAACTGGGAAGAAGGCGAATATCCCGCTTTCTGGCGCGAGACGGTGGAAGAAACGTTAAAGCACCACCAGCTTGAAACGAAGCACCTGCCGTCAGCGTTTGACAGCGTTATTCGCGAGATTTTGTGTCAGCTTTATCCGGATGCGCAGTTTTAAACGTCGCATCGTTTTGCCTTGACTCATTTTCTCCAAATATGACAATGGCCACTCAGGGGTGGCCATTGCTTTAGATTTTCGATTTAATCCTCAAAATCCTCATCGACATCATCCGTATTCTGAGGCAGATCCGCTTCGGCAAGAGCGATTGCCGAGATCGTCGCGGACAAAACCTTATCACGCCGTTTGCTATACGAAATCTCTGCCCAGAAATAACGGTTAGGGAACCTTGCGGAA
Organism: uncultured Sutterella sp.; assembly: GCA_937995395.1. Taxonomy (GTDB): domain Bacteria; phylum Pseudomonadota; class Gammaproteobacteria; order Burkholderiales; family Burkholderiaceae_F; genus Duodenibacillus. The sequence continues at coordinate 2,262 of CALKKK010000157.1, read as the reverse complement.
TTCCACACAATATCCAGAATCGCGTCAAAGTCCGAATAATCCTCGGGTGTCAAAGCCAAATTCGCCTTAAAAATGCGACCGGTGTCTTTTTCTCTGACAACCACTATTGGATTGTCTTTATCTTGTGCAAACAAGTTGTCGACCGTGACATAAAGATGTTCGGTCTCACTGGTTGCCTTTACCTTTGTGGCTCTACGCTTAATTTGCTCAATTTGCCCCTGATCATACGAGCGTTTACCAATGCGAGCACTGGTGATACCCGAGACCCCTTTCAGCACCGCCATACGCCCTTCGCGACCAGCATCTTTTGCTGCAATGAAAGCCTCTTTAAAGGTTTCCAGCATTTTGTGCATTACTTGATTATCAGACTCTTTTTTAGCAATTTCGGCCTCTGTTTTAACGCGTTCAAGCTCTGTTTTAGTGCCTTCAAGCTCTGTCTTGATGCGCTCAAGCTCAACCTTGTCTCGTCCAAGGTCTAGTTTCTTCACCTCTGTCAGGTGTTCGAACCACTTACAGCCAAGGTAGGCCCCGAGCAACAATGTTAGTCCGACTAAAATTTCCCAAGATTCCATTTTGTCAAAAGCCTTTGAAGCAAGATCGAGCATCGATTGACTGATGTCGGCTTTCCCGTCGGTGGAGCCCTGATCAATCTTGAAAATCAGTTTATATGTTTCTTTTTCTTCGCTGTTCAGAACCGCTGTAGAAGATTCATGCAGAACCTGCCCAACCATCCGATAATAGACCCACTGTAGCTTCCAAAGAGCATATGCCAAATCAGACGGCACCGTCCCTTGAAATTGAGCGCCTTCCAGCACAATTTTAAGAGATAACAGATCCGAGGCTTGCTCTACAGTCAAATCCACTGTTTGCAATGCCCGGGTGAGTTTTTCCTGATCTTCAGGTGCGAGGGTTCCGAATAAGTTCAATGTATTGCATGTTGCAAACTCCTTTGAGTGAACGAGGAGTCTTGCATATCGTTATTTTGTTGTCGTGCTTTTTTCAAACTTTTTTCATTACCTGTGTATCAATTTTCTGTCATACGTGAAAATCGACAATCACAGTTGACATACTACATAACTTCATACTTGAACTTCAATGACCGGCCACGCCAAAAGTTGCAATTTCTGCACCAGCATCGAATTTTCATTTTAAGGAAAGCCGTAAATCGCTTTGCAAACGCATTATCCGAATCGGTTAACCCATCGGGTAGCAAAGTATCCAAATCAAGCGCCATAAGCCTTTGAAGCATCTTGGACAACCGCTCTTGCAGCAGTTCCTGCGTCACCCCGACCTGACGACATTCGAGCGCAAGCTCTTTGAGGCCGATTGCATCCACCGAGAACTCGCCTGCCACCGACATCGCCATCGTATGATTGACGCCCTCCAACATCTCAACGCTCACCAAATCGTACCAAGGCGCCACCGCCAAGCCGTTCTTTCCCGAAAAGAAGCTCAGATTTTTGCCGTGCGCATCGCAATTGCCCATCACGACATTAAAGAGCATCCAATCGAGAATATCGGTCACGAATACCATTCATCTCGACAACTTTGCCAACGTCCCGATCATCCCATGCGATAGTGGTTGTTCTCGATACGAATAAGACCGTCCCTACCCGCTCTTTGGGCGAGAGTCTGTTCTCCAACATGTCGGCACCGACGTCGTCGCATGAAAAAGCCCTCAAGCCGAACGGTTTTATTCCGTTCTCACTTGAGGGCAATCTCAACTTCCATTCAGTTGAAATTTAGCCTTACGGCACCATCTCCTGAACTTCATCCTTCTTCACGGTTTTGACCAAGTCTTCGCGCTTCACACCCAAGTACATGGCAATAGCAGCTGCCACGAACACGGACGAGTAAACGCCCAACAAAATACCGATGGTCAAAGCCAACGAGAAGTAGTGCAGTGCCGGACCGCCGAAGAAGAACATCGACAAGGTCATGGCAAGCGTTGACGTATGGGTGATCACCGTACGGGAAATCGTTGCGGTAATGGCCGAGTTGATCACTTCCACCGTATCGGCACGACGCATCTTTCTAAAGTGTTCGCGCACACGGTCGAAAATAATCACGGATTCGTTTACCGAGTAACCCAAGACGGCCAAAACGGCCGCAAGCACCGGCAGCGAAAATTCCCACTGCATCACGGCAAAGATACCCACCACGATAAAGATATCGTGCAAGTTGGCAATAATGGCCGCCACGGCAAACTTCCATTCGAAACGGAAGGCCAAGTAGATCATGATGCCCAAGACCACCAAAAGC
>CALKKK010000156.1 GCA_937995395.1 uncultured Sutterella sp. | reverse complement strand
TTTGGCGGAGTGGACGGGACTCGAACCCGCGACCCTCGGCGTGACAGGCCGATATTCTAACCAACTGAACTACCACTCCACAGAGAAACCGTTTTCACGATTCCGTTTGCCTGAACTGCGTATTATACAGCAATTTTCATTCTTTGCAAATGTTGCCATCGGCTCCGAATTTTTTGTTGTGTTCTGCAACAGCAGGATGCGCATTTTAACGGAAACATTTTGCATTTTGCAAGCCGTTTGGAAGCGTTCTCCTCATTGGATTTAAAGAATCCTTCAAAATCAATCCGTTAGCGGGTCAAACAAAAGAAAAAATCTTTTTCAAGGTCTGCAAAGATCAGAAAAACCCGTATCCGACCATGGAAAACGACGCAACCAATGCTTGTAATATTCGATTCCTTGCTTCGGCACAAGAAAAGCCGACATCCGAAACATCCTGCGAACGGAAACGAAAAATGGCAGATACTCCCGCATTCGGCTTTGAAGCCGGTTTGTTAATCGAAATGACGCACCCCGATATCGTGGCACAAAAGACGACAAACGAAATGGCCGACCTCTTTAAGGGCGTGTCTACCGCCTCCCTCGTTGCGGCAGCCGAACTTGCCACAAAGTCCTTCGCACCCGAAACCTTCAACTTCTGTTCGATTGTCAACGCCAAGTCGGGCAAATGCAGCGAAGACTGTGCCTGGTGCTCTCAGTCCAAACACTTCAAAACCCAAGCCCCCGAATACCCTTTAATCGATGAAGAAACGGCATTACAACACGCTCGTGCCGTTGAAGCCGCCGGCGTCAAACGCTTTTCTTTGGTTACAAGCGGCAGAAAGCTTTCCGCACGCGAAGTGCGCGAGGTCGCGCAAATCGTGAAGCGCTTGCGCCAAGAAACCGATCTTGAAATCTGTTTGTCGGCCGGACTCTTAACCCAAAAGGAATTGGAAACTCTTTTGGCTGCCGGCGTCGTTCGCTACCACTGCAATCTCGAATCAAGCCGCGCTTTCTTTTCGACGCTTTGCACCACACACAGAGTTGCCGACAAGATCAAAACGCTTGAGGCTGCCCGATCTGTCGGTATGGACATTTGCTCGGGCGGCATCATCGGCATGGGAGAATCGGAAAAAGATCGCGTGTCGTTGGCGATGCAACTGGCAAAACTCGAAGTGCCCTCGATTCCCATCAATATCCTCTCCCCCATTCCGGGCACGCCCTTGGAAAACGTTGCCTTCATCAGTGACGATGAAATCGTTCGCACGGTTGCCATCTTTCGGTTACTCAACCGCACGGCCTATTTGCGCTTTGCGGGCGGTCGTGCACGTCTGTCGGAAGAAACGCAAAAGCTGTGTTTAAAGGCAGGCATTAACAGCGCGATTACCGGCGACATGCTTACCACCAAAGGTAACGCCGTCGTGCACGACAGAGAGCTCGCAAACGAAGCCGATTACGTCGACGAACTCAGTGTTTAAGCGCCTTGGCACGACAAAGCCCTCAAGGCCGATTGCTCAAATAAGTTTCACATACGATATGTTAACGGGGTATAGGGAACGCAAAGTCAGACTCATAACGCCTGTCGGGGTGCGTCATTTCGACGGCAGACATTAGTAAGAAAAGGCGAGCTCGCGATTCGAGTTAAAGACGACTGTTTTGAGTGTCGCAAAATTTCCCAAAACCCCTGTAAACAACGATAGTTCGGCTCGGTTACCGGCCGGTAGACGGCCCCCCAACGTCACACCAAATCAAGGAATTGCAAAGTTAAAGTATCGCATACAAGCTAAATTACTGTTTTTGTGGCCTGTTTCAACGTTCTCGAATACTTTGTAAGGCTCTCTTTTCAGCCTCAATCTGCTCCGGCGTTTTGCCTTGCAAAAACAGCACCGAATGTTCGTACTCGCGCAAAAAGAGTGCTTTGTAGGCACTGTCGTCATCGGTTTCGTAGAAGTCGACTATGGCTCTGCGATACTCATCCATACTCTCTTCTCGCAGAAAGACCGGCAACATTTTGTTGGATGCAAGAACAGCAGTTTCTATCAGTCGCGCCAGACGTCGGTTGCCGTCGGAAAAGTAATGCAGTTTGGCTAAGCGCGTTTGCAGATAGATTGCAAGCTCAAACGGATCGTCAATCGTCTCAGCTACCGAACCAAGCTTGTCCAAGGCCGCTTCCAACGCGTCCGAATCCTTGAGCGGTCGGTAACTGCACCCGATAATCTTCGCAGGATACTGTCGCACTTGGCCTACCTGAAAATCCGGTAATAGTCCGTCGACAAGGCCCTTGTGTCGTGCACAGAGATAGATTTTCTTAGAGAGGGTTTTCATCGGCAAAAGATTGCCCGTCACAAACTCGAAAGACTTCTTGAGGTTAACGAGCATCACGGCGTCTTTGTACGTTTGTCCGCCTTCGGTGAAGCCGTACTTCAACAACATCGCTGCCCCGCGCTTGGTATAGCGACATCCTTCAATCTTGGCTGAAACGTAGGCATAGGCAATGGAGCGTTCTTCGTAACTGCGTGCATTCGTCAGAAACGAAACATACGGGCATTGTGCCGCAAGAGAATGCAGTTGCGCTTTTTCGGCAGTAGACAAAATGGGACGATATTCGAGAAAAGAGGTTTTAGCCGGCATACGACTTATCCAGAATGACTTAACGCTACTTATACTCTACCCCAAATTGCAAGTTCGCATCGCCCGGCATTTCGCTCACGAAAAAGCGGCAAGGCGCACTTATCAGCAAGTGCTCACTTACCGCCCTAAAACCCTTTGCAGACAGGCTACATTTGCATTTATGCTTCTAACGTCGGACTTTTGTCATTTGTTCCGCCACCGCCAGACCGCTTGCAAACACATCGCACAAGCGCGTGGAGATCGAGCCGCACGTGGCACCCACAGCGTAAAGCCCCTCAATGGCAGTCAAATCCGAATGACGCAACACCTCAAAGCGAGCATTCACTTCGATGCCGCCCTCGGTCTTAAACATGACGGGCCAATAAGGCTTGGACAAGTAATACGGGGGTTTGAGGCCTTTAAAACGCGCGTCTTTTCGTCCGAATTGAGAGTCCATACCTTTTGCTGCATCGCGGGAAATCGTCTCAATTGTTTCCTTGAGCCCCTTGGCATCGACACCGGAAAGCCTAGCCAACTCTTCCACCGTATCGGCCTTGACGAGACCACCTTCCTGTAAGACTTTGGCAAATTGCCAACGTGCGGCATTTTTGCCGGAGAATGTTTCTTGGTCAAACAACACATAACCGCCGTCCACACCAAGTCGCAACATGACCAAAGCGCATCCCGAATAACGCGCCTGAGGTTCGTTCACAAAACGACGTCCTGATTTGTCCACCACATACGCTTTGTCGGTATCGAGCATCAGCCAAGAAAAGGAAGCAACGCCCTTTTGTGTTGCGGTGTAAAACTTCGGCACCGACTCCATATCTTCCAAAGCCGCACCGATGGCTTTGGCAAGTTCAATGCCGTCACCGGTTCGATCCGTCGGAATGCCGCCCCCTACAAACGCAAAGCCTTTGGGCGCGGTGGACCAATAGCGCTTGTAGTGCCGCATGAGTTTGTCGTTATCCAAGAAACCGCCGGTTGCCAGAATCACAGATTTCGCACCGATGGCAATTTCTCGAGCCTCACGCGTGCGCACCCTGACACCGACAACTGCACCAGAGTCGTCCTGCAAGAGTTCTTGCGCGCTCGTTTGCATTAAAAAAGTGCCGCCCATTTTGACAATGTCCGCACGCAAACGTTTGGCCAACTCTCCCATGGCGCCTTTGGCTGTCGGGAGCAGAAACGGAGCTGCTTTGGGAATCGGCAAAACCTTAACACCGTTTTCAAATAAAAACTCGGCCACGTCAGGCAACTTCTCGGCACAAGCACGCAATACGGCAGGATCGTGCTTGGCGATGCCCGAGTAGCTTGGAGACTCGGGCATGTTGTCTCTGACTTTTGAAACCGGCTCGTCAAAAAGCCCCCGATTGAGTCGCTTCCAGTAGTCTTCGATACTGACGCCCTCGACAATGCCGTCGTGCTGATGAAAACGTGTTTGCGCGCCGAGCACCACGCCGGTCGAGTAGATGGCGTCGCCCCCAACCCAGTTGCGCTTTTCCACGACCGTCACCTTAATGCCCTGCTTAGCCAAAGTTTTGGCAGCTGTTAATCCCGCCATTCCGGCACCGATCACCAAGACGTCGCACGTGCGATCAAACATCGGTGTCTTTTTGTCTTGCGCAAAACCGGTCGTTGCAAACCCGGCCGTGGCAGCCGTTGCCGTCAACAGAAGTTTGCGGCGTTGGATGGTGTTCGTTTGCATAGCCTTATCCTCGCCTCAATCGGGTTTGACGGCTTGAGAACGACCGACGCGAATGGCTTCGGTCGAATACTCAACACCACCCTTGGCCGCAGTCAAAGGGTCCTTGGCGATCAATTCATCCAAGGCAGCGCGACTTTGCGCCTTGGCAATCAACCAGCCGCCGGCACCTTCCGCATAGGGTCCGAACATCAAGAAGTCGCCAGCCTCAAAGTACTTCTGAAGATAAGCCATATGATCGGCCAAATACGGTGCCACCTTTTCCTTGTCGGTAATGCGCACCGTCACCATAAAGCGTTGTTCTTTACCTTCAGAGGAAGCCGTTTGCGGCCAGCGCTTGACGGGTTCGGGATAAAGCCCCGCGCCGTTGACTTCAATGAGCTTTTTCGAAACGGCCAAGTCTTTGGTCTGCGCGATATAGTTTTTGAAGTGTTCCGTCTGCGTGTGCTTCAGATAAGCATCGTGATCGGCATAGATTTCAAAAAACGTCAAATGCGTGGGATCGGTTTTGTCTTCCACCGCATAGATGGAGATGACACCTTCTTCCCTTTCCACCGACAAGCGCATATTGGTATTGACGATTTCTTTAAAAGATTCGACGTAGTCGGGCTTGACATAGATTTCGGCCATACGCACTTCCAAAGCGCTTGCCGTCGAGCTCAAACCCACGGTCATGGCCACCGCAGCCGTTGCCAATTTTTCCATCATTTTACTCTCCGCATGAAAGTCGAAATTCATGCAGAAAGCGTATCAACGTATTGTCCAACAGTCCAATGCTTTATTTTTATCAAAACTGATTCGACGAACGCATGAAAAAGAATCGACCGAACATCTTCCGACATCCGGCCGCATAAGAAAGATCGTCAGGAACCGAAACTTCCGGCCAACAAGCCTGTATCGGCGCCCTTGATTTGTTGCACGAACTCTTGGTAATTGTGCACACGCAAACGGTGGTAAACCGTGTTGCGATAGCCTTGCACGGTGCGTTCGCTCAAAGCCATACGCTCGGCAATTTCGCGATTGGTGGTCACGCCTTGGGTGAGAAGTCTGGCCACTTCTTTTTCGCGCGGCGTTAAAGTGGAAAAAACTTCGTTGACGTCTTCGGGGTTGAGTCTTCCCGACTGCTGCGCCAAGCTGATGCGACACGCAGCTTCGATGGATTCGTTTAGGCGATCGCCGTCTACCGGCTTTTGCAAGAAATCGAACGCCCCCATCCTCAAAGTGTCGACAGCTGTAGTGACATCCGCGTGGCCCGTGATGAAGATAATGGGCAAAGCCGTCTGCCCGCGCTCTTTGAGTGTGCGTTGCAGTTCCACTCCCGACATTCCCGGCATACGAATATCGAGCAAAATGCACCCCGGGTGAGCCGCTCGGTAGTCGGTCAGAAAGCCTTGCGCCGAGTCGTAACACTGCACGCGCCATCCCTTGCAGCTCAACATGAAAGTGAGCGCATCGCGAATGTCCGGATCGTCGTCCACAATGCGAATCAGACATTGGTCTTGCAATACTTTGGTCATTTTTCAGTCCTCTTATTATTTTTCGGGCGCGGCATTCAGAGTGACAATCACCACCATGCCGCCCTCTTTTCTGGGCTCAAAGTTAATGTGTCCGCCACTGGCTTCGGCAATGGAAAGCGATATTGCCACCCCCAAGCCGTGGCCGGTATTTTTTGTTGTTTTTAACGGCGTCGATACGATCGAGTCGACAAAATCTTGCGTCAAAGTCCACCCGGAATTTTCGACCTTGATCTTGACGCGAGAATCGGGCTCTTTCCAAGCAGTACAAAGTACCAAGGCTTCTGTCGTGTGTTCGACGGCTTCTTCGACGGCGTTTTTAAGCAAATTGTTCATCAAAAGTTCGATTTCCAAGGGATTGCCCGAGACGTGCAGCCCTGCTTGAATTTGCACTGACAAATGCACGCGATCGAGTAACTCCGTGTGAAACCCAGTCAACACGCGCGAAACCGCACTTTCCAAATCCACGGCCTGATCGCGATTCACTGCCCCTCGCGAATAGTTTCTGACTTGATCCACGATAGCTTGCGTACGGGTAATGGCTTTATCCATCCCTTTGCGGCACATCTCCAAAATGGGAACAGGCGGCTCACCCTGAGCCAAAACGTCTTTTAAGCCGTCGCAGTAATAACGCACCGCCGCCAACGGTTGCGACAATTCGTGCGCAATCATATTGGAAAGTTGCCCCACGGCGGCCGACTTTTGCATCTTTTCCATGCGCTCGCGCATGGCCGCGGCCCTCTTTTCGGATTCGAGTTCCTTACTCATGGCCTCCTTGAGCTCGGCCGTTCGGCGACGCACCAAATACGCCACGCGCCAAGAGTGCACCGAGAGCACCAAAATCAACAGAGCAATCGCCAGGAAATACCAACGATAGGTCTTAATCCACCCCCAGAAAGTTCTGTCGCGCAGATAGGCATAGTCTTCGATTTGCATGACGTGCTGCAGGGCATCGATCGAGCGCAAATCGGTGGCCAAACCCCAATGCACTTGGTTATTGAGATGCGGCATCGAGAGCACTTCGCGTGCAATGGCGTGTGCTGCTCCGGGCGGCGCCCCTTGCGTCACCGCAATCATTAAGTTGGGATAGGTGCGCGTGGAATGCAAACAATCGATTTCGCCGTCTTGTTGATTGATGACGCGATATTTGTTTCGAATATCTTCGGGTTGGCCTTCGAGCCAACAGGCACGAATCATGGCGACATCGGCCGAGCCGTCATCCAACCTTGACAGAACTTCCGGATTGCCGCTGATGCCGTAATAATGAATATTTTTGAAAAACGTCGCGGTCGGATACCCGCGAAACGCGATTTCGGCGATGCCCACGCGATAGCTCATGAAGGCGGTGGGAAATGTTGCCGAAAGCGTTTTGCCCTTCATGTCCTCAAACGTAAAGATATCGGGATTTTCTTTTCTGACCACGTAGGTGACCGCCACCGCATGATTGGGATCGGGCTGCTCGGGCGTAATCATGGTAGCAAGGCTGATGACGCCATATCGCATGAGTCGCCAATAGAAACCGGCACTGGCAATGAAAACGTCAACCGTTCCGTCTTTGACTGCTTTCTCCAAAGTCGCCGCATGAACTTGCCGCTCAATAATGACCGGGTACGGCAAAAAGACTTTGCGAATGCGTTCGATCGTTTCGTCAATCGCTTGCATCGTACGCGGATTTTCCGACAAGGTGATCACGCCGATGCGCAAGGGTTTTCTTTGGTAAATGGAAAACGAAGCCGAAGTGACGGCTTCTGTCTTGGGATGCGGCGTTGCGGGCGTTGCCGGCGCAGACCAAGCGGGCACCGAAACAAACGTCAATGCCAGAAGTGCGCCGACAAAATTTTTGATCAGGGAAACCATATCGAATTTGCATCCTTGTGCCACCGACAAAAGCATAGAAAACAACGCACCGAATGGCGGAATTTTCGAGTTCCGATTTCAAAAGGATGCCGATTTTTTGACCGATGACGAATTACTTAAGTAATTCTTAACACATGAAATTGACTTTTGACGGGTTACCTAGGCAATCCGTTTGAAAAAATGACTCGCATGAAAAAGGTGCGAACAGTCAAACAACTCGAAACACCGATTCAACCCTTTTACGATCGGCATCTTCGGATGGCCGATAAAAACAAAAACTCTTTGGGAGAGAAAAATGTCCGAATCTCGCGTATCTCGCCGCTCTTTCTTGGCAGGCAGTTCGGTTGCCGCCGGTGCCGCCCTCTTCGGTATGGGTTCTGCCAATGCAGCCAGCAAAGTCCCTGCGAAGTGGGACCTCACTTATGACGTCGTCGTGGTCGGCGCCGGTGCCGCCGGTATTCCCGCCGCTATCCGCGCAACCGAACTCGGTTTGAAGGTTTTGGTGGTCGACGCCAACTACGATATCGGCGGTCACGCCATCATCAGTCAGGGCAACACCGCTTTGGGCGGCGGCAACGCTCACCAAAAGAAGTACGGTATCGAAGACAGCCCCGAAATCCTCTTTAAGGACTTGACCGACTGGTCCGTGACGTTACCCAACGGCTTTGCCGACTATCGCTACAACGACCGCGACCAAGCGCACATGATCGCTTACAACTCCGTTCCCACGTACGACTGGTTGGTGAAGATCGGCGTTCCGTTCATTGATAAGGCACCCGACAATGCAGGCGCCTATGCTACCGGTTGCTCAGCTCCGCGTGAACTTCACTTTGCCTGGACCAAGGGTGCCAACGTTGAAGCTCCCTCGGGCACAAGCGGCACGGTGTTGATGCGTGCTTTGGAAGATGCCGCTCGCAAGGCAGGCGTGAAATTCCTGATGAACTTCTACATGGACGAAGTCGTTCGCGAAGAAAAGAACGGCAAGGCCGGTCGCTGTATCGGTATCCGCGCACACCACGCTCCCAAGGTTTTGCCCGACGGCACGGAACTCAAGCCCTTCCGTACCGACGGCAACATCACCGTCAAGGGTAAGAACATTGCTATTCGCGCCACCAAAGCTTTGATTTTGGCAACGGCCGGTTACACCGACAACGTCCAATTCCGCCGCATGATCGACCCGCGTCTGACCGCCGAATTCGCGTCTGCCGCTTGCGAATACTCGCCGCAGGACGGCTCGGGTACGTTGGCAGCCATTCGCGTCGGTGCCGCTCTTTGGGGTTTGGGCAATGCCAGCACGGAACGTCCCATTTCGTTGACCCGCGGTGCCGTGGTCGGCGTGCGCGACACGTACTTGCGCTGGGCTCCGGAAAGCCCCTTGTTCCCGTTGATCAAGCACTCCGGCGTTGCCTTCCGCGATTGGCAAAATGCCATTGTTGTGAACTGGGTGGGCAAGCGCTTCTTTGAAGAAACGAGTTCTGCCGGTTTGACGGCCGACTCCGCCAAACTGACGAGCTACGGCACGGCCAACTCCACCCGCGGTTTGATGAACGGCACCAACGGTGCGTTCTTTAAAGGCGAACCGTACGTGCATGCTTCTTACAAGAACATTGCGCGCACGAAGTACAACCCGATTAACTTCATCGCTGCCGCATTGCAAATTAACGAAGGCTCTCATGCGCCGGATTGGTCGTCCGGTCCTCAGTGGGCAATTTTCGATGCCGAAGGCTTGAAGCGCGAACGTATTCGTGTGAACGACACGTCGGTTGATCCCTTGTATTTCTTTAAGGCCGATACGATCGAAGAATTGGCTGCCGAAATCAACAAGAACCCGTGGATGAGCCACAAGATGGACGGCAAGGTCCTTGCCGAAACGGTTGCTCGCTACAACAGCTTTGTTGACAAGGGCGTTGACGAAGACTTCGAAAAGCCTACGCCTAAGCACAAGATCGAAAAGGGCCCGTTCTATGCTGCTTGGACATCGGTCACGCTTCACGACTGCTACAGCGGCTTGCGCGTTGACTCCAAGTGCTCGGTCATCGACTGGGAAGGCAACCCCATCCCCGGTTTGTATGCCGCAGGCGAAATCACGGGCGGCTCTTCTCAGCACGGTTTGGCACGCGGTTTGGTGCAAGCCTATGTGTTGGGCGACACCCTTAAGGGTATGAAGAAGTAATTGATCGAAGGAGAACGGCTGTGAACACGCGTTTACTTGCACTGGTGACCGGTGCCATGATGTTCGCAGCCTTCGGTCAGGTCCATGCGGCCGACGACACACAAAAAACTGCCGAGCAGTGTTTGATGTGTCACGGCCCGACCTTCGAAGCGCTGCAGGAGAAAACAAAAGACTGGAAAGACGAATTCGGCGACCCCGTGCAACCGCACGTCTACATGGACGACAAGGCTGCCAAACCACATCAGGGGCGCAAGATTTTGCCGGATTGCGTCGCTTGTCACGGACAGCATCCCATGCCGATGCCGCCCAAGGATTACAAATTTAAAACCCCGAGCTTCTCGACTTGCTTCGGCTGCCACCACATGGAAAATTTCCAGAAGTGCAGCAGCGGCGGTTGCCACGAGAAGTAATCGACAATTCAGAGAAAAACAATCGGTGTTTTCTCACCCTCTTGTCGGACGGCATTCTTCGATGTGTGTCGTCCGACTTTTTTGCCTCATCGACAATCGATTTCGCTCAGGACAACAGACTTCTGTCCGCGCCTTTGACCTGCTCCAACAGTTCCTGGAGATTGTGCACGCGCAATTTGCGATAGATGTTGTTGCGATGCCCTTGCACGGTGCGCTCGGAAATACCATAACGCTCGGCCATGTTTTTATTCAGAACACCCGCGAGGATCAACTTTGTGATTTCCTTTTCCCTGGGGCTCATTTCTTCGAACACCTGGTTGACGGCCTCCGGCGTCAATCGTCCTGCGAGTTGCGCTTCATGAATGCGTGCAGCGTTGACAATGGCGGGCTCCAAGGTTTCATAATCTACCGGTTTTTTCAAAAAGTCCAAGGCGCCCATCTTTAACGTCTGAATGGCCGTATCTACATCGGCGTGCCCCGTGATAAAGATGATCGGCAATCGATTGCGATTTTCTTTCATGTAGCGCTGCAATTCCACCCCCGACATTTCGGGCATACGGATATCGAGTAACAGACACCCGGGCACGGTTGCATCGTCGTTATCCAAAAACTCTTGTGCGGAACCGTAAAGCGCCACATTCCAACGATTGCATTCAAGCATAAAGCCCAAAGATTCTCTGACCTGCAATTCGTCATCTACAATGCGAATGCGGACTTTGTTTTTCAGTTCTTCAGTCATCCGTCTCTCCTTGAGCCGATACCAGAGTTACGATAGCGCGTATGCCGCCTTCGGGGCGACGTTCGAATTTCAAGTGGCCGCCCGATGCTTCTGCCAAAGCCATGGCAATGGGAATGCCCAAACCGGTACCGGTCGACTTGGTTGTCATCAATGGCGTCGTCAAATGCAAGAACGCTTCATCATCCAAGATTTTACCGTTGTTTTCAATCGTTAATATCACTCGATTTTCGATTTGGACAGCACTGATTCGAATGCGAGCGCGCTCGTCACTTTCGTTGGCTGCCTCGATGGCGTTTTTCAAAAGGTTATGGAATAGAATTTCGGCTTCCAAGGGATCGGCCAAAATCGAAGCATCTCGAATGCCGCTCACCGAAATGTGCGTCTTGGATAACAGTTGTGCATTTAAGCCGTGAACAGCCGACTGAATCGCACGATGAAGGTCGATCACACTGTCGCGCTTGGCGTCTCCCTTTTTGTAGGAGCGTACCTTTTCGACAATGTCGGTGACATTGTTCAACGCATCGGCAATCCCGGCACGGCTTTTTTCCAACATCGCCCGATTGAGATCTTTGGTTTCGATTTTTTCAGCCAAAAGCGCTTTTTGTCCGTCGCAATAGTATTTGATCGCTGCCAAGGGTTGAGACAACTCATGGGCGATCATGCTTGAGAGCTGACCGATGATCATGGTTTTTTGCATCTTTTGTTCGCGCTCACGGAAAGCATCGGCCTTCATCTGGGCTTGGCGTTTTTCTTCCATGGTTTGAACGAGTTCGGCCGTACGTTTTTTGCCCAAAATGCCGACGCGCCAACTGTGGTACACCAGCCCCAGAGCGATAATCGCGACAAACACCAACCAGTACCAGTAGGTTTCGATCCAACGCTTGACGCTCCATTCGCGAAGATAGGTATAGTTTTCGATCTTAAGCTCTTTATACAGTCGATCAATGGAGCGCATATCGGTTGCCACACCCCAACGATATCCGCCGGCCATGGGCGGCATCGTCAACAGCGTTCTGGAAATGATGTGTGCGGTATCCGGCGTCGCCCCCTGCGTCACGCCGAACATGATGCCGGGATATGTGCGGGTGGAGTGCTCGCACTTCATGATGTCTTTTTTCTGTGGATTCAACACGCGAAAATTGTTGCGAAAAGCCTCCGATTGTCCTTCCAGCCAACATGCCGTAATGAGAGCCGCATCCACCTCTTTGTTAAGCAACGAAGTCAAAATAGCCTGATTGTCCGGTCGTCCGAAATATTTGATTCTTGAAAAGAACTTTTCCGGATCAAATCCCTTGGAGGCGATTTCGGCCATCCCGATACGATTGCCCATGAATGCCGTATCGAAAGAACTGGCCAACGACCGACCTTGCAAATCCTCGATTTTGGAAATATCCGTTGTTTCTTTGCGAACGAGAAAAACGCCGGCAACGGTATTGTTCGGATCAAGCGCTTCTTCCGAAATCAACGTCCCGACACTGAATGCGCCGTGCTGAGCCATTCTCGTATAGTAGCCGGAGCTACCCACAAACCCGTGGATTTGGCCTGAGGCGACTTCATTTTCAAGCGTGACGGCATCCAAAATTCGTACGCGAACCGGGTGCGGCGCAAAGGCCATTCGAAGCCGCTGAATGGTTTCTTCAAACGCTCGCTTGTATTCGGAGCGATCGGGCAGAATAACGATACCGATTTCGACCGGTTTGTTGACAACCACAGAACGCGATGCACCGCTGACGGTTTGCACCTGTGTCAAACGATTCTGCCCTTGATCTTCGGCCGAGGCTTGATAGGCACTGCCAAAGCTTAGAAGCGTCCCCAGCGCAAACAAGAGCATAAGTCGCTTGATTTTCAATTGCCTCAACACTCGGTTGCTCCTACATGCTTTCAGTTTAAAAAGACTTTTACTTGAACCGTTTCACCGGCCTTGATACCCTTTGCATCCAAATCGACAACACCGAGCGTTTGGCGAAAAAGTCGGCTCTGCCCCGTACCTTTAATCACCGGTTCGGCTGTCGCTTGCTGTCCGTTTTCCAAGACACCGACACACAACTGCCCGACGACGTCGGCAGCAATATCAACACTCATCTTGGCCTCAACAAGTCGAAAATCTTTTTCCGGTATGGCAAAAGCTTTTCTCAACTCCGGCAAAAGAACGCACTGAGAAATCGTGATCACACCCAACGGATTACCGGGCAAGCCCATCAAAGCACACCCCGATTTCAATTTCCCGACAACAAAGGGAGAACAGCGACTTTCAAGTTCCGGCTGTTGGACTTCTTCACCCCCGGCCTCACGCAGTGCACATCGAATGAAATCGGCTCGCCCTTTTCCGGTTCCTCCGACGGTGACGATTACGTCACATGTTTTCGACAGTTCTTTGAGCACATCGGCAATCATTTGACAATCGTCTTCGACGATGCGACAGTCGATATCCCGTATCCCGTTATTTTCCAACAGAATCTTCAGATAAACAATATTGCTCGGAACACGTAAAAATGCTTTGTCGCTATAGCGCGTCGCACCTTCGATTTCAGAACCCGTCGCAACGATGCCCAGACGCGGTAAACGAAGACATCTGACACGATCGATCTTGGCCTCGGCCAACAGAGCCGCTTCCCTTGCACCGATTCTGACGCCTCGGGACAATATCAGATCGCCCTGACTCCAGTCGCTACCCCGTTTATCGATATTGTCGCCGGCAATCGCCTCATTTTGAAACGCAACCTCATCCCACGGATTCATCGAACTGATGACGGCATCGGCTCCTTGCGGAATAGCGCCTCCGGTATTGACCCAAACGGCTTCACCTTTGGCTAACGGCTCCGAAACCAATGGGGCATGTCCATTTTTGACGCTGCGTGCACGAGAAAAACGCCCATGGCATTCGTCGGCGGAATTCACAGCCCACCCGTCTCGAATGGCACAGGTGTAGGGCGGTATGTCGGCTTGACACACGACATCTTCGGATAAAACACATCCGAAAGCTTGTGCAACCGGCACCAAACTGTCGTCGCTGACAATCCAGTCGGCACAAGTGGCATAGGGTTTCAAAACGAAGTATTTCATTGGCGTTTTCGACAGAGGTTTTCCGACAAATAAAGTTTTTGCGTCGATTTTGCCAATGAAAATACTCGAGTATGTCCGGGCATGTCTCTTTGCAAACACACCGAAAAAAAGATGCAAATACTCGAGTAGTTTTGGTAGAAAAATCCCTCTCCAGAGAAAAAAAACCTCGTTTACAAGCGAGTTTCTCGTACATGTTTTGCACATGTACACATCGATTTCTTCGCCCCATCAAACCGAGTTTGAAAACTCGTGTTGACAGAAGAGACGATCAAGAAACTTTTATTTTCAGGAGAGAAGAACCATGGGCTTAACAGAGTTGTTGAAAAGCCTTCAATTACCTGAAGACATTACGCGCCGCGGCTTTTTACAAGCAACGTCGGCTGCCGCCGTCCTCGGGATGATGCATCAGGCCAAAGCCGGCAACACGGCTCGCCCCTACATTATTCTGGAATCCCCGCAAGGGTTGATTTTGGGCGATCCGAATTTGTGCGTGAACTGCCAGCGTTGCGAATTGGTCTGTACCGAATTTAACGAAGGCAAGTCCGATCCCAAGCTTGCACGCATCAAGATCGGTCGCAATATTCCCTTCGGCTCTGCCGGCAGCGCCATGACGCCTCCCTTGCAAGGCATTTGGGGTAACGGCATCGTCACGCAAGATACGTGCCGCCAGTGTCCTCACCCGGTTCCTTGCGCCAATGCTTGCCCACAAGGCGCCATTCGTGTCGATGACAAAACGGGCGCTCGCTTTGTCGACACCGAACGTTGCACCGGTTGCAAACTATGCCAAAACGCCTGCCCCTGGGGCATGATGACCTTTGACGAAGAAGAACAAAAGGCGAGCAAATGCCACCTTTGCCACGGCAAGCCCAAGTGCGTCAAAGAATGTCCCGCGCAAGCACTTCGTTTCGTTCCCTGGAAGGATCGCACCCGAGAAATCCTCAAGGCTGCTCCGCACGGCTACCTGCCCGAAGAAAATCGTAAGCAGTGCGCCGCCTGCCACGGTTAATTGACAAACGCTTTCCAAGGAATTTAGAAAAATGACTAGCAACAAAAGATTCGGTTACACCGGTCAGGGTCTGCGCGTGAATTTAACCACCGGCAAAATTACCGTTGAAAAGACGTTCCCGCGCTTTGCCGACTATATCGGCGGTACAAGCTTGGGCTACAAGGTTTTCTGGGACGAAGTCGCTCCCAACACCCGCGCATTTGACGATGCCAACAAAATCGTGATTGCACCGGGCCCCTTGTCCGGCACCGGTGCCGTGTGCTCTGGGCGTACGGCTATTACCACGATTTTTCCCACCGTACATCCCTACCCTATGATTTGCTCGGCTCACATGGGCGGCGACTTTGCACACAAGATCAAGTACGCCGGCTGGGACTTCGTGATTATCGAAGGCACTAGCGCTCAACCGGTTTATCTTTACATTCACAACGAAAAAGTCGAAATCAGAGACGCTTCGTTTGCCTGGGGGCAGGGTACACGTCGTTCCGCCGAACTTTTCTATCAAAACACAACGACCGAAGCTTCGGTTTCGGTGATTGGGCCTGCCGGTGAAAACAAAGTACCGATGTCGATCTTGCTGAGCGCCAAGAGCCACAGTGCCGGCGGCGTCGGTGCGGTTTTCGGTGCCAAGATGCTCAAAGGCATTGTGGTTCACGGCAATCAGGCCATTCACATTCATGCCAATCCCGACGAATGGGAAGCGTTGTGCGATCGCAACCGCGAACTGTTGGGGGCCGTTACGCAAAGCGTCGTGCCCAAGTTCCCCAATCCCTTGTTCGAATACCACAGCCCCTGGAGCCGTTGGTCGGGCATGCCCGGTCGCGTTTGGGGTATGGCCAATCCGCCCGTGACCATGACAAGCGATATGCGAAGCCTCAATCGCATTGCCTATCGTACGTGTGCGGCAGACCACTATTTGGGCGATCAGAACTGGCACTATGTCGTTCGCAGCAACGGTTGCTACGCCTGCCCGATTCGTTGCTACTCCATCATGCGCGATGAAGAAACCGCCGCCAAGTACAGCGTCAACCCGATTACGGAGCAGACCTGTATGGCATTGTCTTTCTGCCGTCGTTTCTTCCCCAAGATGGCCGAAATGAAAAACAACAAGACAAGCCGTGCCGCCTCCATCGTCGGCATTCAGTTGATGGACGATCTGGGCATTTGGTGCAACTACGGTCAGCTTTATCGCGATTGGAGCAAGTTCTACAAAGAAGGCATCTGGAAAAAGGCTTTGCCCGAAGAAGAATACAAATCGATCAACTGGCAGCAAGTCGAAGACTGTGACCCGATGTTCCTGCATGACCTTTTGCCCCGCATTGCCTATCGCAAGGGTGAACTCGGCTATTGGTTGGGCGAAAGTACCGGCTACTTGTTGCAACACTTCGGGCTAAGCGAGGACGATTGGAAAAAAGACAAATCCACCGCCTACTGGAAATTGTCTCATCCCAAGCATCACTCCAACGAAGACGACGGTCAGGCCGGCTGCATTCTTAACACACTCTACAACCGCGACCCGATGTGTCACGGCGGCGTGAACTTTACGCGTTCGGGTCTGCCCATCGACGTGCAAAAGAAAATTGCTGAAAAGTTCTGGGGTAGCGGCGACAGTGTGGATGCCATCGGCAACTACACGCCCACCAACATTCACAAGATGCGTCGTTTGCGTTGGATTGTGGCTCGCAAGGAATTGCACGACATGTTGGGTCTTTGCTCCTGGTCGGCTCCGTGGTACACGTCTCCCAATAAAAAAGACGGTTATTTCGGCGACGTCGAAATGGAAAGCAAGCTTTATACGGCCGTCACCGGCATCAAGACCACCCAAGAAGAACTCGACATTGCCGGCCTTCGTGCTTTCGTGCTTGAACGTGCCTATACGATGCGCCAGATGAAAACGGTCAACATGCGTCAGGAACACGACAAGTATCCCGACTGGATTTTCTTTGATCCCAAGGGCAAGGAACCCTTTACCAAGGGCACGATTCGTATGGAGCGCGCCGACATGGAAAAGAGTCTCGACTACTTCTACGAAGTCATGGACTTCGATGTCAAAACAGGTGCGCCGACCGAAAAGGCCTATGAAATTTACGGCCTCAAGGACGTGGCTGCCGTAATGAAAAAAGAAGGTTTGATGCCCTAATGTCGGAGAGTTGACCCCATGACCGATATCGAAAAAACCGAAAGCACGGACGCCAGACTCGAGCAGTTCAAAAGCGATGTTTTGCTTTTGATCGATCTGGTGTCTGCCAAAAGCGATAAGGCCGAATTGATCGCCGAAGATGATCTGAAGACCGAATTTATCGCCAAGGCTGCCACAGCTACCGCACCTTTGAAGCAGGACTTGGTGGAACAAATGAATGCCAGTCCCGACGAGTATATGCGTCAGGAAATTCATGCGCACCCGCATACGGTCCCGATTCGTCCGGTCGCCAAAAAGGGTGAAGTGCAGGAAAATCTTCCGCCCACCACACGTGAACAACGCAAAGTATTGACACGCCGCGCGCTTTTGAAAACTTTGATCGGAGCCGAAACCGTTGCGACAACGCAACCGGCTCAGGCGCAAGAGCCAATCGAAGTGCGCGAAATCTCCGAAGAGTACTTTTTTGAAGTACTCGAAGAGTCGCTTAAAGACACTTACGGCGTGGCACGTTTGGTGAGCTGGGACAAGGTGACCTACTACCACTATAAGCCCCTGCTTTCGGCTTCTTACGCCAGGCTTTTGAGCGCGCAGAACAATCCTGCGGAATTGGTGCGCGACACGGTGCGTGAAAACTCGAGAATCTACCCCAGGCCCATTGCCATCGGGTGTTTCGAGGATATGCCCTTTAACTTGAAGCCCGAAGAAATCGAAACGGTCCTGGAGGTTCTCAACAACGACCCCGACAGTCAAGACATTCGCTTTACGCAGACCTCGATCGGCACGGTGTTTTTGTACTCGAACAAATATCTCGAGGACGACTACGCCGACTATTTGGCCGAATACATCGACGTCGGCATGGACGAAAGCCCCTAGGGTGC
>CALKKK010000155.1 GCA_937995395.1 uncultured Sutterella sp. | reverse complement strand
TTAATCGGCAATTCAAGAATAAAGGTCTGTGTCGTCATAGGGGCTTATCATACAATGACATTCAATTTGTCGTGTAGATTCTTCCAGACGTTAAATTAATCAGTTTCTACGGTGAGGTTTCCGTGACACTATCAATGAACGAAAATATGTATTTTTGGAAAAGGATAGGGAAAGAAAGACAGGTTGTCGGCAGATCTGCGAACTTTGTCAATCGACAACAGGATGAGATTGTTCTTGTCGGACTTGAGTACGACAATACCGCTTGCCGGAACTGCCCTATACAGCTGATTTCCAGGACAAACGGTATCCGAAAAAGCGATTTGGGTTCGCAACTTTCACCATAGGGGCTTGGAATCGCGCCGGCGCCTCGCTTTACGTTGTCGTCAAGGCAAAGTATTCAGTACAAGCTTGAAAAAGTCAATCTCGGTGAAATGAAAAAAGTCGCACGAGGCGACTTGTCTTGTGGCGTCTCCAAGGGGATTTGAACCCCTGTTAGAGCCTTGAGAGGGCTCTGTCCTAGGCCACTAGACGATGGAGACGTAGAAGCGTTGAGAGCGTGATTCTACGCCGATGAATTGGCCTTTGCAAGATATCGATTCAAGCGAAACGGTCTCAATGGGCAAGGTCGGTGTATTTACACGCTTTGCGTTGCGTCAACCGGGCGCAGATCATTTCCCAAAGTGCAATCATTTCGGCTGAAAAATCGGTCTTCACAGGTAAACTCAAAGATTGTGTTATTTGTTCAACTTAATTGCGGATTTGCAGTATGTTAGGAATCTTTTTGGTCATTGCCGGCGTTGTCATGGCGGCCTACTTGGTCATCAAACGCTATTACGCGCCTTGGGCATTGTTGATGGTGGGCGTTCTCCTTTTGGTTTGTGTGTCGATTATTTCAGGCACACCGCTTGTCACCGGCAAGAAAGCCACCAACAGCGTCGTTTTCGATATCGTTCAAGTGTTTACGAACTTACTGCAGAGTCGCTCTGCCGGCATCGGCATGAACATCATCTGCGTGGGCGGTTTTGCCTACTACATGGATAAGATCGGTGCCACCAAGGCCTTGGTCAATATCTGCATCAAGCCCTTGTCGTACATCCATGCACCTTATTTGCTCTTGGGCTTGGCTTATTTGGTGGGGCAGCTTCTCAACGTCTTTATTCCTTCGGCCGTGGGCTTGGGCATGCTCTTGATGGTGACAATTTACCCGTTACTCGTTGCCGTGGGTGTGTCTCGCTTGTCTGCCGCCGCCGTGGTGGCAACGGCGAGTTGCTTGGATTTGGGACCGGCTTCGGGCAATTCTCTGTTGGCTGCCGAAATCTCCCATTTGCACGTGATGGAATTCTTTATCCAAAACCAGTTGCCGGTGGGCGTCGTTGCGGCTATCGTGATTGCGATCGGGCATATGGTATTGGGCAAGTATTTCGATCAGCGCGACTTGGCAAGCGGCCGCTTGACGGCTGACGACTTCAAGCTTCGCACGGAAGTCAAAAATGAAGGCGCCGCCACTCAGCCTGATGCGCCTATTTACTATGCCTTGTTGCCGATTTTGCCGGTGGTGCTTCTTTTTGTATTCTCCAAACTTGTCTATTCGGGCGTGCGTTTGGAAGTGGTGACGGCCATTTTGTCTTGTGCCTTCATCGCGTTTATCGTCGATTTGCTCACGATTCGCAATCTGCGCGAATGTACCGACCGCACCAAGGCTATGTTTAACGGCATGGGCAAGATTTTCTCCTCCACCGTGCTCTTGATCGTGTGTGCCGAAGTTTTTGCAGAAGGCTTGAAGCGCTCGGGCGGTATCGACACCATCTTGCAAAGTGTCGCGCAGATGCAGGGGGCGGGCGGCGTCACCATGCTTTTGGCGATGTTTGTCATTATGGCTTTGGCCGCCTTTGTGACGGGTTCGGGCAATGCAGCTTTCTTTGCCTTCTCGCCCTTGTTGCCGCAGGCCGCACAGTCGGTGATGTGGAACACCGTCACGATGGCAGTTCCCGTTCAGTTGGCAAGCGGTATCGCACGCTCCATGTCGCCCATTGCCGGCGTCGTGATGGCCGTTTCCGGTATTGCGGAAGTCTCGCCTTTTGCACTCGTGCGCAGAACCATCCCGGTGATGGTAGCAGCATTGGTAGCGACATTCGTTGGCTCGATCATCATTTTGTAGCCAAGTCTTGACGGCGATTTCGGTCGTCATCCCGATCAAAAGAATTCGGCCGGCACTCATTCAATTGGAGTGTCGGCCGAAGTTTTTAGCGCTCAAAGCTTTGAGGACTTAATCGCGCTTGGGAAGTATCGGGGTAGAACCCTCGGCACCGACCAAAGCGGCGGCAGTCAAGAAAATCAATTGCGGCCCGAGATGAATGTCGATGCAATCGAAATATTCTTTCAGGGTATGGCTTCCCACCTGAACGCCGCCCGCAGACAAGCAGGTCGCGGGAACCCCTTGGCTCACCGGGAAGTTGGCGTCGGTTGACGAGTAACCGTAGTTGGTGAGTTCGATGCCTAAAAGCTTTTGTGCGGCACGAGACGCCTGCAACACCGGGCAGCTGTCCGGGCGAATGCCGGCCGGACGATCGCCGATTTGGGTTTTGGTGACTTTAAGCTTCTTGGCTTCGTCGGTGATGTTCCAGATGGTGTTTTCTTCCTGCACGGCTTCGTCAAAGCAGTTCAAGACCTTGGCTTCAAGTTTGAGAAGCTCTTCGTTATCAAGACTTCGCATATCGACGTCGACTTCACAGTGCGCGGCGATGGTGTTCACGGTCGTGCCGCCCATAATCGTGCCGATCGTAAAGGTCGTCTTGGGACTTTCCGGCACTTCGATGTGTGCAATGCGAGCGCCCGCCAAACACATCGCATGAATGGCGCTCGGCACCTTGCCGAATGCGGCAAAAGAGTGACCGGCAGGCCCGTCGATGCTAACGCGCCAACGATGAGAGCCTACGGCACCTCGCAAAATACGACCGACGTCGGTGTTGTCAATGGCGATGAAGCCGTCGACTTTGTGGTGGGCATTGAAAAACTTGGAGCCGCGCGTATCGCCGTTACCTTCTTCGCCCACCGTGCCCACAAACCAAAGGTCGCCCTCGGTTTCGATGCCGGCTTCGTTAAAGCAGCGAAGTACCTGCAATAGGGCGCGTTGCCCCGAACAGTTGTCTCCGATGCCCGGAGCCGAGTAGCGGTTGCCTTCTTGACGCACTTTGACGTCGGTGCCAGCAGGGAAAACCGTATCCATGTGTGCCCCCAAAGCCAAAGAAGGACCGTTGCCTTTGCCCGGACGGCGACCGACGACGTTGCCGATTTCGTCGATCGTTACATCGGTTAAGCCGTAAAGCTTCATGCGGCGGGCAATCTCTTGGGCACGTACGCTTTCTTCAAAAGTCGGGGCGGGGATTTCGCAGATTTCGCATTGCTCTTTCATGGACATTTCGCTTTCTTCAAGCGCGATGGCTAGACCGCGGGCGACTTTGGGATTGGCTTTGAGAGTCTCGATGGAGGAGAGAATTTGTTCGTCGAGAGCGGGGATAGTGTCTGTCATGGATAAGAACCTTTGCAAAGAAAATTAGGCATAAAATGCGATGTTACTCGCAAATTTTTATCAGAAAGGCAGGAAGGTTTGCGCACTTACTGAAAATTAATCTCTATTCTGGAAAATAGTGTGCAGACAGAAATAGTCACAATTTAGAGACAAGCTTGCGTTACTTCAAGAACCTGTTGTATCTTTTAAACAAAACAGCAACATGCATCACATTAATAATGTTCTAATAGTAAAATGAATAACCAAGTATTCATTCATCTATGAAAGTTTCTGTTGATTATGATATACCCTGCCCCCCCCCCAATTACACATACCTCATCACTTTTCTTGTAGGTTAAACCCTGCGGCCAGTCAACATCTTCTAAATAAGATTGCGATCGCAATTGTATTGTGTTTGTCGTCATTTTCTGTTCATTCTACTTCCACCTGGGGTAATTATCCTAGCGATGTTTATATAGGTACACATGGACTTCAAAGTTGCCTTAATAATGGTGTGTGCACCAAGACGTATGAACAACAAGGCTACAAGGGTCAGCAAGACGACATAGAGGTTTATGTCCTTGATCGCGTTGTTGACGATCGTTCAATAAAAAAAAGACTCGAATATATCGGTGGTGGTTTTTTTTATAAAGTAGGCCACTTATATGACGGGGGAAATTCTATTCAGGAGTTTGCTACTTATGATTTGTCGATAGCTTCAAGGTCAATTTGGACAAGTCCAGTAGCACTCAAGACGATCTCTGCGAGTTCTCAGGCTACGGGTACAAATGGCGGGACATTTAATTTCTTGTCGCAGTCATTGACGATTTCTAGTGAAAGTCGAACATACAGCGGATACGACTATGACTTCAGTATTCAGGGTATGATGACAACCATCGAAATTGCCGACCGAGGCACGGTTAATATTTTGGATGCCGAAGACTTTCATGCAAATTATTCGTCCGACGATGGTGCTAACGGGGCTCAAAACGTTTACATTACCGCAAAAAATGATTTGACCTACGATAATGAAAGAAATGACAACCATTTGGAAAAGAATGCTGGGTATACAGTAGTCGCGGTAGACAATAGAACAGGATCGTTTAGCCTCCATTCGGAAAAGTTTGAAATTCAAGCTGATAACAACGCATTGTCGGCATACGGTGTCGATGGTGCCGGCGAAACCTCTTCATCCATGACAGCCGGCTTGTTTGGGCAAGGTGGTGTCTTTGATATCCGTGCACAAAAAGGAAGTATTTCAGTAAAAAGTACTGAGGCAGCTTTTTCTGACGAAGGTGTTGAACGTGCTGCCAATAATACTTCTGAAAGCTACGGCATTATGGCATTGACCAAATACGATCCAATCATCGAACGTGACGATAATGGGGATGCTGTTGTCAGCAACAGAGAAATTATCGATATGGGAGAGTCGATTGGATCCAAAATTAATTTTTCAGCTAGGGTAGACGGCAGTACTTACACCATTAACAGTACCGCGTATAAAGATTCGGCTTTTGGTGTCTATACACTAGGCAGCAAAAATGAGGTTGCTTTTGACGGTAATGTGACTATTAACTCGACTTCATTGGCTTCTCTGGATGTAACAAATTCTGAGTCAGATCTTAATGCTTATGGCATTGTTCAAGTTTCAACGTCAACTGAAGTGGGTGCCAAAGTTTACGGAAATTTTGAAGCTATCTATGAATACAATCCTGTGACTGTTTATGATTCAGGATCAAGCGTGACTTTGGCTAAAGGTGCATCGCTTCATCTCAATGTTAATAGTCTGAACGGTTCGGCCTACGGTTTGATGCAAGTGGGTGAAAACTCTTCGGAATTTTTGGGCGATCTAACAATTGATATCAACCAGGTTTCGGAAAATTCAACTTTTAAAGATTCATATGCCATTCTGACCTCTGGTGACGCCAGAGATTATTCTTTCCTTTCGTTTCAGGATGAAAGAACTGTCAATGTCTTGGGCAATTTGTCGATTAACGTCAATCAAGTCCAAAAAGGACAATCGCTTCGAAAAGCTCGAGCCGTTGAAGCTAAAGGCAATTCAATCGTAAATGTCAATGCTGACGAGGGTTCGAGTACTGTCGCGGTTTTAGGTGATTTGCATACAAGCAAGGCAATACTGGAAATCAACGGGGATTATGAGTTGCCTTTGCCCTCAGCAGAATATTTAGCAGTGAACGTTAATATACTGTCATGGAATGTTATTCACCAAAATACCGGACCATTAGGTCGTATTGCAAGTTCGGTTATTGGCCTGCAAGATAGTCCTAGTAAACAAACCGATGCGGATGAACCGTTGACTCAGGTGCCGGTTTATTTGGAAGAAGGACGAATTAATTTCGTCATGGATAATGCGAATTCGTACTTAATCGGTGCGGCCAATGGCAACATCGATATGGAAGTTGGAACGGGCTCCCGCTGGTTTGTAACTGATGACAGTATTTTTGAAAATCTGCGCCCTACGGGTGGTATGATCGATTTATATCATCCCGACAACTATTTCAACGTAGATAATCCGTATCAATATTTGATGGTTAAAAATGTGACCGAAAGTTCTTATACGTTGAATCAAACTACGAATGTCGGTGAGAATTCAGTATTTGTTTTAAATACAGATATTTTGGGCAATCTTGAAACTAGCGGAAAAAAGGTTTTATCCTTTGATGGCATCACCTATTATGAAAAGCTCGAAGGTGATGGAAAGATCAAAGATGGTACGGTTGATGAGAAAGGTGTCTTTACTGCCGACGGCGGTTATGTCTTCAACGGCAAGGAAGTTGCGATCGAACTTACAGGTTTTACTGTTGCAGAGGCGGCTGCGCGTATGCGTCATGACATTCGTTTTGGTGATTTCCTAGATTTTCGAAGTTATGCCGATGCTGACATATCGGATCAACACTACCAAGTGCGTATTAATGATGCAACGATTGCTGATGGCTCTATCGACTACACCGGGCGAGTTCTGAAATTTGCAACAACGCCCGCTAACGTAAAAATTACAGGCGATTGGACGTCGATTGACTCTACGGCTTTTAAATACAAGCCGATCATTTGGAAAACGGAACATACCGATAAATATGTCGATGCAGATGGAAATGTTCTGACACTGTCTGAAAGTGTTCTTAACGATCAAGGTCAGATTCAGGAAGCGGTGAATTCGACGCTATTTGATCGAGAAGATTACGACAAGGTTGTCGAGGGCTTGACTTCAACGGAAAGTCAGCCTGATGCTCTCGATATCACGTCTGGTATGACCGACTATTGGGTTTCCGGTTATGACAAAGATATGAATGATCCGGGTAAGACGGTAACCGCGATTTTGGGCATCAACTTTAATCCGATCTATCTGAGTACGTTGAGAAAACGTCTCGGTGAAGTTCGCTACGGTGCGCAAGATGGGCTTTGGGCCAAAGCGATGACAATGCAAGATTCGGTGGATGCCATCGCTTCGAGCGGTTACGAACAAGAGCTTTACGGTTTGAGCTTCGGTTACGATCACCTTGTTCGCAATACGGAAGAAGGCTTGTGGATTTTGGGTGCCAATCTTCGTCAAGCACATGCCAAACAAGAGTTGTTCGATGGTGCCGGTAACGGCGAAACCGATGCAATCGGTCTGAATCTCTATGCAACCTGGGCAAACTATCAGGGAGCTTACGCTGACTTTGTGCTGTCCGCCGACCATTACCGGCAAGAACTTTCCGCTAAGGGTGAAACCGGTAGGGTCACAGGTAAATACAACACTTTCGGGTGGGGCGCATCAATCGAAGTGGGGCACATGTTCCATTCGACACGAAACGACCTTTCTTGGGGGCCATGGTACGGTTCATGGTGGATTGAGCCACAACTGCAACTTTCTTTCTATCGAGTTGAAGGCGAACACTATACGCTTTCGAGTGGTGGAGAAATTCGTCAGAAAGACGCCGATTCACTAATCGGTCGCGCTGGCATCGTAGTGGGAAAAAAATTTAATTATGGTGAAGACAGAGAGGAGATTGATCGTCGATATGGGCAACTCTATCTCAAAGCCGGGTTTAAGCATGATTTTCTCGGCGATCGAACAGTGTGGTTCAATGCAGATCGTTTTGAAGGAGATGCCGCAGGTACGACAACTTTTTACTATGGTTTTGGCGGAGATTGGCAAATCAATGAACGTCTGCGACTTCATGGACAGTTGGAACGGGAAACGGGCGACGGTTACGACAAGGATTATGAAATCTCGCTCGGCTTGAAGTATGAACTCTAAGGAGAGTAGGCCATGAAATGGATTCACAAGAAAGTAACGACAGCCTGCATGTCTGCTCTTCTTGGTTTGTCCGTCGCTTTGATGCCGTGTGCTCAGGCTGAGGTTATTGTCAACGACGAAGATTGCGGTCCTCGTGTGGAGAGCTCCGCATGGTTTGTCGATTATTCGGGTACCATGCAACAAAAGCTCAAAAAGCCCGAAGAGAAAGACTATCCCGAATGGCTCAAAGACAAAGAGCAAAAAATTAAAGATGCTTATGAAGAGCTTTTTGACATGCGTAAAGTCGTTATTGCCAAAAGACTTCTTCTCAAGCTCAGAGCGATTCTGCCCGACGAATCCGGTATTGAAGTCGCTGCCGGGACATTGGCACCGCATACGTTGCCTGTTCGTTTTCAAGATGATTTCGGCAAAAAGGTTGAAAAGTTGCCCGAGCGCTTGGAGGTTTTTGGTCGCATGACCAACTTGGGCGAAGGGCTGATGGATTACGAAAATCGACTGGTTCGCTATGCAGAGTCCGATAATGACGTCGAACGTCAAACAGCAGAGATTTTGCGAAAGAAAAGTGCGGTACTCGTTTTAACCGATGGAGACAAGATCAACCGTGGCCGCCTTTTCGAACAAGCATGGGAAGAGTTTCTTACAAAGGAACCGTTGGCTAAACCTGTCTTGGTTACCTTTACGGACGACGAAGAAACACGAGAGGAAGTCAAGCGTTTGGTCAGAGTAATTCCTGGACTTGTCACGGCTGATGCCGTACAACTGTTACTCGACGATGTAGCGGCTACCGAGTTCGTGGGTCGCGTCTTCTATATGCCGTGCTTTGACTTTACTTTGTCGGCCGATACGCTCTTTGCCTTTGATAAACATGTTTTGAAACCGGAGGGGGTCGAAGAAATTCACCGTGTTGCACAAGTTTTGCAGGATCAACGTCACATCATTGATCAGATGCGAATTCGTTTCTCGATTACCGCTCACACTGATAAGATAGGAAGTTTCGAATATAACGACAGGTTGTCCGAACGACGCCTCAATACTGTGGTCAAGCAACTTGAAAGCGAAGGCGTCGATATGTCGCTCTTTGTGATCCGTCGTGCCGAGGGGGAATACCGTCCGGTCACGGGAGATAAGTGCAAAGGCCTATGGAATCAAGAAGCCATTGATTGCCTGCAGCCCGATCGCAGAGTTGAAATTCGTATGGTTCGACCGAAGGAAGAGTAATTCCTTTAACGAAAAACGCCGCGACAATTCGCGGCGTTTTTGATGAGTAATTCCGAGACTTATTCGGCCTTGGTCTGCTCGGTTTCGTTTTTACGGAAACTGCCCTTAACCAAATCAAACTTGAAGAAGCGGCATTCCAACGGCCCGTTAAAGAGCGGAATCTTACGGCTTTCGCTCAAGCGCATCTGGCGCGGCAAAAGACGATCGCTCGTCAAAAGCCATGCCGTCCAACCGGCAAAGTTGTTTTTGAGATTGTCCGAGACATTCTTCATCATGGAGGCAACCGAAGCGCTCTTAGGGTTGGACTGCTCGCCGTAGGGCGGATTGGCAATCACCAAGCCTTCGGAGGCAATGGGTTGCACTTGACGGGCGTCGCACTGAGCAAACGTCAGGCGACCGTCGTCGATCAAGGCGCCGAGCCCGGCAGCACGCGCATTGTCCACGGCCTTTTGCACGACGATGGAGCTGATGTCGCTGGCGGCAATGCGAATTTCGGCATGGCGATTGATCTGCGCACGGGCATCGTCTTTGATTTCTTGCCAGAGTTCGCGATCGAAGTCTGCGAAGTTTTCAAAAAGGAACTTGCGATTTAAACCGGCTGCCATACCGCAAGCCATCTGTGCGGCTTCAATGGCAATGGTGCCCGAGCCGCAGAAGGGATCGACCAAGGGTTTGTCGGGCGTCCAGCCGGAAAGCTTCAAAAGGCCGGCGGCCAAGTTTTCCTTCAAAGGTGCTTCGCCCTTATCCTTTCTCCAACCGCGCTTAAAGAGTGCTTCGCCGCACAGATCGAGATAAAACGTGCAGTAACGATCGTTGACAAAGGCAAACACGCGAATGTCCGGATTGGCGCGATCCACGTCCGGCCTCACATTCATAAAGTGCATGAAGCGATCGCAAATACCGTCCTTGATGCGCAAAAGCGTGAAGTCAAGGCTTCGCAACGGAGAGCGGCGGGCGTTCACATCCACACGAATGGACTGAGAAGGCCCGAAATACTCTTCCCACTTGGTGCGGCAGGCAAAGTTATAGATGTCTTCCTCGTCGTAATAGTCCGAAACGCCCAAACGCATCAGAATGCGGCTGGCGATGCGAGACGTGAGACATGCGCGCATGGCGCAAGCCATCGAGCCCTGAAAGTAAATGCCGCCCTTGTCGGCTTTGAGTTCCTTGGCGCCGCACTCTTTGAGTTCGTCGGCCAAAAGGGCTTCGAGCCCCAAGGGGCAAATCGCGTAAAAAGTTGTAGGTTTGCTCATAGTTGTTTTTGTGTCAGGGGTGCGTTATTGACGAAGTTGACCGCTTCCGAATACGACGTATTTTAAATTGGTTAAGCCTTCAAGACCCACGGGACCGCGTGCGTGAAGTTTTCCGGTGCTGATGCCGATTTCTGCGCCTAAACCGTACTCAAACCCATCGGCCAAGCGCGTCGAGCAGTTGACCATGACGCTACCCGAGTCGACTTCGCGCATAAAGCGATCGGCCTTGGCAATATCGTTGGTGATGATGGCGTCGGTGTGCCCCGAGCTGTGAAGCGCAATAAAGTCAAGCGCAGCGTCGATGTCGTCCACGACGGCAATGGCAATCACGGGCGCATTGTATTCGGTGTCCCAGTCGTCTTCTGTTGCCAGCGTCACATTGAAACCTGCTGCGGTCAAAAGCGTCAAGGCGCGTTCGTCGCAGCGCATTTCGACGTCTTTGGCGGCATAGATTGCGGCAATGCGCGGCAAAAATGCCACGGCAATGTCCTTGTGCACCAAAAGATTTTCCATGGCGTTGCAAGGCGAAAAGCGCTGCGTCTTGGCGTTGTCGGTGACGCTGACGGCCATATCCAAATCGGCATCCTCATCGACATAGGTGTGGCAGATGCCGTCCAAATGATGAATCATCGGGATTTGAGATTCGTTTTCCAAGCGCGCAATCAGGCTTTTGCCGCCGCGCGGAATGATCACGTCGATCAAACCCTTGGCACGAATCATGGCTCCGACAAAGTCGCGATCGGCCGTGGGCGCCATCTGAATCGCATGGGCATCGATTCCTGCCTTGGCCAAAGACTGCGTGACGATTTCGCCCAAGATGCGATTGGTTTCAAAGGCCTCGGACCCTCCGCGCAAAATCGCGGCGTTGCCCGATTTGATGGCTAGCGCAGCAGCGTCAATCGTCACATTGGGGCGAGCTTCGTAGATCATGCCCAAAACGCCCAAAGGAGAGCGCATACGGCCGATTTTCATGCCGTTGGGACGCACGCGTACTTCCGTGATTTCGCCGATAGGATCGGGTAACGCAGCAATGTCGCGTGCGCCTTGAGCCATAGCGGCCAAAATCTTGGGCGTGACCGTCAGGCGATCGACAAAAGCAGGTGCCAAGCATTTTTCTTTGGCCAAAGCTACGTCTTTGGCGTTGGCGGCGAGAATTTCGGGTTGGCGTTCGATCAAACCTTGCGCAATGGCAGCAAGCGCCAAGTTTTTGACGGTGCTCGAGGTCTTAGCCAACACGCGAGCGGCGGCACGCGCCTTGGTGCCTGCCTCTTGCATCAGAGCGTGGACGGAAGAATCGGTCATGAAAAGCGTTCCTTACAAAGTTAGCGGGCCAAGAAGGCCACCAAACTTAAAATTTCAAGCCACGGATCGCTGTCGCGATCGGCCACAAAAAGACCTTTGGAAATGCGATCGATATCGGCGGCAAGCAACATGGCGTTAGCGAGTTTCTTGGTCGAATGGCGAGTCAATGCTTTATTGACGCGAAACTTTTTGGCGGCCGGCCAAATATTGGTTTTCTGAATCGCATCTTCTTTGCGCATGCCTTTGTCCATCAATCCTCGCACTTTGAGCATCGTGCGAATTTCATCGGTCAAAAGCCACATCAGTGACGGAATGGGCTCGGCTTTGGCGCGCAGGTTTTCGACGATTCGTACCGCTTTGGCGGCGTCGGCCGCTGCAATGGCTTCCAATAAATTGTCGGTATCGAAACGCGAAACGTCGCTTACCGTCTGTTCCACGTCGGAGGCGGTAATCACGGCGCCTTCGGGGTGACGGTAGGCGAGCTTTAAAATTTCTTGGCTTGCGGCCAAAAGATTGCCTTCGCAGCGCTCGCACAAAATACGAATTGCGTCGGGTTCGGCCGTTTGTTTGTTTTTGGCCAAGCGTTCTTTAAAAAACGAGGGCAATTCGCGCGCCGTCAATGCCTGACATTCGACGACTTCGGCCGCAGCGGTCAAAGCCTTCCACCAAGCGAGTTTTTTAACCGAATAGTCGTACGGAATCGTGATGATGAGCATCACGCCGTCCAAAGGCATTTGTGCCACATCGGTTAAAGCCTGTCCGCCCTTGGTGCCGGGTTTGGCCGAAGCCAGACGCAGTTCGACGATTTTCTTGTCGCCGAACAAACTCATGGCTTGGCAGGATTCGAAAAGCTCGGACCAGTTCCAAACGGCAGACGCGTTTAAAACGGTGCGCTCGGTGTAGCCGGCTGCACGCGCTTTTTGACGCAAAAGGTCTGCGGCCTCCAGCATCAACAGAGGCTCTTCCCCGGTAATGACCCACAAAGGTTGGGGTTGCTCGCGAATGTGGCGTTCCAGGTCTTGAAAACGAATGGCCATCGATGGGTCCGTCTCAATCAGTAACGGCGCTCAGGGATCAAACCCGTGCTCGACTCGGTTGCCGGGACGGCTTCCGGGGTCTTGGCCTTTTCAATGCGACGAATCATCATGCTGGCGATATCGCTTTCCATGTCTTTGATTAGAATGGCTTCTTCATTGCCGCGGCTCAAATAATCGTCTTCGTTGTAGTAGATGTCGCGCACGGTGGTCAATGCCGAGTCGGGCAGATATTCGGCGCCTTCGGGCGTGGTGAGTCTGAATTGCACCGTGAGCTTGAGTTCGTATTCGCGCACGTTGCCGTCGGCATTGTACGTAATGGCATTGCGATCGAGCTTCTTGGAAATCACGCGCAAGACGGCTTGAGCTTGTTTGGGAGAATTCACCAGGGTGACGTCGCTGCCGGCCGTGAGCAGGCGTTTTACACGGGCTTCAA
Source organism: uncultured Sutterella sp. (assembly GCA_937995395.1). Classification (GTDB taxonomy): domain Bacteria; phylum Pseudomonadota; class Gammaproteobacteria; order Burkholderiales; family Burkholderiaceae_F; genus Duodenibacillus. The sequence continues at coordinate 2,948 of CALKKK010000155.1, read as the reverse complement.
ACGGGGTGTTGCGTTCCATATCCAAATACAGGGTCGAGAACGGCAACGAAAATTGACCGCGCATGCGAAAACCGCACCCGGTCAAACTGACGGCAACAGGACAAGCCAATGCAACTGCAAGAAGCGTACGACGAGAGTAGGTCATAAGAAAAAAAAGCAAAGCCCGTAAAAATCACAAAGATCATTCATTATAAAGCGAGTGAAGGCCACAATCTTGCATTTTCTTTCATTTCGAGTCCTCGATTTGCAACCTCAATTCCAAGGCTTTCGCTAAAATCGAGAAACGAAAAATCTCTCAAAACCCTGTCCATAACAATAAGGGGAGAAAAAATATGTTTGTCGTCGGATTTATCGGTCACTCCGGCGTGGGTAAAACCACATTGGTGGAAAAAGTATTGGCGCGACTCGTGAGCCGCGGTCGTAGCGTTTCTGCGATCAAAAGCTCGCACCACGGGCTCGATTTGGATACGCCGGGCAAAGACAGCTGGCGCTATCGTACGGCAGGTGCCAACGAAGTCGCTTTGGTGTGCGATAAGCGCTGGGCACTGATGAAAGAGTGCACCGAAGAAGTGAAGCTTTCCGAAATCGTCTCTCGCATGCAGCCTGTGGACATCATTTTGGTCGAAGGCTACAAGAGCGAAGAGGGCATTGCCCGCATTCTTGTACATCGCAAGGGCATCAGCGAAGACGAATTGCTCTTGTCGCCGGGCGTCGTTGCGGTTGCCACGGACGATGAAAATTTAGTTGTTCCGGAAGGGATCGCCAAACTCGATCTCAACAGTCCCGGAGCGGTTGCCAATTTTGTTGTGACTCTAAAGGCCGACAGTGATCACCTATAACCAAGCATTAGAACTATTTCTTGGCGACGCCAAGACGATGACGCGTACCGAAACCGTCCCCACGCTTTATGCCGAAGGTCGTGTTTTGGCTCAAGACGTCGTCAGCCAAATCGACGTGCCCTTGTGGGATAACTCGCAAATGGACGGCTACGCCGTCAGAAGCGCCGACTTGGCCCAAGCTTCCGAATCTAATCCCGTGACGTTGCCTGTGAGTCAACGCATTCCGGCGGGCTCGGTCGGCACACCGCTCGTGCCCGTCACGACGGCGCGCATTTTTACCGGGGCACCTACGCCCGAAGGGTGTGATGCGGTGGTGGCCCAAGAAGACGTGATGGTCAACGACAACGGCACCGTGACTTTTAAGGCGCCGGCGCCTATCGGTCAGTGGGTGCGCAGAAAGTCTTCCGACATCGCCCAAGGTTCTACCGTGGCAAAAGCAGGCGACGTTCTCAAGCCCGCCGTGCTCGGTTTGATTGCGAGCGTCGGCGTGGGTTACGTGACCGTCTACAACCACCTGCGCGTGGCGGTCTTTTTCTCGGGCAGCGAACTCGTTGCGCCCGGCGAACCCTTGCCCGAAGGCGGCATTTATAACTCCAATCGCTTTATGTTGCGCGCATTGTTGCGCCGCATCGACTGCGAAGTTTATGACTTGGGTACTGTCCCCGATACGCTTGAAGCCACCAAAGAGGCCCTGGAGCGCGCTTCCAAAACGGCCGATGTGATCATCACTTCGGGCGGCATGAGCGTGGGCGAAGAAGACCACATCAAGCCCGCAGTGGAAAGCTTGGGCAAAATCGACATGTGGCGCGTGGCGCTTAAGCCCGGCAAGCCCGTGGCTTTGGGCGAAGTGGCCGGCGTTCCCTTTATCGGTTTGCCGGGAAATCCCGTTTCAAGCTTTGTGACCTTTTTGATGTTGGCGCGTCCCTATCTGTTGCGCTGCCAAGGTCGCAAGGATGTTATTGCCAAGCCTTTGCAGGTCAGAGCCGATTTTGAGCGTACCAAGCCTTGCGCGCGCGAAGAGTTTGTGCGCGTCAGACGCAATGAAGCGGGCGGTTTGGACATTTATCACACACAAAACTCTCAGGTGCTCACAAGTTGCGCTTGGGCTGACGGCTTGGTGGATATTCCTGCGGGCGGCTTAGTCGCCAAGGGCGATATTGTGACTTACTATCCGTTCGGGGAGTTGTTCGAGTGAAAATCACGGTGAAGTATTTTGCGCTTTTGCGCGAAGCGGTGGGAGTGAGCGAAGAAGTTGTCGAACTGACTGAAAGTGCGGCAACGGTAGCCGATCTTCGAGCCTATTTGTCTGCCAAGGACGAAGCGCACAAAGCCGCTTTTGAAAACGTCAAACGCATTCGCGCGGCTGTCAACGCCACGATGGTGAAGGACTCGGCTGCCATTGCCGACAACGACGAAGTGGCGTTTTTTCCGCCCGTGACCGGAGGCTAGAAACCGATGGCACCGATCACGAAAATTCGTGTGGGACACGACGACTTTTGCGTGTCTGAAGAATTGAAAAATCTGGAGCGTCCGGAGCGCAAAGCCGGTGCTGCCGTGACCTTTTCCGGAATCGTTCGTTCTGACGGCGACGTCACGGAAATGGAGCTCGAACACTATCCGGGCATGACCGAAAAAAGCTTGGGTGAAATTGTGGAAAAAGCCCGAGCACGGTGGTCGATCGAAGACGTGGTGGTGATTCATCGCGTGGGCAAATTGGCCGTGGGCGAACAGATCGTCTTAACGATTGTGACATCCGAACACCGTCGCGAAGCTTTTGAAGCGAGCGAATTCATCATGGATTGGCTCAAAACCGAGGCGCCGTTTTGGAAAAAGGAAACGCGTCCCGCGGGCGCTCAGTGGGTCGATGCCCGAGAAAGTGACGACGTGGCCAAGGCTCGCTGGGAACGGCAATGACACGCGACGGTAGTTTGCCGGTTATGCTTTCGGCTGTCGCAAGCGGCGCTGCGATCGGCGCCGTTTTGCGTTGGGCCTTGAGTTACGGGTTAAACAGCAAACTCGCGCTATTGCCCGCCGGCACTCTGGTTGCCAATCTTTTGGGCGGCTTTTTCGCCGGTGTGGCTTTGGCTTATTTTGCCACGCATATGGAAG
>CALKKK010000154.1 GCA_937995395.1 uncultured Sutterella sp. | reverse complement strand
GCAATATCCGAAGTCTGTGTACGGATTTGCGTCATGATTGAGCCGATCGCCAATTCGGGTGTTTGACGTTGATCCCAAGTTTTCAGATCGGCAATACACATCGCGACATTTTCGCCGCTTCCGCTCATCATGCTCATGCCGGAAATCGACATTGTGGCATCAACCCCGGATATGGCGGCGATTTTTTCTCGCATTTCCGACATCGCTTTTTCGGTTCGCTTTTGCGCGGCACCGCTGGCCAATTCCATATTGACCATGATGACACCCTTGTCTTCACCGGGTAAAAACGAGCCCGGAAGCGACTGATATAAGCCCCAGACGGAGGCGATAACGCCCACAAATACCAAGGCGCTTAAAGCCGTGCGACGCATCACGAACGTGACGCACTTCTGGTAATAATTTCTGAGTGTATTGAGCGTTTTTTCCGCGAGCATCAGGAAGCGGTTGCCCTTATCTTGTGCCGTAGGATGCAACACCAATGCCGAAAGAGCCGGAGAGAGCGTCAACGCCACAACGGTCGAGAGCGACAGGGAAATACACATGCTTACGGCAAACTGGCGATAGATTTCGCCCACCATGCCGGAATAAAAGAGTAACGGTGCGTAGCAGGCAATGGTCACCAGCGTCGTGGCAATGACGGCGCCCGTGATTTCTTTCATGCTTTTAATCGCTGCATCTTTGGCATTCAAGCCTTCGGTGTCGATAATGCGCTGCGTGTTTTCCACCACCACGATGGCATCATCTACCAACGAGCCGATCACAAGAATGAGCCCGAACATCGTAAGCGTATTGATGCTAAAGCCCAATGCCCAAAGCACCGAAAAGGTTCCCAACAATGCCGTGGGAATCGCCAAAGCCGGAATCAGGGTGGCGCGCCAACTGCCCAAGAAAGCCCACGTCACGACGATCACCAGAATCAAAGCGGAAATGAGCGTCGTGACCATTTCTTCCATGGAAACGAGGATAAATTCTGTCGGATCGTACCCAAAGACGTAGCTCACGCCTTCGGGTAACGAGGCTTTTCTATTTTCAAGTTCTGCCTTGACGCGATTCATCGTGGCAACGGCATTGGCTTCGGGAGCACGATACAAACCCACGCCTACGGCTTCTTGGCCGTTATGCAACACCTTACCGCTATAGGATTCGGCACCGAGCTCAACCGTGGCAACGTCTTTAAGAAGCACTTGGCGACCGGTGGCCGGATCGCTTCTCACAATGATGTTTTGGAATTCCTCGGCGGTCTTTAGACGTCCGGAAACATTGAGTTTGTAGTAAACGTAGCTATTGGCGCCTTCGTTACCGACAGAACCCGCTGCGCCCGACAAGTTTTGACTTTCAACGGCACTGCGTACGTCTTCGGCGGAAAGCCCGAGGCCGGCCAAACGCACGGGATCGAGCCAAATACGCATGGCCCAAGCTTGGTTGGACATCAACTCAACGGAGCTCACGCCGTCGACACGCGCCAGAGCGTCTTTAAGCGTGTTGTTGACGTAGTTGACCAATTCCGACGTGTTCATTTTCGAGCCGTCGGTTGTAAAGGCGATCATGCCCAAGTTGTCGTCGCCGCGTTTTTCCACACGAATGCCGGTGCGCGTGACTTCAGACGGCAATTGCGCCTCTGCGCGCTTAACGGCATTTTGCAGGTTCACCAAAGCGATGTCGGTGTCGGTGCCCGTTTTAAAGGTCACGGAACACGAGTATCTGCCGTCGTTGGTGGTTGTGGAAGAAAAGTAAAGGAGATTTTCCACACCGTTGATTTCGTCTTCCAAGGGCATGCCGACCGTTTGCTGCACGACGTCGGCGCTTGCACCCGAATAGGTGGCCGAGACATATAACGAGGGCGGCGCAATGTTGGGATACTCTTCCACGGGAAGGTTCATGAGCCCTATGACGCCCGCCAACGTAATGATGATGTTGACAACGGCGGCAAAGCGCGGGCGGAAAATAAAGAATTTCGAAAACATGATTTTCCTCGACCTTTATTTTTCGATTTGGACAGTGCGCACCGTGAGACCATCGCTCACCTTATGCGTGCCGTCGGCAACCACCGTTTCACCCGCGGCAAGACCCGAGGTCACAATCTGTACGTCGGCTGAGGCAGCTCCGAGCTCAACACGTCGTTTGGACGCTTTGTTGTTTTGATCCAAGACCCAAACGTAGGAACCTTGGTCGTCGTACAAAACGGCTGAGGGCGTTATCGAGAGCGCTTTTTGAGCCGATTGTGCCTGCAAATGCACGGCAACCGTGCTTTGGATCACAAACTCTCCTTTGGGGTTGGGAAGTTCGGCATACAGATCCAAGGTGTCGGTATTGTTGCCGGCCGCATTGTCGGCAAAGGTGATTTTGCCCGCTTGTTTGGTGACGGAGCCGTCGGCTTTTTCAACCGTCACGGTTGCGTTTGTCAGAAGTGCGTCGACCGAACCGAATGTCGAAACGATGTCCTTCATACTCATGGCAAAACGCACGCGAATCGGGTCGGTGGAAACAAGCGTGGTGAGCTTTTCTCCGGACGCCGCAATCCAGCTGCCGACCGAGTAGGCCGATACGCCCACTTTGCCTGCGACCGGCGCCGTAATCTTTGTGTGGTTCAGGTCGTCTTGCGCCAATGTGACGTCGACCTGCGCTTTCAAAACGGCTGCCTTGGCCGTTTGGCTTTCTCGCAGCGCCTCGTCCAACACTTCTTGGCTTACGGCTTTGTTTTTGACCAACGCTTGGCTACGGGTCAATGTCGTTTGCGCCCACTTTTGTGAAGCCTCGGCTTCGATCAGCGCGGCTTTGGCGCTATTCAAAGCGGCTTGGTAGCGCACCGGATCGAGGCGATAGAGAACGTCGCCCGCTTTGACTTGACTGCCTTCGGTAAATTCTCTGGCAATGATTTCGCCGGATATGCGTGACGTGATGTCTAAGGCGTGAATCGCCACGATTTTACCCGGATAGCGCTTTGTGGGCATTTGAGAAATTCCGGAGACAGTGGCAACACCCACAAGAGGTGCGGCTTGAGTCGGTGCCGGCGCTTGGGCAAAAGCAGGGCAAGTGGCAATCGTTGTAATGAAAACGCATGCCAGAAGTTGAGACAGCGTGCTGCGGTAAAGATTGGAGTTGGAAAGCATTTCAAAACTCGTACAAAAGCGGAAAAACCGGTTATTGAGATTTCAGTGTCTGAGAAACTTGCATCAAAACATTGTGAAAGACGGCTCGATCGCTCTCGGGGATGTCGGCCGTGGATTCCTCCCAAAGGTCGTCTAACTTTTGAGAGGTCACTTTCATGGAGCGAATTCCTTTTTTCGTCGGCAGGATTTCTACTGCTCGGCGATCGGTTCGGCTCGGTTGACGAATCAAAAACTCGTTTTTGACAAGTTCGTCAATCGTTTCCGAGAGCGTCGATTTGCTCAAGCCCGTGACGGCTTGCAGATCTTTGAGTCTCAAGCCGCCCTTGGTCGTTTCAAAGGCCTCGATCACGGATGCCATGATGCGTCCTTTGGAAAAGGAAATGCGACCGCCGGAAATTTCCGACTTTTGTTCGCTTGATGTGGCGGCCAACGAAAAAAATCGTAGACCGAGTTCAAATAACAATGTCGCGATAGGTTGCTGTGTCACGATGGTTTCTCTGAGATATGTGAAGCAATTAGTTCGGAATCCGAACTAAATATCGGCGAGTATAACACCGACGAGTGTGTGGGAAAAGAGAGACGAAGTGACAAAGTGTAAAAAGACCCCAACGCCGCACCGGGTATTGGGGTCAAACGTCGATTAAGACCGGAAAGGAAGTTTTCTTATTTCTTTACCAGACATAGCGCAAGCCGACAGAGTAGCGATAGTCGTCTTGGTAGTCGTTGCCGTTAGCGCGCTCCAACGAACCGTAGAGGTTGAGATTTGCCGTGGTATTGAATTGGAAACCTACCCCATACGAAATCCAAGTGCCGCCCAAGTCGGATTCGGCCTTGACGGTACTGCCCGTACCGACACGGTAACTGGAGTCGGCATCGCCCAAGAAGTCGTGGTTCACAGAGGCATGCAGATAGACCGTGCCGCGATTCTCGGCAAACTTGGCACCGAGTTGAGCTCCCAAACGAGCTACCAACGATTGGTAATCGTCTTGTTCGACCTTGACGCCTTGAGAGGTCGAGAAGTCGTCGCCAAAGACGTAACCGTAGGACAATTCAAACTGAGGTTCGGCATAGAAGGTCTGAGACAAGGGCAGGCGGTAACCGACTTCGGCACTCAAACCGAAAGTGGTGTTATCGTAGCTCGCCGAGAAAGCGTTGCCGGCGGTTTTACCCAAAACCGTCATGTCGGTAGACAAGCGACCGATACGCCCGATCAAATCGACAAAGCCGCCGCAATCGAAAAAGCCGCTGGCATACACCGCTGCACTATAGCCGTCGCTGTCGCCCTGACCCAAATCGAATTCGGCTCGAGAGTCGGTGTAGCTCAATGCGCCGCCCACGATCCAGGTATCGTTGAGAGCTGTATCGAGACCGACCTGAATGGTTGTGCTGCGAATGTCGGTGGCGACCGTATCGGTCACACTCGTTTCGGAGCCGTAGACGCGTGCCCAAGCACCGATGGCGCCGCGGCTGTTTCTGACGTCACCCAAACGCTGAGAAATGTGATTGTTCTGATTGCGCCATTGCACAAAGCCGAAATTGTTGAACGCTTCGTAGGACGAAGTCATCGTATTTTCGCTGTAGACTGTCTTGCCGTCGGCGTCTTGCGAAATGGCACCGCTAATTAAGCCTTCGTCGGCACCGTAAGCGAGTTGTTCGGAAACATTGTCACTTGCACTCGTTCGTAAAGCTTTCACCAATTCATCTGCACGGCCTGCGTATTGGTCGTTAAGGGTGCTGCTGGCCTTTAGTTCAAGGCCTTTGCTTGCCGTGTCGACCTTGGTGAGAGTTCCGATTTTGATTGTGTCTTCACCGACGGCGTTCACTGTAATGGAAGCATTGTCAGCGGTTAAAGTACCGATATCCATCGTACTTAGTGCACTGAGCTCCATGTCGGAATTCGTGAGGGCAAGGTTCCCGGTACCGGTGACATTACCTTTTGTGATGTCAATGTCAGCATTTGTTGTGGATACGGTGCCATTTGCAACTATTGCATTGCCGGCAGAGGCAGACACGGAAAGGGACGTGCGTTCATTGTTAAGAGGGCTAAATGACAGAGAGGTTCCTTCTGCTGAGTAGAGTGTGCCCCACGTGACATCGGCGGTACAGGATAAATTGGCATGGTCAGCTTTAATGTCGACGCTGGATTTTACGGCTTCAGTTGTCTGGTAAAGAATGATTGCTCCCCACCCACCTGAAATATCAACGGAAGGTGCAGTAATTGAAATGTTTGATTCACTGCCGGATAAGGAAAACTTTCTTTGCTGCCAAATGCCGGATTGACCGCCATGAATGGAAATGTGGTTGGAAGCATTGATTTTTATGCTCGATATGCCTGGGTGGTAAACATCAGTCGTTTGCCATTCGGTGTCATAGACATTTATGGCAGTTGTTTCGACGGCCTCAATAGTGATGTTTCGTGCCGAAAGTTCAAGCTCGGATTTGACACTATTTTGGGTACCCATAATGGTTCCCACTGTTATGGCCGTTCCCTTTTGAGCAGTAACTTCAATATCGTGATTGTCCCCAGCGTTAAGCTTGACAAGTGAGTCACTGGTGTTATTTCCTTGACTCATGATGGCGTTGCCATTCAATGTGTTTTCAATATCGATGTCGCCCTGGTCCTTTGTATCGACAATAATTGATCCGGCCATTGCGTGTAAGGAAATGGCATCTTGACCACTTGCGCTGGCTCCGACTGTTGTAATGTTGACTGAGTTGGCGTAGATCGAAAGTGTACTTCCTGACTCAGCATACAGAGCGTTGACACCACCTGTTTGATTGTCGGACGAACCAATATTAACGTTCAAAGAAGATAAGTCCGAAAGTGTGAAACTTATCCCATTGCGAGCAGCTATGGCGGTTTGCCAGTTGCCGGAAATAGTCAAACTATGATTGGCACCATTTAGTTCCTGATAGGAAGAAGATCCTTCAAGGGCAAAGTTGGAATCACCGCTGTATATAAGTGTCGTATCTTGGGTAAGTGGACTAGTGACGGTATCAGCTAATGTCAGACCGGAGAAAAGCGTTGCGACACACGACGCAACGATGCTGAGTTTGGCTTGCATTTGCAATGTCCTACAAAAACAAAAATATGATCTCAGGTGGAGGTTTGATCGCCTAATCAAGCCCCATCGTTTTGGGGTGAAAGTCTAGTACTTTCGTAGGTATTGGGATGCATTGTGATGAGAATGTGCGAAGATTTGTTGCTTTCGTGGTACAAGCAAAAATGAGTACAAAAAAGAGGAGCCCGAAATCGGACTCCTCTCAAAGAGATTAGGTTGTCAATGCATTAGTCCTTGGGTAATTTTGCCAACTGAGCGCTCACCTTGGTGAGCGTATCGGTAAAGTCTGCCAAACGCACCTTTTCCTGTTCCACCACGGCGGCAGGAGCGCGTTCGACAAAGCTCTTGTTGTTGAGCTTGCCGTTACACTTGGCGATTTCGCCTTCCAAGCGCTTAACTTCCTTCGTCAAACGTTCGCGTTCGGCGGCAACGTCGATTTCGATCTTGAGCATCAATTTGAAGTCGCCCACGATGGCCACCGGTGCAATGGCACCTTCGTTAACAGCGTCGATGCTTTCGACATGCGAGACTTCGGACAGACGTGCCAAGAAGGCGATGTAGGCCTTGACCGTTTCCACTGTTGCGGCGTCGCCTTCAATGACGAGCGGCACGCGGGTAGAGGGCGGCAACTGCATTTCACCGCGCAGGTTACGCACGGCGTCGATCATCTGCTTAATCAAAGCGGTCTGAGCGTCGGCCGTCGCGTCCATCATCGATTCGTCGGCTTCGGGGTAGGGCGCAATCATGATGCTCGTTTCTTCATCGGCCTTGCGCGTTGCGGCGCACACCGACACCTTCTGCCAGAGTTCTTCGGTCACAAACGGAATGATCGGGTGAGCCAAGCGCAACGTGGCTTCCAAAACGGTTGCCAACGTGTGGCGCGTAGCGCGAGCGGATTCTTCGTCACCGCTATTGATCTGTACCTTCGCTAATTCCAAGTACCAGTCGCAGAATTCGTTCCAAACGAAGCTATAAATGGCATTGGCAACCGTATCCAAGCGGTATTCGGCAAAGCCTTGGCGAACCGTGGCAACGGTGCGGTTGAATTCGCCCAAAATCCACTTGTCGACGATCGAGAACTTCATGGGCTTGCCGGCATTTTCGCCCAAGCCGCAGTCCTTGCCGTCGATGTTCATCAAGGCAAAGCGCGTGGCGTTCCAAAGCTTGTTGCAGAAGTTGCGATAGCCGGCGCAGCGCTTGATGTCGAAGTTTACATTGCGACCCAAGGTGGCGTAGGCGGCCATCGTGAAGCGAAGGGCGTCCGCACCGTGAGCGGCAATGCCGTCCGGGTAGTTTTTGCGGGTCTTCTTTTCAACGATCGGCGCTTTTTCGGGCTGACGCAAACCGCGGGTGTTCTTCTGAACCAATGTTTCAAGATCGCAACCGCCGATGATATCCAACGGATCGAGCGTATTGCCTTCGCTCTTACTCATCTTCTTGCCTTCGGCGTCACGCACCAGGCCATGGATGTAGACGTTCTTAAACGGAGCACGGCCCGTGAAGTGCTTGGTCATCATGACCATGCGAGCCACCCAGAAGAAGATGATGTCGTAACCCGTGACCAAAACGCTTGACGGCAAATAAAGGTCGTAAGCGGTCTTTTCGTCGCCTTCGGGAGCCGGCCAGCCGATCGTGGAGAAGGGCACCATGGCAGAACTAAACCACGTATCCAAAACGTCTTCGTCGCGGGTTAACTTCACACCGGCGCCGGCCTTGGCCTGGGCTTCTTTTTCGCTACGGGCAACGTAGACGTTACCGGCTTCGTCATACCATGCCGGAATCTGGTGACCCCACCACAACTGACGGCTGATACACCAGTCCTGAATGTTTTCCAACCACTGACGATAAACGCCCTGCCATTCCTTCGGGAAGATGTTGACTTCGCCAGACGTCACGGCTTCCAAACCGACTTCGGCAATGGACTTGCCGGGGTAACGGCTGCCTTCGGGAGCGGGTTTGGACATCGCCATGTACCACTGTTCGGACAACATGGGCTCCACAATTTCACCCGTGCGGGTGACGCGCGGCACCATGTGCTTGTGGGGCTTAATGGAAACCAAAAGACCCTGAGCCTGCAAATCTTCGACGCACACCTTGCGGCATTCGTAACGATCCATGCCGCGATACTTTTCGGGGCAGTTTTCGTTCATCTGAGCGGTCTTGGTGAGAACGTTCATCATCTCAAGATTGTGGCGCTTGCCGACTTCAAAGTCGTTGAAGTCGTGTGCAGGCGTAATCTTCACGCAACCCGAACCGAATTCGCGATCGACGTATTCGTCGGTAATCACGGGGATTTCGCGATCGGTAAGCGGCAATTTGAGCATCTTGCCTACCAAGTGCTTGTAGCGTTCGTCTTCCGGATGCACGGCCACGGCCTGGTCGCCGAAAAGCGTTTCGGGACGCGTCGTTGCCACAACCACGCCTTCGCTGCCGTCGGCTGCCGGGTAACGGATTTCCCAGATGTGACCGTCGTCTTCCTGGCTTTCGACTTCCAAGTCGGACACTGCACTCTGAAGCTTGGGATCCCAGTTCACCAAACGCAAACCGCGGTAAATGAGGCCCTGTTCATAGAGCTGAACGAAAGTTTCGCGAACGACGACAGAGAGCTTGTCGTTCATGGTGAAATACAAACGCTTCCAATCGAGGCTGTCGCCCAAGCGGCGCATTTGGTTCAAAATCGTGCCGCCCGAGAACTTCTGCCATTCCCAAATCTTTTCAATGAAGGCTTCGCGGCCGATGTCGCGCTTATCAATGCCTTCTTTTTGCAACTGACGTTCCACCACGATTTGGGTTGCGATACCGGCATGATCGGTGCCGGGCAACCACATCGTGTTGTAGCCTGCCATACGATAGTAGCGGGTCAGAGAATCCATCACCGTCTGGTTAAAGGCGTGCCCCATGTGAAGGATGCCGGTGATGTTGGGGGGCGGCAATTGAATCGAAAAGCTCGGCTTTTTCGGGTCAAGACCTGCGTCAAAATAGCCGCGTTCTTCCCAGATCGGATACCAGCGCGCTTCAATGTCTGCCGGCTCAAAGCTCTTGGCTAATTCGTTGGTGTTGGATTCGCTCATGATGCTCTAAGTAAGAAAATAGTTGGATCAAAAAATCAAAAAGAGTGAGCGCAAACTCACCCATCATATTTGGATGCGTATTTTCGCACGAAATGCAGTGTCTTGCTCAAAAATTTCCATTTTACTTTGCAGCTTTTTCTGAGTTTGTCGAATGACAAAATCCCCTTCCGCCAACCTCGTGACGAAAGGGGATCGAGGACTGTATATTCAGTCGAGCTCTGTCTTAGCCGAAGAGGATCATATTGAACACCAACGTGGTGATCATACCCAAAGCCATCGGAATCCAAGTACGGCGAACAATGGCCACCGGAGAGATACCTGCGGCACCGGCCACGGCGATGATGACACCGGCCACCGGGCTCATGGCACGCAACATACCGGAAGCAAACTGCATCGGGGTGACCAAGGCTTCAACGGAGCCGCCCAAGCCGGCTGCCACATCGGGAGCCAAGGTGGCAAAGGAAGAGTAAGCACCGACGCCGGAACCCGTCAGGAACGTCACGGCAGACACGATACCGGTCAGAATCACGGTCATCGTACCCATACCGGCACCCACGCCCTGAGCGGAGTTGATCAAAGCGTCGATCAAACCGGACGTCTTCAGACCCGTACCGAAGAATTCGGCGCAGATGATCAAGGCCACGATACCAGCAAACATCTTGCCCATGCTCTGGAACATGGCCATGGCGTCTTTAAAGATCTTTTTGATGTCGCGGCAACGAATGATTTCGATGATGACGACACCCACCCAAACCATAAAGAGGGCAGCAATCGTGTCGAGTTTGACGGAGCTGACCACGAGCTTGGAGAAGATAATCAACAAGGCGATGGGAAGAACCGGGAAGATGGCGTACCACTTCGGCACTTCGGGAACGTCGGTCTTTTTGACTTCGGTCGCATCGGCATAGATGTCGTCACCCTTCTTGTCGTAGTAGCGCTGCACGAAGTAGTGGGCAACAGCGGCCACGATCAAGGTCGGAATTGCCAACGGAAGCTGATACTGAACCAAGTAGATGATGGGATCAAGCCCCGCAACCTTGGCAGCCAAGCTGGCAGTGCCTGCCGTCGGTGCAAAGGTCATACCGGCAGAAGTACCGATCACAGCTGCGGCAGCGGCTGCCGACACACCCACGGCCTTCAAAATCGGGAACAAAGCCACCAAGAGCAACATGGCCAAACCCGCAGCTGACGGAATCACAATCACGAGCAACTGACCGACAATGTAGCCGCCCATCAAAACGATGTAGGGGGCTTTCAATGCAGACAAGGGCTTAACGGCCACGTCAACCAATGCCTTTGCAGCACCGATGCGATCCATGTAAGCGGCAAAGCCGCCCGCGGTCATAATCAAGAAACCGATGCCCGAACTTTGCTTCGTGGCAATGGTCTTTAGGGTGGCAAAGATGTCAAAGAGCCAGAAGCCGGAGGGTTTTACGCCCTTGGGCAGAAAGTCGCCGCCTGCTAACGCCACGCACACCAAAATGGCGAGACCTGCAAACAACAAAACCATGTGGGTCTGGTAGCGTTTGACCAGTGCCCAGCCGGCAATAACCGTGACGACCACGGCAATCCAAGGCAACAAGGAAGTCATTTTTTGTTCTCCTTACTTTAGAGATAGGCACTGAATTGGCAATTGAGTTTGGCAAGAGCCGCATCAATCTTTTCTACGAGCGCTTGTGCCTGCGCTTTTTCGTGATTGAGTTTTTTCGTAAATTCTTCGATCATGGCGTTGACCTCTGAAGGTGCGGCGGAGCCCGCCGTACGACGATTGGCAACGATCTTGCGAGGATCTAAGGCATCCAAGAATTCGGCTTCGGTCATCGGCAACGCCTCGGGACCTTCGGGGAATTCTTCCTTGATTTCTTCCGTATAGATGCGCTGCATCTGTTCGTACGGGAAGTCTTTGGGCAAAACGTTGTTTGCGCGCGCCCAACTCACCATGCGGCTAGCAACGTGGTGGCCGATTCTGAAAGGCAGCCCGTGATCTTTCATCAAACGATCGGCGATTTCCTGAGATGCCGTCCAGTCGCTATTGAGTTCCTCAAGAGCGCGATCCGGATTGATGCGAAGCGCATTTAAAACCTTCAGGAAGCGTTCCAACATCGCGATTGTCGTTTGTGCCACGCGATGATTTTTGGCTTCGTTCTTGCCGTCAACCATGCCGGGCACCACATTGTGCACGCGCATAAAGACAGCGGTCATTTCGTTGACAACTTCGGAAGCGTCGGCTCGGCAGTTGTTCATCAAACCGGGATTGCGCTTTTGCGGCATGGCAGACGACACGTAGGTATTGTCTCCGCCTTCTTGCAAAATAATCCATGGACGTGGCTGGGCGTATTGCACCATGATGTCGTTGATCATGCTACCGACATGAATGCCGATTGAGCCCACGATGCTTGCGACTTCCAAAACGAAATCGACGGGAGACTCGCACGTGCAGTCAAATGCGTTGCGACGCGGACGGTCAAAACCCAAGAGGTCGGACATGGCCTGACGGTTCAAAGGCCAACCGGTGCCGTTTAAAACGGTGCTGCCCATGGCGCATTCGTTGTGGCGCACGAGAGCTTGGCTCAAGCGTTCACGGTCGCGCAACATCGGGGCAATGAAGCCCAAGAGGTAATGCGCATAGCTGTTGGGCTGAGCGGCCACACCGTTGGTGTAGTTGGGAACGATGGTGTCGCGATGCGTCTGCGCCAATTCCAAGAGCTTGGCGATGACCTTATCAAACGCTGCGCAAATGTTGAGCGTGTCTTCGCGGGTCATGGCAACGCGCATCGTTGAAAGAATGTCTTGGCTCGAGCGTCCTGCGTGCACGATCGTGGTTTCGGGACCCGAAGCGGCAATCACCATGGGTTCGTAAGCGATGTAGCGCTTGACGCGCTTGGTGGCGTCGACGGCGGCTTCGCGCTCGACCGTGTTAATGCCTTGTGCCGTACGGCAGGCGATATCTTTGGGTAAGAGATCTTCGGCGCAGTTAACGACAACGCTTGCCTTGTTAATCTGCGAGATCCAGAAAAATTCGTCGTGTTGCACTTCTCAGTACCTCAAAAAAGCGATTTTGCAACCGCATGAGTTTTCGATAGGTGCAGTATTCCGAATTTTGAGGTTGCGATCAAAACATTTTGCGCAAAATTATTTTGCGGAATGCGCAAAATATAGCACAAAGATTTCTCTAAAATACTCAATAACATCAAGGGAAAATCCCTTTTTTCGGAGAAAGCGATGTCGAAAATCGACGACTTGTGTTCTTGGCGATATTTCCTGGCATTTGCCAGAACTGGCAATCTGACGACGGCCGCGCAGAGCCTGAAAGTAGACGTTTCTGCCGTTTCGCGCGCCATTGCCGGACTTGAAAAGGCACTTGGCTGTGAGCTCATCCGCCACAATTCCCGCCCGATGGAGTTGACGGAAAACGGCAAGTTTGTCGTCAAGCGCATGACGCCGATTGTGCAGGCGCACGACTCTCTGATGCAAAAGTTGCTCGATGACAACAGTGCCTTGGCAGGCAACATTCGCCTGTCTTCGGCACCGGGCTTTGCCGCCAGACGCCTGACACCCTTGTTGCAGCGTTTTCAGGAAATGCATCCTGAAATCACCATCGAAATCATGAGCGGCTACAAACCTGCCGACGTGCAAAAAGGTCTTTGCGATGTGGCAACGATTACGGGTGAGCCGACGTTGCCCGGTCTTTGCTACATGAGTCGAGGTCGTAACGTCTATCTGCCGGTCGCAAGCCCCGATTACATTGCCAAGCACGGCATGCCGTTGGATCCCGTGAGTTTGCGCTCGCACACCGGTCTCATCTATACGGGGCCAGTGCGAGACGAAACCAAAGAGCTTTGGCGCGGCAAGCGTTGCGAGCCGATCAACTTCGCTGCCACCATTCGCTCGACCGACATTTTGGCAATTCGATCGGCGCTCTTAGAAGGTATGGGTGTGGCTGTCGACATGCCCTTGGTACAGATCTACGAAGATTTGCTCGAAGGCAGGTTGGTGGCCATTTTGCCGGGGTGGTTCCATCCGCCGATCGAGTGCTTCATTGTTGCAAGTCGTGATGCATGGCACATGAAGCGCGTGCGCATCTTCTTGGAATGGTACGCCAAGGCCATGCAAGAGCTTTTTGCCTATTACGAAAGTCAGGTCTCGGCAGTTGTGGGTTTGCCGCAAGACAATATTGCTATCGACAGAACCAAGATCTACCGTACCTGATTTCGGGTTTTTACGTGACGCAAGTTTGCGCAAGTTGCTAAATGACTTTGTGACATTCGGATTGTTCTCCTTTGTGCAGTTGTCTAATCTGAAAAAAGACAAACACATCCGCGAGGAGAACAATCATGAGAAACTAAATCACAAAAATCGCTTTCGTCATCGGTCTGACGTGTGCCGCCTCCGTTGCCGGTGCTGCCGATGTGGAAGTTTTCGGTCGTATCGATAACGGCATTTTCTACCAGTCCCCGACTTTTGCCGGTGTCACTGTTCTTCTTGCGGGATCCTTCCAAACAAGCGGTCAGGAAAAAGAAGAATGGACCGACAATACGCGATTCTGGGGCGGTAGCGTTGATTGGAAGTACGGTAATTTCGGCCTGTTCCTCGGAGCGGAACAAACGGTTCTTGGCCCGGATAGCAAGGGTAAAGAACAAAATGGCGGCAAAAACCCCACGACCCTTTATCTGGGGACAAGCTATGACTTTGGCTTCATGAAGCTTATGGCCGGTTACCAGCACGGCTGGGATTTGGATCGATTTGGTTGCTTTGATAAAGTCAAGTGGGGGACGAAAACTTCGCAAATCGAAGCTTTCGATGCCAACAGCTATATCCTTGGTGCAACAATTCCTGCTTGGGGTGGCACGGTTAGACTCAGCGGCTTGTATTCGGAAGGAACAAACAGCAAGCCGCTCTATACGAAATCCTTAAACAATTCGGTAGCTGTTGGTCCGGATGCCGGTTATTGGGCGGTCGATGTCGGTTACAGTTATCCGTTTAGCAAGCGAACCAATATTTACGGTGTGATTTCACATTTGGAAGGCTTGGACGGGTTGGATACAGACGATACCAAAAACAAGATGCAAGCTGTCAACGATGACGGAAGCATGTCTCGTACGCAGATTGCCGTCGGTTTGGTTCACAAGTTCTAAACTGACAGAAAAAACCTGTCTCCGACCAAAACAAGCTCTCTTGGTCGGAGACTGAAGTAAAGAAAATTTCGAACTTGAGATTTCAAATATTCTCAAGGCGTGAGAAAGGAATTGAAGCTCTCTCGAATGAATTCGAAGGATTCTGCTACAGGTTGTTTGCAAGCTTTTCCGGTAAGGCGTCACCGCCCATCCGACTGTCACTTGCAACCGATAGCTTTACGATACTACGCTTGTCCGTTAACACTAGCCCCGTTGGAGCATGTGCCCTCGTGAGTTTCCGTTCGGATTGCTCCGAATTTTTGTGGCTACGCGCTGAAGTTTGACAACACAACCCGGCATCGCCTAACAGCGCTTCCGCAGTCGCCCACTTCTTTCGAAGCAGATTCGGGTCGTGTCCTTTGTCTGTTGCGTAACACGCCAGGTATGCCGACATCATGTCTCGATCGACGTAGATATCGGTGTCTCCCAATCTGTGCCAACGCTGACTGAGCGGCTTTTTCTCATAAGTATCCGTGAAAAAGTCATACTGGCTCATACGATACTTGCGGGCATCCAATTCAACCACCTCAACACCGGCACACGCTGCCTTGCGCTTGATTTGCGAAATGAGATAACCAGGAGCTCGTCGAGCTATACTTTTTCCGAACACTTTCTGGAATGCCTTAAACGAATTCTTTTCAATTCGCAGGGTTCCGCCCAGTTCGAAAATCACATTTGCCAGCCGGTCGAGATCGCGTTTGCGCGTCGCCGCCTGCTTGCGTTTGAGTTCCGCTACTTGATTCTTTAATTGAACGTAGTGCTTACTTTCCTTCCACTCCAACTTGCCCTTGGCAGGCTTTTTAATCGTTCCGTCCGCATTGAAGTTTTGTGGGTTGGTACGGCGTCGCGAACGATCCATTGCTCGCTGAAGACTGGCAATTTCCTTGTCCCAATTCTGAACATGGGGCGCCAACTCAAAAAGACCGAAACCGACTTCCGAGTAGACGGCGATACGACCCAAGCCCGGATCGATGCCTGCGGTAATGTCTTTGGGCGCCGTGATATGCCGAACCGGTGCAGTACCTTCCATAACCAACTGCAAGTAGTAATAATGCTTGCCTTTGATCTTGCGGCGAACGACACGACAATACTTCACGCGGCGAGGCTGCTTTGAATTGACGGGATCGGCCAAACACGCTTTGATGTAATCGGTCTCTTTGATCAAAACCTTGTATTGCTTGCGATTGCGCCATTGCAACGCCTGCTTTTCCGGTTTCCAAATCAGCTCTTTATTGTCTGAGCCTTCAATGGAATTGAGACCCCGCTTGTAGCTCTTAAATCTCGGCTTGCCGCCCTTTTTGAAGATATAGCCCTCAATTGCCCGCCAAACGGCTTTGCCGATGTTCTGCGCTTCATGCGCACCCAATAGCGGCACGCCGGAGGCCACGCGGTGATCGTTGGCGATAGTTCTCAGACCGCAAAGCGTCAATCCGTATTCGAGTTGAAGCTCTCTGAAAATCTTATTGCGCTCTTTACCCTTGGGCATGACGCAAGCGGCTCGCCAGCGTGCGTCTTCGCGCATGCGATATAAATGCTTGAGTGCCGTTCCCAAGGTAGCGTTATATAGATGCCTGCCAAACTCGAACGTTTTGGAGAACAACAACGCTTCGTTGTCGCTGAGAACCAGCGGCAACTCGACGACGAATGTCGGGGTTGTTGTCTTCACTTGAGGCATGACGGTTGTCTTTATGGCAAAACAAAATTTTTAAAGGACTGCTAACTTAGCACATTGCAAATTTGTTGTCGTGCTTTTTTGCAACTCTCCCCGCCTTGTCTCTCGAATGAATTCGAAAGTTTGCGGCGGGATTATCTCTATCAACTATCTTGGCGAATGCGAAAAGCCTTTGCCGCCAGAAACGGCCAAGTTCTTGCGTGAAGTTGCATGGAAGACGGTGACCGATTTCTACCGCTGGAAATAAGACCGAATCGCCGCTTTGAGTACATCTCCTTCGGTGTAAAAATCGAAGGAGATTTTTCAATGGTTGTTTTGTACATTTTTCCTGAGTCGCAATTTGGGTAACACAATAGGATAAGTGTTATCGTCATCCTTATTTTTCCATGCGACGATGTAGTTGATGGAAGCTTCGACAGGTGTATAGCCGTCGTTTGTCCACTTTTCGAGTTGAGCTTCAAAAGCTTTGGAGTAGCGCAGGAAATTTTTCTCTTGACCGTCGATGACGGCCGACAATCCTTTTTCAGTAAACTGCACACGGTCGGAACACATTAGTTTGAGGATGTTTTTCTTGTGCCGCATCTGCCAACTGAGCCAAACGTCCGAGTGTGTCAGATAAAGGGTAATTTCGTCAGGCCTGGGGTAAATCGTACCGTCGACTTCATATTGCACGCCCGGCAACTCTTGTTTGCCGAAGATGTTGCCGCGCGTGTGCACCGACAAACGGTTCTTGGCACGCGTCAATCCCACGTAAAGCGTTCTGCGATCTTCGTCCGTTCTGTATTGCGTGCGCGAAGCCAGAATGAAGACATTGTCAAACTCTTTGCCCTTGGCTTTGTGCATGGTTGAAACGGTGACGGTGCCGGTTTCGGTCGAGTAGGTGTCCTCAATCGATGATTCATAGATGAATTCTTCAAAATCGGACTTGTACATCGTGTCTTTCGGGCAGCTCTTTTCGAAGTCGTTTAAGAGCCTCAAAATGTTTTTGCACCAATGGCTCTTGGCAAACTTCTCTTGGAACTTCGCTTTGGCGTTGGCCCACGCTTCGGGTGAAATCAAAGCCTGGTCGCCCACGTCTTTGTTAATAAGGTGCAAAAACGTTCTGACTTCCACGAAGTTATAAAGCGTGACCTCTCTCTGACCTTGGATCAACTGTGCACGCACGCCGTTGTCGTTTAAAAGACTAGCAACACGAAACGCTTCTTCGTTGGTGTTGGTCAAAACGGCCGTGGTGCCTTTGAGCAAGCGATTGTCTCGGGCTTCGAGCAAGTCGTTGACAACGGCAACTTCGAAATTATCTGTCGTGTGCGTGACGATTCGCACAAAGCCTTCGCCGTCTCGGGTGGAGACGCCGGGATTGGATTTGAGTCGATTTCGAATGGTTTGCGCAAAACAATTGGCCAAACCGACAATTTCACGACAACTGCGCCAATTTTCCGTCATTTCGTAGTGAACGGCATCGTACTGCGTTAAAAATGCGCTCATGTACTTTGAATCCGATCCGCGGAAAGCATAGATGTTTTGATCGTCGTCGCCCACGGCAATCACGCGCATGGTTTCGTTGTACTCGATCAAAGTTTGGACAAGCGCAAATTCGTCGGCGTCCATATCCTGCGCTTCGTCAATCACGAGCGTTGTTTTGGCGATGCGCCCCGAGTCGACATTGCCGTCTTTGATCATTTGCGTCGCACGCGTCACGACATTGTCGGTGTTTTCCAAAGAGCCGAGCTCCCCCAAAACGTCAAATGCATAAGAGTGGAAAGTCTTGATGTCGACGAAATAGGCTTTCTTGCCGATCAAGTCGATCAGGCGCTTTTTAAATTCGGTTGCTGCCGCACGCGAAAAAGTGAGCATCAAAAGCTGTTCGCAGCGCACGTCTTCCAAGGTCAAAAGCGCAGCGAGCTTATGCACAAGCGTGCGCGTCTTGCCGCTACCGGGCCCTGCTGAGACGACGATGAATTGGGACTTGTCATCGATGATTTCGAGTTGCTTGGGGCTTAACTCTTTAAAGAGCTTGGCATAGAGTTTGGGCGTCATGTTGTGCTCAAACTCTTTGAGCTTGTCGCCCGAAAAATAAGTCTTCAAGAACTTCTTATAGTCCAGGGCAAAGTAGTCGTGCACGTACTGCAAAGCCTTTTCGTAATCGCGCATCATGAGGTTGGCGTATTCGCCCACGATGTGGATTTGCTGCATCTTTTGCTGGTAGTAGTTTCCGAGCTCCTTGTAGTCTTCTTTGCTATACCGGCGTTGATTCTGCACCAGACGTTTGACGGTAAGGCCTTGGTAAAGAACCATGAAGCCGCCTTGCAGACGCAATATGCCGACGTCGCTCATCCACAGCAGCAAATCTTCGATATCGTGAATCGTGACGGTTCGGTAAAGCTTTCTCACAAAGAGATCGCGCTCCCAAGCTTTGAGCAAACCCACGGTGGAAAAAGCCGCGGTGACGTTGATTTGCTTTTTATCCGCGCCATTGTCCTTGGCTTTGGGGCCGGGAACGTTATCGTCGAAATCGACTTCGGTCTCGGATTGTTTGGAAAAATCGGCAAAGAGCTTTTTGATCGCGAAATCGCAAAGTTGCGCCTTCAATGGCAAATTCTTGAGCGCATTGTCAAACGTTTCGCTCTTTTTGATTTGCACGATCGGTGAGTTGGGCAGTTGCTTGGCTTTGTCCAAATACTTCGATCGCTTGAGACCTCGCAGAAGTGTGGTGATGAGTTTGACGTTGCAGTCTTTAAACCCGGCTTCTAGCGCCTGCGTATTCAAGCTTTTGAGGTGCAGATCGAAGGTCTCGGGTTGTGCTTGGATAAAGTTCAGGAGAAACTGTTCTATTTCTATCCCGGCGCCGGCTTTTTTGAGAGCTTTGGCTTGCGTTGCACCTTTGCCAAACGAGGCACTCATATCGGCTTCGTCGTTTAAAAGCCCAATGATGCGCAAATTCGTGACGGTGCGAATGACCAAAGGCATGGGAATACCGAGTCGGTCGGACAAGTAGTCCACGCGCGATTCAGCTTCGGCATTTCTGCCGCCTGCGGTCGACCTTTGAGAAATCAGACTTTGAATGATGCGAAGCGCATTTTGCTTGTCTTTGTCGTCCAAAAAGAGGGGATTGTCGACAATACGCGCTTTGGCTTGCTCGAAGTTATCGACCGCAAGGCTGGTGGCATAAACATGAGGCACATTGTGACCGCGACGAATAAAGTCGGCAGATTCCAATGCTGCCAAAGCCGTTTTAATGCGTACCTCCCTATCATCGTCTGTAGTAACCAAGCCGGCGGCATTGGAAATTTCCAATGCCGAGGCGGTTATCGTCGATTGCGATTTAGTGAGAGTTTTAATCGCTTTCCACACCATCTGAATGTCGGCAATGGAAAGCTTGGTTTGGCTTAGCATCACGAAGTGATTGTCCAAATCGCCTTCGTTAAAAAGGATGAAGCAATCGGCTTCCAACTTCGGGTCTCGTCCCGCGCGGCCGGCTTCCTGAACGTAGTTTTCCAATGAGGCCGAAATATCATGGTGAATGACAAGCCCCACGTCCTTTTTGTCCACACCCATACCGAAAGCGTTGGTGGCGACCATAATGTTGACAGCGCCTGCTAAAAACGCTTCCTGATTTTCGACCTTAAGAGAGCTTTCCATTTTGCCGTGAAAGGGCAGAGCCTGAAAGCCGTCGGCCGTTAAATGCGCGGCCAAGCTTTCCGTTAACTTGGTGTTTGAAACGTAAACGATGGTGGGGCATTTTTTCGCGGCAATGAGCGAGCGGATATAGGCGTATTTTTCCCCATTGTCTTCCGTATGAATGACCTTGTAGTGCAGGTTTTGGCGCGCGGCCCGCGTGGTAAAAAGATCGAGTTCGAGCCCCAGTTTTTTACGGAAGTAGTCGCAGATGTCGCTTACGACCTTTTGCTTGGCCGTGGCAGTAAAGCAAGATACGGGAATTTTTCGAACATTGCCTTGCAATTCTTGTAAGCGGGCAATGAAATCCCCAATGTAGAGGTAATCCACGCGAAAATCGTGACCCCAGGCAGAGAAACAGTGCGCTTCGTCAATCACAAAGCGGGCGATGCGACGACTGACGAGAGCTTTTTCGATCGACTTGCTGCGAAGCTGTTCGGGCGAAATATATAAAAGCGTCGCCGAGCCGTCGTAAATGGCTTCAAACGCACGGGCGCGTTCGATGGGGCTCAACATCCCGTTAATCGTATAAGCGCCTTCGATACCGGCTTCGACGAGATGGTCGACCTGATCCTTCATCAGGGATTGCAGAGGCGACAAAACAACGGTCAAGCTTCTTGTCGCCTTTGCTTGCATCAGAGCCGGTATCTGAAACGTAATGGACTTGCCGCCGCCCGTTGGAAACACCGCCAAAAGCGATTTGCCGTCCAAAGCCGCTTGTGCCGCCATCTCTTGTAAGGGCTCTCCGTCATAGGTGCGGAATGCTTCAAAGCCAAAGATCGTCTGCAATCCGTATGTCGCCTTAAAGGTCGAATCGCACCATGCGCACCCTTTGCAAGGCGTATCGCGCAGGGCAGTCAAAACCGTTTCGGTACCCGGAAATGTTCTCAATGTCCAAGCCGGCATCAATTCGGCTTTGTTTTTGGCGGCGATAAAGGTCAAAACAAAGCCAAGCTCCACCGGGTGATTGACCGTCAAATCAAAAAGATCGGCATTGGCACAGATTTGCCCGGCAAAAGTTTCGCGAATGACTTTGATGAGCGTCGCAAAATTGCCCGGAACGCTCGGTTGCTTGAGGTACTCGAAAAAGCCTGCAAAGTGAGCATCGTGCTTGAGTAAAGACGCCAGAATCGCTTTGACTTCTTCGGACAATTCGGCAAAAGCGGCGACCTCCTGCTCAAAAAGGTCATGCGCCTTGATGGCGTCGGTCAAAGGGTTGTTGAGTTCGCTAGTGAGCAGCTTTTCGTCTTTGAGCAATGCATGAAAGCGCTTTTGCGGAAAGAGCAAAACGGACATGGCCAATGTATCGATTAATGGGACGCGCAAATCGACAAAAAGCGGTTTGAGGTATTTGATATCGTGCGCGACAATGTTGTGTCCGCACAAAAAACGCGCACCGGTGCAAAACTTGCGGATTTCGTCCGGAATCGAGGTGTGGATTTGGTCTTTGTTCGAATCGACGGCACCGAAATCGACCAATTTCTGTGTTTTGACATCGACTTCGCAATCGACGAACACGACACGATCCGAAGCCGTGTTTCGACTTCGAAAGAACGATCTGAAATCAAGTGTCATGTCCATGGTATTTGGGGGCGACCGAGAAAAAATGCATTTGTAACATTGTATGCGGACTGCCTGTTTTGTGTGTGCAAAATGCGGAACTTGCCGGCAGAAATGTCTTCTTGGCGTACCAAAATGAGTCAAAAGAGTGCACAATAGTCTTTTCCCAATCTTTTGAACGGACACAGATGGACTTTCAGAAACGCATCCTGCCCACGCGCGCACATATTCGCACACCGGGCAAAACCGACTTAACCGAAGACGATAAGGCCGGCATTGAGATGGTGTTGAATCTTTTGACGGCAGCCGACGCGATTCGTTACGGAATTTATGCCGACTTGGAAAAGAAAGGT
>CALKKK010000153.1 GCA_937995395.1 uncultured Sutterella sp. | reverse complement strand
CTATTGGAGTTTCGGCTAGTCGTTATCTCGGACAAACAAGCATTCGGGGTGTCTTTTCGAGGCGCCCCGATTTTTTTCGTCTTAATTTTAGGACGAAAAAAATAAGGTATTTGCCTTACCCTTAATTTTGGGTAAAATCGCCTCTTACTTTTTTCCTAACAACCCAATAGAAAGATACTGGCGAGAAAAAACCAAAATGTCGATGACCGTCCGGACGAAGCCTAAGATGACGTGTTTGCAGCTCACCATGGCCGTGATGCTTAACATGCTCGGATCCTCCATTATCCTGATGCCTACAAAATTAGCCGAAGTCGGCACACAATCGCTTCTGGCATGGTTTGTGACCGTCTCCGGCGCCACCGCCATTGCGTACGTCTTTGCCAAATGCGGCATGTTCAGTCGCAAGCGCGGCGGTTTAGGCGGCTACGCTTCCTACGCGTTCGGGAAATCGGGCAGTTTCTTGGCAAATTTCAGCTACGGCGTGTCATTGGTGATTGCCAATCTCACCATCGCCATTTCCATTGTGGGCTACGCCATCGTCTTCTTTGAAGTCGAACTCTCGCCCTTGGAAATCGGCTTGGCTAGTATCTTTGTGATTTGGGTGTGTAGCCTTCCCAATATCGGGGGCGCTCGCTTTATCGGTCAGCTCTCGCACTTTGCCAGCTACGGCATTCTCATTCCGATTTTGATTTTGGTTGCCATCGGCTGGATGGACTTCTCGGTCGATCGCTATGTAGCCGGCTGGAATCCGCAAAACATGAGCCTTTTTGACGGGATTTCCGCTTCCATTTCCATGACCCTTTGGGGCTTCTTAGGCTTGGAAACGGCTTGCGCCAATAGTGAAGCCGTGGAAAATCCGGAGAAGTCCGTGCCCAAGGCCATGGTGTTGGCCACCTTGGGTGCCGGCACCGTTTATATCCTTGCCAACAACATCAGCTTCGGTATTGTGGACAACGCCGTGTTGTCGACGTCGACGGCTCCCTTCGGTTTGGTCTTTGCCACGATGTTTAGCCCCGAAATCGGTAAGCTCGTGATGGCTTTGATGGCGATTGCCTGTTTGGGCTGCTTGACAAGCTGGCAGTTTACGATTGCAGAAGTCTTTCGCGTGTCGGCTTTCGAAGGCTATTTCCCGAAGATTTTCGGTAAAGTCACGCGCAAGAACGTCCCGGTCTACGGCATGATCATCATCTTGTTGTTGCAGTCTTTGGCAGCTCTTTTGACGATTGACCCGAGACTCGAGCAGCAGTTCTATATTCTCAAGGACTTGGCCGTGGTCACCAACCTCGTGCCCTATCTCTTGGCCTTTGCGGCTGTGAACATCATCATGCACCGCGAACCCACCGATCCCAAGGTGGCAAAGCGCACGACGATCGTGGCAAGCTTTGCTTCGGCCTACTCCTTGTATGCGCTTTACGCTTGCGGCGAACAGGCCATGATGTGGGGTGCCTTGGCAACCTTCTTGGGCATTTGGCTCTATGGGTACGCTGCCAAGTCGTTGGAAACCCAGGGCAGACTCTTGGGCGAAGAATAACGCTGGCCATTGAGGCACAAACACAAACGGGATTCGAACTCAATGTCGGATCCCGTTTTGTTTTGTTGAGCCAATTAGAGTTGCGCGAGCTTGTCGGCGTTTTCTTCCAACCAGCTGGCCAACGGCTCGAAAACCTTTCGATCATTGGTGCGGTTGATGTAGTCGGGCAACTTGTCTGCCGGCATCAGCCCCACGGCTTGAGACTCCCAGCCGGCCAGATTGGGCGAGCCGTCGATGCGCTTGGCGATGTAAAAGCGCGTCACGAACTTGGTGCGCGTGACGTCGGTTAAAAATGCCACGGGTTTGACCAAGAGACCGGCCTCTTCCCACGTTTCTTTGACGGCGTTTTGCACCAAAGAGAGAATGGGCTCCAAGCGTCCCTTGGGGAAGGTGCACTCAACCCCTGCGTATTGATTCGACGGGAAGACCACCCAAATGCGACCGTCGGGCTCGACTACCACGCAACCCGAGGTTGCTCGAAATCCGGGCGGCATCACAAAGTCGGGTTCGTCGGGCAGAAAATCCGGTACGCGATTTAACCACTTCCACGGATCTTCGTCGATCTGAAGATGTTCGTTAAACGCAATACCGTTTAGCGAGGCCGGAATCTCGTGCTCGTCCGTGCGAGACAAAACGGCCGTGGCCTTGGCATCCGTCCACGTCTCTTTGCTCGTTGACTCGGAAGGTCTGACGATCACGACAAGTTTGCCGTTTTCATCCAGACAAGGATGGTAAACCACGTTTTGCGACATCTTTTGCAAACCAACTTAGAAGATGTACTGAGCCTGCAAATCGATCGTGTGTGCGGCACGACCGTCACCGGCGCCGAGATATTCGTAGTTAACACCCAAACGACCCTTTTCGCCGTAGGCCGTCAAGCCGATCTGACCGCGATAGAGCGTGTCTTCATTGAGCCACTGAATGTTGGAGACTGCCGTATTGTCGTAGCTGTAATTGACCTGGGTGTCGCCTGCCGTCTTGATGAAAGCGGCATCAACGACCGGACGCACTTTCCAGCCGCCCACTTCAAAGACACGGGAGACGTTGACACCCACCGGGAACTGGTGCACGACGATATCGTCCAAACGCGTGCCGCTATTGACCTTGGTGGTGTCGATATAGGTGGTTTCGACCTTGGCATACGGCACAACGTTAACGGTTGCCACATCCAAGGCGAGTTTCACGCCGAAGTCGGCCGTCCACGTGTTGCTGTGAACGATCGTGCTCGTGGCTGCCGTACGGCCTTCGCCGTGAGAATGCATCCAACCGCCGTTGGCAGCGATGGCAAAGTTGCCAAACTGCTGCTGACCGAAGATATGCACCGAGAAGAAGTCGCCTTCGGACTCCTGGTATTCGTCGTTGTTACGGCTTTCGCCTTCGCTATAGGCGTAGCTGTAGACAACACCGAAGAAGCTGTCGCCCTTTTTGATGTCGGCACCCAAGTTCAAGCCCCAGATGTCGTTTTTAAAACCGCTCGTTTCTCCGACATGGTCAGCTTCGCTCTTGGTGCCCGTCAAATCAAGCCACACGGCGCCGCCGTCGTGACGCTCCATTGTCATACTTTCCATCAAGCGCGTATCGACCGTCGTACGCACCATGCGAGTGACGTCCATCGTGGAAGCCGTGAGCCCACTTTCAATGAAAGGGCCTGCGGCAGCGGTTAAAGAAGTCAATCCGAAAATCGTGGCGGCAACGAATGTCTTACGCATGGGTCGTTTGAAATAAAGCAAAAAAACGTGAAAAAAATCTCAAAAACGTCCTGTTTTGAGAAGTGTATTTGAGAGTGTAACGCGAAAGTGGCATACAATCGCCGAAAACCCCCTGAAAAATCACCGAATTGGCCTCGGGATTTTTCCGAATTTACAACACAATCATGCTCAACACTTCTCTATACTGGATTTTTCTTGTTGCGAGTATTTCGACGATTATGTCACCGGGGCCCGGTGTGCTCATGTCGATGACCAACTCCATTCACTATGGACTGTCTCGCGCTATGCCCGGCATCGTGGGCTGCGCCATCGGTGTTCTTTGTGTTGCGGCCATTTCGGTCACGGGGTTGGGAATCTTGATTGCAAAGACTCCGTTACTTTATGCGGCGATTAAGATTTTCGGCGTCCTTTATCTCTATTACCTCGGTTGGAAGAAGTTTCGCGATAAGCCCTTTGCCTTCTCCGTGTTAAATGCCGAAGTCAAAAGCACGACGCCCGAAGAAGCAGCCGCTCGCAAGCGCACGAGCTGGCGACTCTTTTTCGAAGGCATCGTTTTGCAACTGAGCAATCCTGCACTCATTATCTTTTACATCTCGCTTTTTCCGCAGTGCGTGAACCAAAGCCTGCCCTATTGGCCGCAAGTGACCGTTTTGTCGGTGAACTACTGCGTGATGGTGTGGATCATTCACTCGGGTTACGGATGGATTGCAGCAACGGCTTCGAGCAAGTTCTTTAAACCGCAAGCTTCGGTTTGGATTAACCGCGTGTCAGGGACGGCTTACTGGTTGTTGGCGACCGCCTTTGCGGTGCCGATTTTAACGGGAGTCCTATAATTCCAAGAACCTTGTAAGCAGAAGACCGAAAAGGTAATGAAACGGATATCACCACTCAACATGGAATTGACTGAATCGTCTTGTGAGACCTAAAGGTGTCAAGCGAACTCAGAATTGAGCCCCGCGAACGAATTTTGAATTAACCCCATAA
>CALKKK010000152.1 GCA_937995395.1 uncultured Sutterella sp. | reverse complement strand
AAGCGCGGCAGCGTCTGGCGGTTGTCGTGATTGGCGTCAAAGACCGTGTATTCGTTGATGTCGCCGCCCAAGAAGCCGCGGTTCAAGGGGCTGTACGGAACAAAGCCGATACCGAGTTCTTGCAGAACCGGGAACACGGTTTGTTCGGGGCCGCGCCACATCATGTGATATTCGGACTGAAGGGCCGTGACCGGGCAAACGGCATGCGCCTTACGGATGGTTTCGGGACCGACTTCGCAAAGACCGAAGTGCTTGACCTTACCTTCCTTGATCAGGTCGGCAACGGTGCCGGCAACGTCTTCGATGGGTACCTGCGGATCGAAGCGGTGCTGGTAGAAGAGATCGATCACGTCGGTGCGCAAGCGCTTCAAAGACTCGTTGCAAACCTTGCGAATCTGTTCCGGACGGCTGTTGAGTTCGCCCGGGAAGTAGTGACCGTTTTCGATGCGGTGGCCGAATTTGGAAGCGATTTGCACGCGATCGCGCACGGGCTGCAGAGCTTCGCCGGTCAAGTTTTCATTGGTATGCGGGCCGTAGATTTCGGCCGTATCGAAGAAGTTGTAGCCGTGTTCGACCGCTTCGCGGAACAGATGAATCAAGGTCTTGCGATCGGGTGTGGCACCGCGGTTGTAGGTCGAGCCCATGCAGCCGAAGCCCAAGGCGGTGACCTGCATGGCGGCCTTGCCGCTACCCAAAGTGCGCATTTGAGAGATCAAAGGAAGGTCGATCTTGTTGGTCATTTGAGTATCCTTTTTGGCGGCAGCAACGGCGTTTGCAGCAGGAAGCGCAGCACCGAACATGGCACCGAGACCGGCAACGGCGAGGTTGCGACGAGAGATTTGGATTGTCATGATTTGCTCCTAATTAAGCAGTTAAGTTGAATTTGAATCCCCTATTTCAAGGGCAAGTTAAAAATCTTTAGTTTTGGCTTTCCACCCAGTTTCGGATTTGAGTGCCGGCCTGTGGGACATCCTCTCTATATAAAGAAAGGGGCGCTTTCACTTGAGCCTTGTCGGCAGCCTTGCGCAACGCACGAATGGTTCCGGATAAGCCCCCTGTGCCATGCACGCAAAACGGAATAACAGTCTTGCCTTCCCAGTTGAGCGACTCGACAAAAGTGAGCACTGCCGGCGGCAACGTGTAGCTCCAATTCGGAAAACCGAGATAAACCGTATCGGCTTGGCGAACCGCCTGAAGTGCCGCTTCGGTTTTGTCCGAAAGCGCTGGTCGGAAAGAACGGTTCTTTTCTTCGATCACCTGATCCAAGCACGTGTCGTAGTCGACCGGATACGGGTTTTGAACAACGATCGGCAGCGCTTGAACGGAAAGGGTTTCGGCAACCGTTTGTGCAACCTGAGTCACAAGTCCCGGAGCAAACAGGCTTGCTCCGGTAACAACATCGATGTCTTTGGTGTCAATGGAAGACACGTCCGTGTTATCAAACCAGCTGTAGTAGACGACGGCGGTTTGGGCCGAGGCAACGCCGCAAGCCAGAGAGCCGGTCAACACAAGAGTTTTGCAAAGTTTGAACATGGCGATTCTCCTTTAGTTGGCGGTTGCGGAACGCAATGCCGGTGTGCGTACGTTGCGAACAAGTTTCAAAATGCGACCGAAAGCAAACCGAACCAGTGAGGTAAAGTAAGCGGTGGCAGCGATCAAAGCGATGTGATCAATGACGATCGCAAAGAGCCCGGCTTCAATGTCAACGGTCGTATAAAGCGAACGAACGGCCAGAATTTCAATCAGGCGCATGTCAAGGGCAACATAGATGCCGAGTGCGGCCAAAAGCGTCCAGATCGTACGAATCCAAAGACCGCGCACCGAGAAACGACGCATGCCGAAAGCTTGATGCATCCCCAGATGAGCGCCGGCCAGCAGAATCATCCAGTAGGCCGAAGCCAAATGCAGCATCATCACGGTCGACAAACCGGTTTGAACGCGCAGAGCCGAAAAAGCAAAGCGAGACGTCAACATGCCGGTGACCAAAACTGTCAGCATCGAAACAATTAACAAGGCCGTCATCAAGGGACTCATTTTCTTGCCGCTGCGAACAAGTTCAATCACCCCACCCTTAAACCACCAGGCATTTTTGGCACTGTGCGCAAGAGCAACACCGACAAGTCCCAATCCCAACACTTCGTGGGCCAAGCCGCCGGTGATTTCAACCGGCATGCACACGCCGGCCAAAATCCCGAAACCGGAGGCAAAAGTCAAAGTCTTCGTTTTCATACCGGCCCCCTACTTCACTGCAAAGCGAAATTGTGTGTAAGAGTCAAGTTCGGTGAACACGCGCAAGTCGCTTGTGACTTTGCCGATCGGATAGACCTTCATGGTCAGGTTCGGACGCGAGGACTGTGCGTAGAAAATGGCCACCGTGTTGTTCGTGGGGCAGTACGTGAGCGTGCCGTCTTCAAATGTGAGCTGTCCTTCGGAAGTCGTTGTGATTTCGCCGTCCAAGGAGCCGTAGAATTCGCGGCCGCCGTATTCGCCCATGTGAACGGAAAGCGGCAGGAGCTTTTCAAACTGGCGCGCTTCGGGCGTGTCATTCAATTGAGCTTCAATGACTTCACCGCCGACTTTGATCTGTACCGTCACGGGATCGGAGGACTTGGCAAATTGCTTGAGCCACTGATCGACACTTTTGCCCACGTCTTTGGCGTTGGAGGTCACAAAGTCCGAACTCAAAGCCAAACCGGTGCCGACTTGAGCGCCCTCAAAAGCGTTGCGAATGCGATCGAACCCGCGCCCTGCCCCGTAGCCGTCATGCGTGGCAAACGGGAAAACGTTGGCGGGCTTGGCATCGGTGTCTTTTAAAAACGTTCCGACAACACCGGGCAGATTCATGTTCCAGGTCGGATAACCCACAAAGATCGTGCGATACTTGGCAAGATCGGGCAGAGACTTTACGGCAACATCGCGGCCTATTTCTTTTTGATTGCGATCGACCACGGCGTCAAAAGATGCCGGATACGATTCAAGTGCCTGAAGGCTGAAAACGTCGGCATGCGTGCGAGAAGCAATTTCACGCGCCACGAGTTCGGTCGTACCGACTTTTTCAGTTCCGGCAATGCGAGAAGCCGACGTCAAACCGTCAACGGTGTCGGATTCGATGGCGTTGCCGGCGCGAGAGAAATAGACCACGGCGACCGGCTCTTCAATGACCGGGTTGTGAGCAGCGGTTGCGCCACAAGCCAAAGCGGCAGTCAGTGCAACGGCAACGTGATTTTTTCTCATTTCGAACATGGCAACCTCGCTTTCAAGGATGAATTGTTTTGATGCATGGAAGTTTAGAAATGCCTGTTTT
Organism: uncultured Sutterella sp.; assembly: GCA_937995395.1. Taxonomy (GTDB): domain Bacteria; phylum Pseudomonadota; class Gammaproteobacteria; order Burkholderiales; family Burkholderiaceae_F; genus Duodenibacillus. Next base: position 7,094 of record CALKKK010000152.1, on the reverse strand, counting down.
GTATGTCCAATACTTATTTATGATTCGTCTTAATCAGAATTTTGCATATTAAAAAGAAGCCCGCTATCATTGCTTCTACGCGTGTTTTGCACGAAAGACCGACAGTAAAAATTTACATTTTGTTACGTCCATCGTCGTTTTTTTCGCATTTTCACCGATGCGAATCAGGAATTTTTGCCATGAATCTTCGACTCTTGAAATCGTTTCTGGTCGTCGGCCAATGCGGGTCGGTTACCAAGGCCGCTGACATTTTGCATATTTCTCAGCCGGCATTGACGCGTCAAATCCAGGATTTGGAAGACATGTACGGCTGCAAACTTTTTGAACGCAGCAAAAAGGGGCTCACCATGACGGCAAGCGGCTATTTGCTTGAGGTCAGAGCTCAGGAAATGCTTTCGTTAGCCGAACGCACCAAGCATGAAATGTTGGCTTCGGGCGGCTTCGTGGGCGGCATCGTGCGTGTGGGCTGCGTGGAAACGTCGGCTGCCGAGTGGTTGGCGAGTAAATTGGCTTTGTTGCCGGAAAAGTATCCCCAAATGCAGTTTGAGGTGTATTCCGCCGACGGCGACGATATCCGAGCGTTGTTGGACGAAGACCGTTTGGATTTGGGACTGCTGTTGGAGCCTGTGGAAACGGCCAAGTACGACTCGTTTGTGTTGCCGGTGACGGAGCGCTGGGGTGTGGTTGTCCGAAGCGATTCGGAATTTGCGCAGCAAGACGAGATTACCCGCAAGGCACTGGCAAGCATCCCGCTGATTTTGCCCAGACGCCATATCGTGTTGGACTCGCTTCAAGCTTGGTTTGGGGACATGTCTGACAAGATTCGCGTGGCGGGCTATCACAACATCCCGACCAACGGCTTGTTATTGGTCAAGCAAAATCTGGGGGCGTTGCTGTGCGTGGAAGGCTCGATCACGATTCGAGAACACGACGATTATAAGTTTGTGTCGATCATTCCCGAAAAGGTCTCCAATCAGCGCATGGTGAGAAAGCGCGCACGAAAACTTTCGACAGCTGCCGAAAACTTCTGGAACCTTTGCCAACTGGATTTGGCCTAGCCCTTGCAGGACGACGATTCAGAACAAAAAAGCGCCCTCGCCTAATGAGACGAGAGCGAAAATCGAGGAGAGAATATTCTTTAGCCCCTTATAGACCGACCAAGTGTGCCGGGTTGGTTTTGGTGAGCATGTCGATTTGAGCGGAACTTAAGCCTGCCTTTTCCAATGCCTTGATGCAGGTGAGCATACCGGTGACGGGGCTCGGCATACCGACCTGACCGAGGTCTGTCGTCACAAACGAGCGAGACGGATCGATGGCGGCAAAGGCGCAGAATTCGGCGTCCGACTGACGCTTGAAGTCGGGTAACCCCGTGCCCGGACCCCACAAATTGGTGATGTAGCTGTATTCGACAAAGGCGCCCAAGTCAATGGCTTTGCGAATCTGATCGTGCGTCATGGTCCAAATGCCTGAATTGGCGTGCGTGACCACAAATTTCTTCACCCCGACCTCGCGTGCCTTTTGTGCCAAGACAAGCGTTTCTTCGGGGCCGCTGTGGCCGGATGCAAAGATGATGTCGTGTTCGGCACAGATTTCCATCACCTCCACCACTTCGGGCAAGACTTTGCCGTTATCCAACACCGGGATCGATACGGCCCCTTTTTGCTTGTAGGTCTTGATCTGGTACTCGGCATTTTGCGTGGGCATCCAGATGCAACGACACAGTTTGCCGGTAGTGCCAACAGCCTTGCGTGCTACGATGGGGTTGACGCGATTGCCCACCACGTCATTCATGCAGACGCTGCCCCAAACGCCGATGCCGTCAATCATTTGATCAATCAAAAAGGCGCGATCATGACAACTGAAGTCGTTGGACTTAAACATGATGCCGCGAAAACCGGCTGCTTTGGCCTGCTCGACGACTTCGATTTCGGTCAACAGGCGTGCTTTGGTGTCGGGCGCTGCATGCACATGAATGTCCAAAACGCCATTGAGACGTTTGCGGTCATCGGCCGTCAGGTCTAGTTTGGGCAGACTTTGTGCGGCACGGGCACCGACGGGCAAAATACCGCCCAATGCAAGAGCGTAGGCGCCGGTTAAAAATTCTTTGCGATTCATTTTTTGTGTCCTTTACGTGTTAGCGGGCTTGCGCATCGAATGCATCGTTAAAAAAGACCGTGATTTTGTTGACAATGGGTTGGACGTATTGGGGTTTATCGTAGAGCGCAAAATGCGTGGCACCGTGGATCACGTACAGTTCGGCATTGCTCGGGCTTTTCTTCAGTGCGTCTTGGCTGAATTTAAATGTTTCGGCCTTGTCGCCGGCAACGAGAAGCACGGGGCGCGGCGCAATCTTTTCCAAGTGATCGAACGGGTAATAGGCTTGGTGCAGTCCCAGGCTTGCGAACACAAACTTGTTGCGCGCATTGGGATGAGCGCCGCGCGGCTCTTTGTAGTAGCTGTAGGCTTCTCGCGTAAAGGCGTCGGTCTTTTCCGTCCACGTTTCTTTAGCGGGCAGCAAGTCGTAGACGGCGGGGGCTTGGCCTGCCGCAATACGGTTGAGTTCTTCCGAGACGCTTTGCATCAATGCCTTGCGATCGGCTTCGGTGACGGGACTGCCCGTAATGCCTTCTCGGGAAGCAGAACCAATGTCGTAAGCTGAAACCGTTGCCACGACTTTAACGCGCGGATCGTCTTGGGCTTCGTGCAATGTATAGCCGCCGCCCGCACAGATACCCAAAGCACCGATTTCATTGGGATTGACTTCGGGGCGATTGATCAGAAAGCTCACGGCACTGCGAATATCGTCAATGCGATCGGCCGGGTCTTCAAAGTCTCGCGGCAAACCTTCGCTTTGACCGTAGTGAGAAGCATCGTAGGCAAGCGTTACAAAACCTTGGGCGGCAAGCTGCTGCGCATATAGGCCTGCGGTTTGCTCTTTGACGCCGCCCCAGGGATGCGCCACAACCACGGCCGGATACTTCTGCCCTTCTTTGAAATTTGTCGGCAAATAGAGGTTGGCGGCAATGCGACTGCCGTGCGCGGTAAAGGTGACGGGTGTGGAGCCTTTGACGTTGATGTTGTCTGCGACATTCGCAGCCGTTGCACACTCGACAAGTAAGTTGGCGGCAAGGGCTGCGAACGTCAAAGCGGTCGAGTTTTTCATAGCGTTTCTCAAAAATAAGTCATCAATGGATAAAACCGGAACCGAAGCAACTCGGGTACGGCTTTGTGTGAACGCATTATCCGTCGAGAAGTCTTTTCATGTCCAATACTTTATTTAAATCAAGGAAAATGCAAAGACTGCATAATAGTGCGAAATCATTTGAATGACTATTTTGCATGGAAATAGATGTTAAATAACTATTTGACATTATTTGCCCCATCTCTCAAAATGCTCGCATCTCCAAAGACATTCCCTCAAAGGTGTGTCTCCGATTTCGCAAACTCTTAAACGAAGGAAACAAAAATGTCTGAAATGATGAAAGCTGCCGTGTTGACGGGTCCGGAAACCGTTACGGTCAAAGAAGTGCCGGTTCCTGCCGTGGGTCCGGGGCAGATCGAAATCCAAGTGAGCGCCTGCGGCGTGTGCGGCAGCGACATTCACATGTGGAAGACCGGTCGCGGCTGGTACAAAAAAGACATCCCCGACTTTACGATGGGTCACGAATTTTGCGGCGTGGTGACCAATCCGGGCGAGAGCGACTTCAAGGTGGGCGAACGCGTCGTTTTCTGGGCCAACCTGTATTGCGGCAAGTGCGATATGTGCATGAGCGGTCAGGAACAGTTGTGTCGGGACGTCGACGGCACGAACTATATCGGTTTTGTGTGTAACGGCGCCTACGCCGAACGCTTTGTGGGGCCGGCTCGCTTGGCCTATCGCCTGCCCGATTCCGTGTCGGACGCAGCCGCTGCCTGTATCGATCCTTTGATGGTGGCTTATCACGCCGTGCATCAGGCAGGGATTCGTTTGGGCGACACCGTTTTGGTTGTGGGCACCGGCATTATCGGGACAATGATCGGCGAATTGGCCAAAAAGGCCGGCGCAAGTTATGTGGCGCTCTCTAAAAGAAGCGATCGTAAGTTGGCACGCGCTAAGGCTGCCGGCTACTTTGACGATTATTTTGACAGCAACGATCCGGAAGTCGACGCCAAAATGCAAGCAGCGTCCAAGGGCGGCTTTGATGTGGCCTTTGAAGTAGTGGGCGCTCCTGGGACTTTGGATACCTGCATCAATGCCGTCAAGCCCGGTGGCCGTGTGCTGATGATCGGCAACAGCATTTCGGAAACGATTCCCGTGAACATCAACCGCGTGGTTTTAAAGGAAGTCAAGCTCATGGGCTCGGTTTCCTGCACCCGTGAAGAATTCCAGGGCACGATCGACTTGATTGCCAACGGCACGATCGATCCTGTCGCGTATGTGACCGACATTGTTCCCTTGGGAAAGCTGCAAGAATCGTTTGAACGTCTGGTTTCCAAAACCGATCCGATTTTAAAGGCCGTGATCGATCCGAAGTTGGACTAGGCGACAAAAAAGGAGAGCTGCCCGTAAAGGCTTGCTCTCCTTAGTTTCGTTTCTAAATCAAGAAGCGATTAGAAGCGATGAATCAGACCAAAGCTCGTACCGAACATTTCGGCGTTGTCGCGATCGTTGGCGAAGTTGTCATAGGAGTCAACGTAGTAACCCACGCCGCCGTAGACGCTCGTACGCTTAGACAGGAAATATTCGTAACCGACGGAAGCGACCCAGCGATCCATTTCCTGAGAAGAATTGTCGGAAAGTTCATAAGAACCGTAGCCTGCCGTCACATAGAGCTTGCCGCCTGCCAAAGGAGCGGAAATACCCAAGTCGATACCGTAACCGTCTTTGGGCAATTCGGACTTGGTACCAAAAACGTTGGATGCCGTCGTATCAACGGCGTCTTTGCCGAGTTCGCGCATATCCTTGGCGTACTGACCGGTGACGAACACCTTGGCGACTTCAAAGTCGTAAGACAGGCTCAAGTTAAATGTCATGCCGTCGTCATCGGACTTGTCCTTTTCGGTCTTGTAGCGGTTCTGTTCCACCACGGCAATGGCGGTGAACGGGCCGTTGGAGTAGTCGGCACCCAAGGCGATATAGCGGGTCACTTCACCGGTGTTTTCCGTACCGGTTTCTTTCTTGGCATCAATGCCGGAAGAGTACTGAACGTGTGCCTGGAAACCGGCAAACTTGGGCGTGGAGTACATGATCATGTTATCCATGCGGCTGAACTTGCCGGCAAAGACGGCATTGTGACCGTAGACGTTGCCCCAGCCCGTGCCCATGGCGGAAAAGCGAGAGTTCATCAAGCTCGTCGTGCCGGTCGAACCCGTCATCTGGGTCATGCGGCCGAAACGCAATTTACCGTAGTCGCTGTCAAGATAAACCACGGCTTCGCGACCGAAGAGTCGATCGTTGTCGGTCAAGGTGCCGGTGTCGTGCGAGAAACCGTTTTCAAGCACAAAGCCCACCTTGAAACCGTTGCCGAGGTCTTCTTCACCCTTAAAGCCGAAGCGAGAGCCGAGGTTGCTGCCGGAATCGAGCGTAAAGCTGTTTTTGGCGTTGCCCATTTCAGCACCGTTGTGCGTGTAGCTAAAGCCCGAGTCAATCAAGCCGTAGATCGTCACTTCGGCAGCAGAAGCGGAAAGAGCAAATGCACCGGCAACGGCGGCGCTCACGAGAGTCAGTTTTTTCATTTTTAAACTTCTTTATAAAGAATCATAGGGTGTGACGTTTTTTGGAGCATCGACACCCTGATGTTTAGTGGAAATCTATTGATTACTTCACCTTGAAGTCGAACTGATGGCACTGATTGCAGAAGTTTTCGCCTTCGCGATGGCCGGCGTGGCAGCTCGAGCAATCCAAGTCCGTCGCATAGTGCGGAGAGACGTGCGGATTGGTGGGCTTGACTTTGGAGGTCTTTTCCACAAGCATCTTGACGTTGTGGCACTGCGTGCAGGTTTCGGTCGTCGGTTCCTGCATGTTGGCCTTATCGGGCCCGTGACACATCTGGCAGTTGATGCCCTTGGCAACGTGGCGGTCGGCGAGCATGCCGTCGGCAGCCATGGCGCTCGTGGCCATACATGTAAAGGCGGCACCGAGCATGAGAGCAAAGCGTAAATTCATTTTCAATCGTCTCCTATTTAGACGGGGTTGTTCTTTTTCGATGGTGCGAAGATTAAATGAAGATGAAAGCGCCTCATACATCCCGACGGATACCCCATCCCCCGGGATGTATTCACGAGCCGTGGACAGTTTGATAATTCGTCTCAACCAAGCGATGCGAATCGAACGCAAAAACGAGAAGTCGATCGCTTACCTTTTTCCCCATCTCTTTTAGGATGAACAAAAATGACTACTACCCGTCGCGATTTTCTGAAGTCTGCCGTTGCAGCTTCCGGTGCCATTTTGGCTGCTTCCGCCGCTAACGCCGGCATCCCCGCTTCCGCCGTTAAGAGCTACGACGAAGAATTCGACGTCGTCATCATCGGCTCCGGTTTCGCCGGTATGGCTTGCGCATTGAAGGCCGGCCGTGCAGGCTTGCGCGTTTTGATGCTCGAAAAGATGAGCGTCGTGGGCGGCAACTCCGCCATCTGCGGCGGTAACGTGGCTTGCCCCGTCAACCCCGTCCAGAAGGCTCAGGGTATTAAGGACAGCAAGGAACTCTTCATCAAAGACTGCTTGAAGGACGGCCTTGGCATCAACCACACCAACCTCTTGGCTCGCATCGCCGATCGTTGCAACGACACGATCCAGATGGTGGTCGATTGCGGTTGCGAATTCGTTCCCAACAAGATGTTGTTCGAAGGCGGCCACTCCGTTCCCCGTTCTTATGAAATCAAGGCCGGTACCGGTTCCGGTTACATCCGCCCGATGCATGCCGAATTGAAGAAACTCAAGAACGTCGTGATCCGTACCCGCTGCAAGTTCGACGACTTCATCGTCAGCGACGACAAGAGCGAAGTTTTGGGTGCCACCTATCGTCAGGGCTATCGCTTCGATGCCAAGCTCGTTTCCGACGACTTGGAAAACAAGTCCGGCAAGACCAAGACGGTTCGCGCAAAGTTGGGCGTGA
>CALKKK010000151.1 GCA_937995395.1 uncultured Sutterella sp. | reverse complement strand
GCAAATGCGTCGGCCAAGTTTTTCGCTGTCTTCGTGCCCTCGAGCTTGTTATTGCCGCAAGCCTTCTTTTCTTCAACGGGTTCGAACACTTCCACACCCTTGTGGCACAACGGGCAGATGTAATCGGCAGGCAATTCGTCGCCTTCGTAGATATAGCCGCAAACCTTGCAACGATACTTCATTTTTTTCTCCTGAAATGAATTTGAGGACTCTTCGGGTAAGAGTCCTCGTTTGGGGTTATCGCTATTTTACCAAGTGCGGATAAAGTCTGTAAGCGATTTTTTTACACCGGTTGAGAGGTTGTTTTAGCATTGATAGAAAACCTCAATGAGTAAATAAGATTGATTGTCACTCCGGAGACAAACTGGCTCTTATTTACCCAACTTCTACCAACGGTTGAAAGTCAGCACCATCAAAGATAGATCGATTACCAATGCCATCTCTGTAGGACAAAGAACAAAGAATTTGGTACACGCGCGGTGCGTCTTGATTAATTTGCTTAATTTTGATGCTCAAGCTTCCAGGTCTCTTGTCCAACAATTCAGAAAATCCTGTCGCCAGATATCGAGGTAGATAGCCAACAACTGCCGAAGGGTTATCTGAACAAATCATGACTGCACTTGTATCTCGCGGGTTTTGCTTGTCCAAAAGCAATCTCAACTCATCTCCAACCTGAAGATGTTGTCGGAGTTCCTCGGCTTGCCATGTGTGGGATGCTCCATGGACTAAAAAAACGACCTCTCCGTCTCCGTATTCATTGGATCGAACGTCCGGAAACACTTGGAATGTATCAGTTACTTTGATAGCCTCAGATCGAGCAAGCATATCCATGGCCGTTACATGCTCGACATCAAGATCTAGCCAACGCACAAAATCCTCATACTCAGGTCGACGAGGAGAAAGTAATCTGTTCGAAAAGATCGGAAATAACTGATTTGACTCATAGATCTTGTTGATATCCGACAAACCTAACAAGGGTAAAAAGCTATGAGCCTCTTTCACCCCAGCCGTATACACGAAGCGATAACCCTTTTCAGTTTGATCTAAGCGCCCAATGACATGCCAACTATGATCTACACTGGACTGCCACGCAAGGAACAGACGATTACACATTTGATCTAACTCTTTCAATATTAACTGCTATAAGCTCTAAAGCGAACTTTTTCGCTACGGATGAACACAGTTCTTCAGGAATGTTGCTTAGTACTTCCTCAATGTTAGAACGATTGAGCAAACCTAAAGATTCAAGAACTGTTTGGCGTGCCTCGGGACATAAATGAATTGCCTTGACTAAACAGTTTAATGTACTTAGTTTTTTGCCCGTATCATCAACGAACATTGTCTTTGCTCGTTGCGCAAATCTATCAACACTAAACCCACTATCTTTTGATTCTAATCTACTCTCTCTTTCAGTATCGCTTAATCCTCTGCCCAAACTCGCCGCGTGATCAAAGGTCGGAGCCAAAAATTGTTTCGCTTGGACTTCATCCCAAATAATCCCCCAATTCATATGATGCCGATCTTGATTTCCAATTAGGGTATCCAACAACAGATATAGACAAAAAGTTTTTGTTGACTCTCTATCGTTACGACCATATCTTTTGTCTAACGCATCCAAGCAGTAAAACACATTTTCTAGCGTATACAGGCTATTTCCTCGACTCTTTGTCATCTCAAACTGATAGCCGGGTACCCACTCTGACAACAATTCATTTCCATGAGCCAATTGTTGTGCCGAATGCATCATTTTCTTTGTCATTACCCCAAACTTTCTACCACCAAAAGCATCGGTAATACAACATAACTGATATTCTGCGTGAGGTATTTCCATAATGTTGCATAACTCACAGGCACACTTTTCGGTCCAACACTCATCGCGCCGATTGTCATCAGGAATTTTGACCATCCACTCTTTGCCATCTTGCCACCATTTCAAGATTTTTCCTGAAGTTTCCAGATTGGGAAATGCTCGCCGCTCAATTTGCTTAATTTCGTACATAAGCTCCCTGTGTCAGACCAAAAACTTTTTTATGTAAGGCTTTTAGAATCAAGATACGTCTCAACGGCTATCTTGATAAATTCATTTAGCGATTGGTTATTACGCACAGCATACTCTGCAGACCTTCGATGCAGTTCTTCACCGATACGTACATTGAAAGTGCCCGAAAAGGTTTTTTCTGGCTCACCCCCCTTTCTACGACACTCACCTATGTAATCATCAATGGAGTTTTTAAATCTTTCCCGAAGCTGTGTGAGATTTTCTGCTTCAAAACGAATAGTTTTCTTAATGAATAAAACCTCACCCACCAACATGTCTGAGACAAGATTAGGCACTATCGAGGCAGTATATCCTTTATAGGACAATATCGTAGCCATTTGGTAACATTATATGCAACTATTTTATAGTTGCAGAAGCGGTGAAATAAAAAGAGAGATAACAAACGTCACCTCTCTTTCCTGGAATTTATGGTCGGGGCGGCGGGATTCGAACTCGCGACCCCTTGCACCCCATGCAAGTGCGCTACCAGGCTGCGCTACGCCCCGAACGAAGATCGTATTATATAGGATCTTTTGAGAAAATTGCAAATTTTTAGAGAAACTTTTTTTTATTTTTTTGACAAGCTCGCCGAAACTTCCACTAACTGCGAAAGCACATCGCTCATCGTGGTCTTGAGATAAGCATTTTCCTTGGCCAACGTCGACTGGGCGGCGTCAATACCGGCTTGGGCACTTTCGTACTGAGAGAGCTGATACTTCAGTTCTTCGTTTTCCTGAGCCAGAGCTTCTTTGCCGGACGTGAGCGTAGCCACTTCCTGCGTCAAGGATTCGACACGCGCGCGAAGCTGCTGCAATTCGGCAAGCGTTTCTTCGGGCACCTTGTAGACTTCTTTGACGACTTCCTTCACAACCTCGATCGTCTGAGGTTGGGTAACGTCTGTCGCTGCAGGTGTTGCAACCGGCTCTTGCGCAACGGGTTGCTGAACCGGCTCTTGAGCAACAGGCTCATCAACAACCGGTGCTGCCGGCTCTTGAACGGGCTCTACGACTTCTTCAACAACAGAAACAGGTTCGGGCTCGGTCTTGACTTCGGGCTCGCTCTGCTCGACTTCGCGAGCCGGAGCCGTTTGGCCTGCCACCACGCCCGGATACTGCACCGGGAAGGCTTGTTCGGCAACTAACTGTGCCTTTGCCTGATCAATGGTCAGATGATCGACATACAAAAGCTTTTTGATGCGCCAAATGAGCGCAACGTCATTACTCGAATAACCGCTCTTGGTGCCTCCGGAAACGCCGGCCAACTGCGGGAAATGAATTTCCCAGTAACGAATGATATAAGGTGCTAAACCGCAGTGTTGAGCAACTTCCTGCAAGGAAAACTGCTGATCCGGTTGCGTAAAATCGGGCATAACTCACTCTAATGCAATAAAGGTCGACGGCGTTTATTTCAAACACAGTCGACCTTTGGGTTCAATAACGCGTATCGCGAAGTTTAACCGAAACGCGTCGTTGTCGTGCATACTTTTTGCAAAGGATTACGCGACTTCTTTTTCGTCGTCCTTATCGGCCTCGTAATCGGGATCCGTAAAGTCGGCCACACGGTCGCGCAAGTACTTCGACGGCGCAAACGTGATGACGCGACGAGCCGAAACGACATGCTCGTCGCCGTTGCGCGGATTGCGCCCCGGACGAGCACTCTTGTCTCGGGGCGTAAACGTGCCGAAATTGACAAGCTTGACTTCCTTGCCTTCCACTAAAGCCTTTTCGATTTCCTCAAAAATCCCGTCGACCACGCTACCGGCTTCCGAGCGCGTCAAACCCAATCGCTCATAGAGCAATTCGATAAAGTGCATCTTGGTCACCGACGTGGCATTGGCGCGACCGACGGCATACAGCTCTTTTAACGGTTGTACGGAGTGATTCTGAAGTTGCATAAATCAAAAATTCATTAGTTTATTTCTACAAGGGTGCGAATCTTACACGACTTAGCCGCGCAAGTGTGCTCCGAGTTCGCCAAGCACTTCCACAACGGCCTGCACGGCGTTTTCGCACTGGCTTTCCGTCAAGGCTTCTTCACCCTTGGAAGTAAGCGTCAGTCTAAAGGCCAAGCTCTTCATCGCGGCATCGTCACCCTGCGGACGATACAAGTCAAAGAGCTCAAAGGCATCGATCACGGAACCCACGCGGGTGGAGGTGCGCAAGTTTTCAACGGCATCCACCATCGCCTGATAGCTCAAGTCGGCCGGAGCCTGAACCGAGATATCGCGATGCACCGGCTGGAACTTGCTCACAGGGCTTGCGGCGGGCACGGGAACCGTCAACAAAGCTTCGACAACAAGTTCGAACACCACGGCTGCCTTGGGCAACTGATAGGTGTGGCAAATCTTCGGATGCAGTTCGCCGATAAAGCCGGCTTCCACTCCGTTGATCACGATCTTGGCGCTGCGCCCCGGATGCAAAGCCGGATGCTTGGCAGCTTCAAAGCGAGCCGTCAGAGGCGCAATCAGGCTTTCCACGTCGCCCTTGACGTCGTAGAAGTCCACATTGCGCTTGGCTTCGCTCCAGGCGCCGTTATGCGCGTCGCCGTAGACGAGCCCTGCGATGTGCGAGGGCTGACGAACACCCTTGACGGACAACGGACCGTCTTCGACGCTTTCGTCGGGCACAAACACGCGCCCCAATTCGAAGACGCGAACATTGTCGGCCTTGCGATTGAGGTTAAAGCGCAAAATGTCCACCAAACCGGAGATGAGCTGGGTGCGCATCACCGAAAGCTGGCTTGCGATCGGATTTAACAAACGAATCGGCGCATCGTTGCCGGCAAAGTCCTTTTCCCAAGCTTCTTCGACGAAGGAGAAGTTGATCAATTCCTGATAGCCGCGCTTGGCCATGGCACGACGCAAGTCATGCGGACCGCGCTTGTCTTCGGAGCGATTCTTCATCGCAATGCGCGCCATCGGGGGACGGTCGGGCAACTTTTCGTAACCATAGAGACGCGCCACTTCTTCGATCAGGTCTTCTTCGATTTCGATATCGAAGCGATAGCTCGGGGACTTGACGGTAAAGACACCGTTGTCCTGTGTGAATTCAAAGCCCAAACGCGTAAAGGTTTCGGCCATGAAGCTTTCGGGAATGTCGATGCCGACCAACTTGTTGCAACGCGCTGCGCGCATCGTGACGGTCTTGGCTTCGGGCAAGTTGACGCACTGATCGTTCACAGGCCCCACCTTGGTTTCGGACGTACCGCAGATATCGAGCACGAGCTTGGTGATGTACTCGACGTGATCGACGTTGCTGCCCCAATCCACGCCGCGCTCAAAACGGTGGCTCGCGTCGGTGGAGAAATTCAATTTGCGGGCACGACCCTGAATCTTTTCCGGATACCAGAAAGCGGCTTCGATGAAAAGGTTCGTCGTATCGTCGCTGATGGCCGTTCTTTCGCCACCCATGATGCCGCCGATGGCTTCGGGACCGGCTTCGTCGGCCACCACGCCGTAGTAGTCGTTCAAAACGGGCGTGTTGCCGTTTAACAGTTCAAGCGTTTCGCCTTCCTTGGCCCAACGAATGGTGATGTCGCCTTCGATCTTGTCCAAATCGAAGAAGTGAGACGGACGGCCGAGCTCAAGCATCACGTAGTTGGAAATATCGACAAGAGCCGAAATCGAGCGCTGACCGGAACGTTCCAGACGGTCCTTCATCCACTGCGGGGTGGCTGCCTTGGCGTTCAAATTGCGAATCACGCGACCGGTAAAGCGACCGCACAATTCGGGCGCTTCGATGTGAACGGGCTTAACGCACTCGCACGATGCTTCAACCGGGGTAAAGGCCGGCAGATTCAAAGGCGCTCCCGTGATGGCGTGCACGTCGCGTGCCACACCGATGATGCTCAAGGCGTCGCCGCGGTTGGGAGTCAACTTGATTTCAAAGCGCTTGTCGTTCAAGCGGGCATATTCGCGAATGTCCATACCGACGGGTGCGTCTTCGGGCAAAATCCAAAGACCGGCGTGGTCTTCGTTGATACCCAATTCGCGCGCCGAGCACAGCATGCCGAAGCTCGCCACACCGCGCATCTTGGCCTTTTTGATCTTAAAGTCGCCGGGCAACACGGCACCGATCGTCGCGCACGGCACCTTCACGCCGGTCTTGACGTTGGGAGCACCGCAAACGATCTGCAGGATTTCGCCCGTGCCGGCGTCGACCTTGCACACGTGCAAATGGTCGGAATTTTCATGGTCGACGCACTCCAACACGTGACCCACCACCACACCGGTGAATTCCGGGGCGATGCTCTGAACTTCTTCGACTTCAAGCCCGGCCATGGTCATGGCTTCGGCAAGCTCATCGGTCGTCAACTGAGGATTGACGCAACTGCGCAACCATTCTTCAGAAAATAACATTTTCTAAACTCTCCAAATACCGGGTTAATTGAACTGACGCAAGAAACGAAGGTCGCCTTCGAAGAACAAACGCAAGTCGTCGATGCCGTAACGCAACATCGTCAAACGTTCCAGGCCCGAGCCGAACGCAAAACCGATGTACTTTTCGGGATCCAAACCGAAGTTGCGAATCACGTTGGGGTGCACTTCGCCGGCACCGGAAATTTCCAACCACTTGCCCTTGCGCGGACCGCTGGTAAAGGCCATGTCGACTTCGACAGAGGGTTCCGTAAACGGGAAGTAACTCGGACGGAAACGCACCTTCAAATCGTCGGTTTCAAAGAAGCGACGCAAAAAGTCGGAATACACGCCCTTTAAATCGGTAAAGGAAATATCGTCACCCACCCAGAGGCCTTCGACCTGATGAAACATCGGAGAGTGCGTCGCGTCGCTGTCGACGCGATACGTGCGCCCCGGGGCAATGACTTTAATCGGCGGCGTGTGGGTCTTGGCATAGCGCACCTGCATCGGAGAGGTGTGCGGGCGCAACGGCAACTGCATGCCAGTGCCGTCGCAACGATCCACATAGAAGGTATCCTGCATAGAGCGCGCCGGGTGATTGGGCGGATTGTTCAAAGCGGTGAAGCTAAACCAGTCGCTTTCGATTTCGGGACCGTCGGCCACGTCAAAGCCGATGGAGCGGAAAATCTCTTCGATACGCATCCAGGTGCGCATCACCGGGTGAATGCCGCCCATGGGCAAGGTGCGCCCGGGCAGAGTCACGTCGATGGCTTCGGCAGCCAACTTCTGTTCCATGGCCGCATTGGCGATGGCTTCGCGGCGTGCGTTCAAAAGTGCTTCGACTTCGCCCTTGGCACGATTGATCTGCTGACCGCGCGTACGCTTTTCTTCGGGGGACAATGCACCCAAGCCTTTCATCAATGCCGTCAAGGCGCCGTTTTTACCCAAATAACGAGCCTTGGCGTCTTCCAATGCCGCGCTCTGCTCGGCTGCGGCAAAGTCGGCACGCGCCGACTCGACGATTTGAACCAAATCTTCCATCTTTACACCTTCTGCCGAAACCTCAAGACTGAATTCGAGACTTCGGCTCACAGTTAATTAAATGCTTTTGCGTTTGTACCTTTACCATTCACAAGCGCAAAAGCTTTGGTTTTAGAGATAGAAAAAAGGGTTCGGGTACATTTTCGGCACCCAAACCCTTTCAACCGGATCGAACCTCCCTATTTGGGCTGTTCAAGTATCCCTTTCGTGACCTAACGAATTAGGCCAAAGCGGCCTTGGCCTGAGCGACGAGGGCGGCAAAACCGGCCTTGTCAAACACAGCCATATCAGCCAGAACCTTACGGTCCAAAGCAATGTTGGCCTTCTTCAAACCGTTCATGAAACGGCTGTAGGTCATGTCGTTGGCGCGGGTTGCAGCGTTGATACGAGCAATCCACAAACGACGGAACACATGCTTCTTGTCGCGGCGGTCACGGTAAGCATACTGACCAGCGCGCATCACAGCCTGCTTGGCAACGCGATAAACGTTGTTGCGACGCAGACGGAAGCCCTTGGAGAGGGCGAAAATCTTCTTATGACGGGCACGAGCCGTCACACCACGCTTTACTCGAGGCATCTTCTATTCTCTCCTTACATTATGCGTAGGGCATCATACGATGAATGGACTTGCTGTCGGATTCGTGGATGGTGACCATACCACGCAACTGACGCTTGTTCTTCGTCGAACGATGGGTGAGAATGTGACGCTTGGTGGCGTGGCCACGCTTGATAGAACCGCCAGAGCGGACCTTAAAGCGCTTGCTCGCAGCCTTCTTAGTTTTCATCTTCGGCATTTGGCCGTTTTCCTTTTAAGTTATCGAGACACCAGGCGTCGGAAAACCATGATTTTCCGAACTTTGTTCTAGCCCGCCCCGACTTTTCATAATTTGCGCACGTTTCTCATCGAAACATGCGCAATGCGAAACTCGCAAACTCGTGATTATACACAAATTTTTTATTTTTTCTTCTTCGGCGCCAAAACCATGATCATTTGGCGGCCTTCGAGCTTGGGATTGTGTTCGACCTGAGCTTCTTCAGCCAAATCTTCACGAATACGCGTCATGATCTGAGCACCCAAGTCCTGGTGAGCCATTTCACGACCGCGATAGCGAAGCGTGACCTTTGCCTTGTCGCCGTCGGCCAAGAAGCGACGCAGAGCGCGCAACTTGGTCTGGTAGTCGTTTTCATCCGTTGCCGGACGGAACTTGACTTCCTTAACCTGCACCACTTTCTGGCGGGCCTTCATTTCCTGAGCCTTCTTCTGTTCCTGATAACGGAACTTGCCGTAGTCCATCAGGCGGCAAACAGGCGGCTGGGCGTTGGGAGCCACTTCCACGAGGTCCACGTCGGCTTCTTCTGCCATACGCAGAGCCTCTGCGGTGCGAACAATCCCGATCTGGGCGCCATCGACGCCGGTCAGTCGGACTTCAGGTACCCGAATCTCTCCGTTGATTCGGTGGGTGCGATCTTGTGCTATGACACTACTCCTAAAAATTTTCTAAAAATGCTCTGTCGACAAATGTTATTCGCCGTCGCTGTTGACGCGCGTTTGATCTTCGCCGACCACGCGTTCGATAAAGGCGTCCACGGGCATCACGCCCAAATTGCGCCCGCCGCGTGCACGAACACTGACAGTACCGGTTTGCATTTCCTTTTCGCCCACGACAACAATGTAGGGCAATTTCTGCAGACTCAATTCGCGGATTTTATAGTTGATTTTTTCACCGCGCAAATCCTCGACCACTCGCAAGCCCATTTCGGTCATTTTCGTTGCAATTTGGTGCGCATATTCGGCGTGAGCATCGGTAATGGAAGCAACGGCCACCTGAACCGGGCTCATCCACACGGGCATAGCGCCGGCGTAGTGTTCGATCAACATACCGATCCAGCGTTCCAACGAACCCAAAATGGCGCGGTGAAGCATCACGGGCACCTTGCGGGTGTTGTCTTCGGCCACATATTCGGCACCCAAACGACCCGGCATCTGGAAGTCGACCTGAATCGTACCGCACTGCCACGTACGACCCAAGCAGTCCTTCAAGTGGTATTCGATCTTGGGACCGTAGAAGGCGCCCTCGCCCGGCAGGATTTCGTATTCCACGCCGCTGGCTTTCAAGCTTTCGATCAAAGCGGCCTCGGCCTTGTCCCACACGGCGTCTTCGCCAATACGCATTTCGGGGCGCGTGGCGATCTTGTAGAGAATGCTTTCGAAGCCGAAGGTGTGATACACGTCCTTGACAAGCTTAGTGAAGTCCACGCATTCCTTCAAAATCTGATCTTCGGTACAGAAGATATGACCGTCGTCTTGCGTAAAGCCGCGCACGCGCATTAAGCCGTGCAAAGAACCCGAGGGTTCGTTGCGGTGGCACTGACCGAATTCGCCGAAACGCAAGGGCAAATCGCGATAGCTGCGAAGTGCGGCGTTAAAGAGCTGAATGTGACCCGGGCAGTTCATGGGCTTTAAAGCGTAGTAACGGTTTTCCGACTCGGTCGTAAACATATTGCTGCGATACTTGGCCCAGTGGCCGGAACGTTCCCACAAGGAGCGATCCAAAAGCTGCGGCGCCTTGACTTCCTGGTAGCCGTTTTTGCGATAGACCGAACGCATGAACTGTTCGACCACCTGCCACAGGGTCCAGCCCTTGGCGTGCCAGAAAATCATGCCCGGAGCCTCTTCCTGCAGGTGGAAGAGATCAAGTTCCTTACCCAAACGGCGATGGTCGCGTCGTTCGGCTTCTTCGAGCATGTGAAGATATGCGGCCTGATCGTCCTTGGTGGCCCAAGCTGTACCGTAGATACGCTGTAGCATTTCGTTTTTGCTGTCGCCGCGCCAGTAGGCACCGGCCACCTTCATAAGCTTGAAGACCTTGAGCTTACCCGTGCTCGGCACGTGAGGGCCGCGGCAAAGATCGGTGAAGTCGCCCTGACGATACAAAGACAACACCTCGCCTTCGGGAATATCGGCAATGATTTCGGCCTTGTAGTGTTCACCGATCGACTTGAAGTAAGCAATTGCTTCGTCGCGCGGCAACGTGTAGCGCTCGATCGGAATATCCTTCTTGACGAGTTCGTGCATGCGCGATTCGATCTTTTCCAAGTCTTCCGGCGTAAAGGCACGCTCGAACTTGAAGTCGTAGTAAAAACCGTTTTCGATAGCAGGTCCAATCGTGACTTCGGCTTGCGGGTACAGTTCTTTGACGGCCTGCGCCATCAAGTGAGAAGTCGAGTGACGAATCAATTCGAGCGCTTCGGCATCTTTGCCCGTGATAATCGCCAACGTGCAATCGGCTTCAATCGTGTGAGACAAATCCACCAACTTACCGTCGACCTTACCGGCCAAAGCGGCCTTGGCCAAACCTGCGCCGATCGACTGGGCGACTTGAGCAACCGTCACAGCGCTCTCAAACTCACGTACGGAACCGTCCGGCAACGTGATTGCGATCATTTCCTACTCCTCACCGAGTGTCGGGATCGAACACTCGAAAAATTAACGACAAAACCGAATTATAAAATAAGATGGAGCTAAAACGGGCTTCACCCGCTATCATGTAGAAGGCAGAGCC
>CALKKK010000150.1 GCA_937995395.1 uncultured Sutterella sp. | reverse complement strand
GTCTTGGCACGCACCAAAATCTTCATTTCGGGATTCAATTGCCTTGCCATTTCGACGATTTTTAAAATCTTGACGGTGTCGACTTCCAAAATCATCAAAACGGCGGCCGTCACGATATGCGCCTGCACCAAGACCATCGGATCCGTTGCGTCACCCGCAATCACGGCACGGTTTTGTCCACGTAAATTTTCCGCCACGTCCTTGTCTTCCACGATGGAGACGATGGGAATATTGTTATCGTGCAAGCGCTGCGCCACGTTGTTGCTCACTTCGCCCGTGCCCACCACAATGGTCTGACCGGTGAGCATCTTGCGAGACGTTTCTTTGGGCAAGACCGCATACGGATCGGTCACCATCGCCGCAGCTCGAGCCCAAGCAAAGTGACGCACCGCCAAACGACGAATCACCGGCGCCATAGCAAACATCAAAGGATTCAAAGCAATGGATAAAATGGACGCGGCCACGATCATACTCATCACTTCGTTGTCCACCATCCCCAAGGCAATGCCTTGCGCCACCAAAATAAAAGAGAATTCGCCGATTTGCGCCAAAGCCGCCCCGACGTTTAAAGACGTGTGCAAGGGGTAGCGCAAAAAGTGCACGAGCAAAAAGGCCGTCACCGACTTGCCGACCATGATAATGGCCAGCATCGTCAAAATCCCCAAGGGTTCATGGATCATGACGTGCCAGTCGAGCATCATCCCCACGCCCACGAAAAAGAGCACGGAAAAAGCGTCTTGTAGCGGCAACGAATCGTGTGCGGCGCGACGCGCATAGGGGCTTTCTCGCATCACCATACCGGCAAAGAAGGCGCCCAAAGCAAAACTCACTTCAAAGACGGCTGCGGCACCGAAGGCAATGCCGATCGAAGCCACTAAAAGCGAAAGCGTAAAGAGTTCGCGAGAACCCGTTTTGGCAATCTGGCTCAAGGCCCACGGAATAAACTTGCGGCCCACCAAGAGCATGATCGCCACAAAGGCCACCACGCGCAAAATCGTGGAAATGATCACCCAAACCATTTCGCCGGCAGACAACGCCTCAGGGGCTTCGGTCGCTCCCGGCGGCACCACACCCAAAACCAAAGCAATCGGGGGCAACAACACCAAAATCAACACGGTGGCGATGTCTTCGACCACAAGCCAACCTACGGAAATCTGACCGTCGATGGTATTTAAGTGCCCGTGCAACTCCAGTGCTTTCAAAAGAACGACGGTGGATGCACACGACAGACAGAGCCCGAAAATCAACGCGGCACTGAAATTCCAATGCCAAATAAAACTCGCAAAAGCCGCTCCCAAAGCTGTGGCAATCCCCATCTGCAAGACGGCACCGGGAATGGCAATGTTTTTAACCTTTAACAGATCCTCGATGGAAAAATGCAACCCCACGCCGAACATCAACAAAATGACGCCAAGCTCCGACAACTGGGACGCCAATCCCATATCGGCAGTGGGTCCCGGCGTATTGCCGCTACAGACAATACCGGCAATCAGGTAACCCACAAGTGCGGGAAAACGCATTTTTTCGGCGAAATAACCGAACACCAAAGCCATGGCAAAAGCCAATGCCAGGGTCGAAATCAGAGGCAGGGAATGTTCCATCGAAGTACTGAAAATGGAGCGGTGAAAAGGAAAGGCCAACTCTGCAAATTGTATGAGTTTTTTTGACGATCGTTAAGCTTTTTTTGAGATTTTTTTCGCGTTTTGACCGAAAGCCAAATTCCCTTACAAATTAGCCGTCTCCGCGACAATCTCGCACCTATAATCGACACCGTTTACAGGCGTCGAAAAAGCTTTCGCCAAAGGTTCACTTCAAACGCCTGTGAAAAGAAAAAATACGTTTGCACTGTATTTTTGGAAAGATCGAATTCTCAAAAACACCGTGCAACGTTTCTCAAATTTTGAGGGAGAGAAAAATGGCTGCAAAAACATTCTTGTGCACGTCCATTGCCGTTGCGACCGCCTTTGTCAC
>CALKKK010000149.1 GCA_937995395.1 uncultured Sutterella sp. | reverse complement strand
CTTCAGCTTGGTTCGGTATAGTTTGCCGCCGCCTTCGACAAAAGCTCGGCTTCTTTCTTCCAACCCAGCCTGTAAGGCCTCGGATTCGGTCAAGCCCTTTTCTCTGGCCCAGCGACGCACGTCTTCGGAAATTCTCATCGAACAGAACTTCGGTCCGCACATGCTGCAAAAGTGCGCCGTCTTCATCGCGGGTTTGGGTAGTGTCGCATCGTGAAACGCACGCGCCTTCTCGGGATCGAATCCAAGATTGAACTGGTCTTCCCAGCGAAACTCAAAGCGCGCCTTACTCATGGCGTTGTCTCGGATTTGCGCGCCCGCAATGCCCTTGGCAAGGTCTGCGGTATGTGCGGCGATCTTGTACGTGATAATGCCTTCCTTGACGTCGTCCTTGTTCGGCAATCCCAAGTGTTCCTTGGGCGTGACGTAACAGAGCATGGCCGTACCGCGCCAGCCGATGATGGAGGCTCCAATAGCGCTCGTGATGTGATCGTACCCGGGTGCAATGTCGGTGACCAACGGTCCCAAGGTGTAAAACGGCGCTTCGTGGCACAGTTTGAGTTCCTCTTCGACATTTTCCATGACGCGCTGCATCGGCACGTGGCCGGGGCCTTCGATCAGCACCTGCACATCGTGACGGTGTGCAATTTCCGTGAGTTCCCCTAGGGTTTTGAGTTCTGCCATCTGAGCTTGGTCGCAGGCATCGTAAATACTGCCGGGTCTTAGGCCGTCGCCCAAACTCACGGCGACGTCGTAGGCCTTTAAAATCTCGCAGATGTCTTCAAAGTGCGTATAAAGAAAGTTTTCCGAGTGATGTGCAATGCACCAACCGGCCATGATCGAGCCGCCGCGACTCACAATCCCTGTCAAACGCTCAATTGTCATAGGGATGTGATGCAGACGTAAGCCTGCGTGAATCGTAAAGTAGTCCACGCCTTGTTCGGCTTGCTCGATTAAAGTGTCTCGGTAGACTTCCCAACTTAAATCTTCGGCTTTGCCGTTGACCTTTTCCAGTGCCTGATACAAAGGAACCGTCCCAATGGGAACCGGAGAATTTCTCACAATCCATTCGCGGGTTTCGTGGATTGCTTTGCCTGTGGAAAGATCCATCACGGTATCCGCACCCCAGCGCGTGGCCCAAAGGAGCTTTTCGACTTCCTTTTCAATGTCGCTTGTCACGGCACTGTTGCCGATATTGGCGTTGATCTTGGTGAGGAAGTTTCGGCCGATCACCATAGGTTCGCACTCGGGGTGGTTGATGTTACAGGGCAATACCGCACGACCGGCTGCAATCTCTTGGCGCACGAATTCGCCCGTGATCTCGTCTTGCGGGTTGGCTTCAAAGGCTTGTCCTTTGTGTTGTCCCAAGAGCATGGCGCGGGTTTTGGCGTCTAGCTCCGAAAGACTTTGAATATAGGCGCGTCGGTTGCAGTTTTCTCGAATGGCGGCAAATTCCATTTCGGGCGTTACGATTCCGGCGCGGGCATAGTGCATTTGCGTGACGTTGGCCCCCGTCTTGGCCTTCAAGGGCTTGTGAGTATTGGGAAAGCGGATGGCTTGTAGAGTTTTGTCTTGGGCGCGCGCTTGGCCGTAGGCGCTCGTGAGTCCCGGCAAACGCACGGTGTCGTTGCGTTTTTCAATCCAAGGGCGACGAAAGCGCGGTAACCCCACGGTAATGTCGACCGTTTTATCCGGATCGCCCCAGTCTCCGGCAGTGTCGTAAACGAAGATCGGGGGATTGGGCTCGACTCTGCCGTCAGGTAGCAGAGTGTCTTCCTGCAAAATAGCGCGCATCGGTACACGGATATCGTCGCGACCCTCAACATAGATACGCTTGGAGCCGGGCAAAATACCGGTGTTAGTGACCTGTGTGGTTTTGTCGGGAAGGGGTGTTGCCGAATCGGGAGCAATGGCAATGGTTTTTTCCGTCATTTGTGTTTTTCCTATCAATGACGGCGGAATAGGGATAATGCAAATTGTGACGGCTCTCTATTGAAAAGCCGCGTCGGTTCGCGTTTCCTCCGCCGATATCAGTCGGGTCAGGTTCAAAAGGACTCTCTCAATCCGCAAAACGCGGATACCCTTGACGCTTTGTTTTCTTGGCGAGACACCGAATCTTGATGTACTCGCTAGAATTACACGGCTATTGTATTCATTTTGGGCGCACTAATGAACGTTACCGACAACAATCTCAACAAACTTGCCGTTGCCATGGTGGGCATCTTCTTTGTTTATGCTTTGTGGGAGCAGTTTGCGCCGCAAGCCTCACCCGGAGTGGCCGAACTTGCCCAAGCCAATCTCCTGATGACAAGTACGAGCGCGTCGGATCGGCAGGAAGCCTGCAAGCTTTTCGGGGCGGCCGTGCGTGCAGGGAACAAATATGGCTTTTTCGGTTTGTCGGAC
>CALKKK010000148.1 GCA_937995395.1 uncultured Sutterella sp. | reverse complement strand
GGCATGAGCTGCGCCGCATGCTCCGCGCGTGTGGACAAGGCAGTGAGAAACTTGGAATGCGTCAAAGACGTCAACGTCAATCTGCTGAAAAATGAAATGACGGTCGAGTGGCGTGAAGGCGAAGACGATGCTGTCGTAACCGATGCCGTTCAAAAGGCTGGCTACGGTGCAACTGTCGCCAATGCCGGCGCAGGTTCGGCTCAGGCAACCAATGCTGCACAGACCAACTCTGCTCAAAAAGCGCAGGAGGCAGAAGCTCAAACGATGTTCGAGCGCTTGACCGTGAGCATCGTTATCTGCATCCCCTTGATGTACTTGGCCATGGCTCCGATGATGGGTATGCCTTTGCCGGGGTTCTTCACGGGCGCAAGAAACGTTCCCGCCTTGGTCTTGACGCAGTTTTTGATGACGATCGTTGTGGTGGCGATCAACTTCAAGTTCTTCCGTGTGGGCTTTAAGGCGCTTTTTAACGCTGCGCCCAATATGGATACCTTGGTGGCAATCGGCTCGTCTGCTTCAGTCGTTTTCGGTATCTGGGCCCTGTACCAAAGTTTCCCCGCCTTGGCCGCGGGCAACGAAATGGCGCTTAACCACATTGCGCACAACCTGTACTTTGACGGCGCCGCAATGATTTTGACCCTCATTACCTTGGGCAAATACTTTGAGGCCAGAGCCAAGAAAAAGACCACGGAAGCCATCGGACGTCTGATTTCTTTGGTGCCTGAAACCGCTACGGTCTTGCGCGACGGCGTGGAAGTGACAATGCCGGTCAAAGACATCGTCGTGCGCGACAAGGTTGTAGTACGCACCGGCGAGCGTATTGCGATTGACGGTGTTGTCGTGGAGGGTAACGGAGAAGTCGACGAGTCGTCTTTAACGGGCGAAAGCTTGGCCGTTGAAAAGATCGTTGACAACACGGTTTCGGCGTCCACGCTTCTTGTAAGCGGCCACTTCGTGGTCGAGGCGCGTCGTGTGGGCGAAGATACAACGCTAGCCAAAATCATTGCCTTGGTTGACGACGCATCTTCATCCAAAGCCCCTGTGGCACGTTTGGCAGACAAAATCAGCGCGGTTTTTGTGCCGGTCGTGATTACGATTGCTATTGTGGCAGCCGTCATTTGGTTGGTGTTGGGTTATCCGTGGGAATTTGCCGCCACCATTGCCGTAAGCGTCTTGGTGATCTCTTGCCCCTGTGCTTTGGGCTTGGCAACGCCCACGGCCATTATGGTAGGCACCGGTAAGGGGGCCGAAAACGGTATTTTGATCAAGAGTGCCGAGAGCTTGGAGACCTGCGGCGGTGTTACGGCAGTCATTTTGGATAAGACCGGCACCATCACCGAAGGTAAGCCCGTTGTCACCGACATCGTTGCATTGGGCGACATGAACGAAGCCGAAATACTGCGTTTGGCCGCCTCAGTCGAAGCCAAGAGCGAACATGCGCTAGCCAAAGCCGTAGTGACGGCTGCCGAAACCAACGGCGTGAGACTGAGCGAAGCCGAAAACTTCAGCCAAATTCCCGGTGCCGTGAGCGGGACGGTAGCGGGCCAAGTGATTCAAATCGGCAACCGCAAACTTCTAACAGACATCGATACGCAAGCCCTTCAAAAACTCGAAGCCCTGTCTGTTGAAGGCAAGACCGCTTTGGTCGTGCGCGTCGACGACAAACTTGTGGGTCTTATTGCCGCCGCCGATACGCCCAAGGCCGACAGTGCCGCCGCTGTGGCAGCCTTTAAAGAAATGGGTCTCAAGGTCTATATGGTCACGGGCGACAATGCCAAGACCGCCCGGGCCGTGGCCGACGTGGTGGGAGTCGATGAGGTGGTAAGCGAAGTTCTCCCGCAAGACAAGTCTCAAATCGTCATGCGCCTGCAGGCCCAGGGGCACAAAGTGATGATGGTGGGCGACGGCATCAATGATGCGCCGGCGCTTGTGACGGCTGACGTGGGTGTAGCCATCGGCGCGGGCACCGATGTAGCGCTCGATTGTGCCGATATCGTGCTCATCCAAAACCGTTTGACGGATGCTGTAGCGGCAGTGGATTTGTCTAAGGCCGTGATGCGCAACATCCGCCAAAACCTTTTCTGGGCATTTTTCTACAACGCAGTGGGTATTCCTGTTGCCGCAGGTGTTTTCTATGCGGCTTTGGGCTGGACATTGAACCCCATGATCGCGGCGGCTGCCATGTCCATGAGTTCCGTTTCGGTCGTGTCCAACGCACTGCGCCTGCGTGGTTTTAAACCGAGAGTTTTAAAGAAAGATACCGGCAAGAATTTATCCTTTGCCGCTTTAGAGTTACCTCAAGAACTTCATCAAGAAAGGAGCATCACAATGCAAAAATTGATTCATATCACCGGCATGATGTGCAAGCACTGCACGGGTTCCGTCACCAAGAAGCTTTCCGCTTTGGCAGGCGTCACGGCCGTAGAAGTCTCGTTGGACGAGGGCGGCTACGCGCTTGTGACGGTTGACGATACCGTTACCGACGAAGTTTTGAAAGAAACCGTTGAAGCGCTCGACTTCAAAGTGACCGGCATCGAAACGAAGTAATTTCGACTTCGCACCAACATCAAAGCCGTCGGCGGAACTTCCTGCCGGCGGCTTTCCTTCAGTGTTTGGAACTTGAAATCAACGCGAGGCGCGCTTGGTGGGCACTCCGTTGGCTTTGAGGGTATCCGACAAAAACTGCGTCGGGAAGCGACAGGCCGACTTCAAGCGCAAAGGATCGTGCTCTTGCAGGTGCGCGGGCTCAAACATGCCGTCCACGTCCGTCGGTTCCAGGTTTTCCATCAAGCGAGCCGGAATTTCGGTGACGCATGCTCTGGCAAATGTCTCCACAAAGGAACCTTTCTTGCGCGTGGGCCAAAAGAGCTTTTCAGGAATCTCCGCCAAGCCGCTTTCGGCAAAGAGGCGATCGAAGATGTGCGCATGCGTATTGGTGGAAAAAAGCTCTTCCGGAATCGTCTTCAAATTCTTGCAACCGGCAAAGCTTTCGGTGAAGTCTTCGGCCTGAAGATTGGCCGTAAAAAGCTGGCGACTTGCTTCCGAAATGCCGCTTAAAGCAAAGACGCCCGCAAAGCTTCTCAAATAAATCAACGGGAAAAAGAGCGACTCTGGCAC
>CALKKK010000147.1 GCA_937995395.1 uncultured Sutterella sp. | reverse complement strand
CGTCGTCGCGCCGCTCGCGAAGAACGCTCCGACAACGAATAATTCCTTTCGTTAGCCAGTTCGGGCAGTCGCCTCAAAACGGTTGCCCGAAAGCGATTCCCGGCCGAAGTTTTTCAAAGACTTTTGTGCCGGGATTTCTTTATCGAAATTTTGGTTTTTCATTGCTATGGCAAAGAAAGCAAATCAAAACCTGTGTCCCTGCTGCAGCGGCAAATCTTTGGATTTGTGTTGCGCTCGTTTTCTGACCGGAAAACTTTGGCCCGAGACCGCTGAAGAATTGATGCGCTCGCGCTACACGGCCTATGTTTTGGGTAACGACGACTGGTTGCGTCAGACTTGGGCAACGGAGACGTGTCCGTCAGGCTCCTTGGCCGATGCCGACGTCAAATGGTTGGGGCTCAAAATCGAAGACTGTCAAACCGTTGACGAAACGCACGCGACCGTCACATTTGTGGCGCGAGGACGCTATCGCAATCAGGGGGCTTTCCGCATGCGCGAAAAGAGCAGTTTTGAAAAGCGCCACGGCAAGTGGCTTTACGTCGACGGCGTCGTGGACGAGGAAAAGTAATGCAAGACAAACAAACGAGTCCGTGGCGCTTTTGCGTGGCGCCCATGTTGGATTGGACGGATACGCACTGCCGTGTGTTTCATCGTGCGCTCAGCCGCCATGCGCGTCTATATACCGAAATGATCACGACGCCCGCACTGGTGCACGGTCGTCGCGACTTTTTATTGCGCTTTAACGAGTGTGAGCACCCGGTCGCCTGTCAATTGGGCGGCAGCGATCCGGCAGAACTCGCTCAGGCTGCCAAGTGGGTTCAAGAGCGCGGCTACGACGAGATCAACCTCAACTGCGGCTGCCCCTCCGAGCGTGTTCAGCGCGGCAGTTTCGGTGCGTGTTTGATGCTTGAGCCCAAGCTTGTGGCCGACTGCTTTAAAGCCATGCGCGATGCGGTCGACATCGATGTGACGATCAAACATCGCATCGGGGTGGATAAAGAAGACAGTTACGAATTTGCCCGCGACTTTGTGGGAGAGCTTTATGAAGCCGGATGCCGCACGTTTATCGTGCACACCCGCTCGGCTTGGCTCAAGGGCTTGAGCCCCAAAGAAAACCGCGAAGTTCCGCCCTTAAAGCGCGAATACGCATATCGACTCAAACAAGAGTTTCCGGATGCGCACATCTGCATGAACGGCGGTATCGACACCGTTGCTATGGCTGAAGAATTGATCGCAGCCGGTGTGGACGGCGTGATGGTGGGCAGAAGCGCCTATCAGAATCCGTGGATGTTGACCGAGGTGGACGAGCGACTTTTTGGCGACGCGCACGAACCCGTGACGCGCGAAAAAGTGATCGATCAAATGACCGCTTATATCAAAAGCGTCTTTGAAGAACACCCGCAAGCCGTGCGCGGCACTGCGCGCCATATGTTGGGGTTGCTTAACGGTTTGGCCGGCGCCAAGGCCTGGAGACGAACGCTTTCGGACCCGGCAGCCTATGCGGCATTCGGGCCCGAAGTGTTGTTAGAAGCCTATGCTCGCGCCGGTTGGCGTGACGCAGGGCTCGGTGACGACCGGTTCGACGATGACGAATTTTAAGTCGCAAAAAACTTAGGCGGCAGGTCCCTTGGCTCTCGGACGATCCGCGTCCGCAATCCATTCGGACCAGCTGCCGACATAAAGTCCGGCCGGGGGCATGCCTGCCACGATCATGGCCAACAGGTTGCAGCAGGCCGAAACGCCCGAGCCGCAGGAGTGAATGATTTTGTCTGAGGGCGTCTCACCGATCAGGGCTTTGAACTCTTGCGCTAAAACGTCGGGCGCCTTCAAAACACCGTCTTCGTTGAAATTGAGCGCACTGTGGCGATTCAAACTTCCCGGAATATGACCGGCTTCCGGATCGATGGGCTCGACTTCGCCGCGGAAACGTTCGGCCGAGCGGGCATCGATTAACGTATATTCCTTGGTCTTTAAGTTGGCTTCGACAAAGTCGTCGTCAAAGACGCGTGCCAAGGGCTTGGTGGCGCGATACGTGCCTTGCTCAAACGTCGGCACTTCGTCGGTAGTTTCAAGTCCGG
>CALKKK010000146.1 GCA_937995395.1 uncultured Sutterella sp. | reverse complement strand
GGCATCTACCGTTGCAACGAGTGCGTCGCTGTCTGTGACGTTTAAAACAACGCCGCGGCCCTTTTCACCCAATTCTTCGGAAATCTTGGCGGCTCCCGTTTCACTCGTGGCAGTGCCCACCACAAAGGCGCCGGCAGCAGCCAGTTGCTTGGCAATCGCCAAACCGATACCGCGCGTGGCACCGGTGACAAGAGCAATGCGCCCGGTGAGGGCTTCGGAACTAAAAAACATCTTTTTTTCCTTCTTTGTCAGTATTGGGTTTTAAGCGGCAGCCAAGGCTTCCAAGGTGGCCTTGAGGCTTGCCTCGTCATAAATGTTAAAGGTGGCGATTTCGGGCGCAATGCGGCGAATCATGCCGGTCAAAACCTTACCCGGACCGCACTCGACAATGTGGGTCACACCCATTTCCTGCATCTTCTGCACGGTTTTGACCCACTGCACGGGGCTTGCAGCCTGACGCGCCAAAATATCGCGCAAAGATTCGGGTGTTTTGTGACACTCAACGTCCACATTGGCAATCACGTCGATTGCAGGCGTTTGAATGTCGGTGCGTGCCAACTCTTTGGCAAGTTCATGCGAAGCACCGATTAACAAGGAGCTGTGAAACGGTGCCGACACGGGCAAGGCCAAAGCGCGGCGAGCGCCCATTTCAGGGGCAAGTACGCAAGCCTTTTCGATGCATTCCTTGTGGCCGGCAATCACGACCTGTCCCGGACAGTTGAAGTTCACCGGTTCCAAAACACCGTTTTCCTTGACCTGCGCTGCTTTTTGGCAGAGTTCGGCAACGGCATCGTCACTTAAACCCAAAACGGCCGCCATACCGCCTACACCCACCGGCACGGCAGACTGCATAGCCTCGGCACGGAAGCGCACCAAGCGAACGGCATCGGCCAGTTTCAAACTCTTGGCAGCGGTCAAGGCGGTGTATTCGCCCAAGCTGTGGCCGGCCAACACTTCGGGCTCTTGGCCGCCGGCAGCACCCCAGGCCGAGTACATGGCAAAACTTGCCGCCAACATCGCAGGCTGCGTGTTGACCGTCAAATTCAAGTCCGTATCGGGCCCCTCGGCAATCAACTGCGTTAAGGGTTGATTTAACGCCGAATCGGCCTCGTGCATGACGGCCTCCACCGCGGCGTTACCCGCAAAACCGGCCATCATTCCGACTTTTTGCGATCCCTGTCCGGGAAAGACAAATGCTAATTTCACTTCTTGCTCCCCTGTCCGTATATGTATTTTCATAGAAATACTTTCAAAGTTTTTTTTACCACTTCAAAAGGACGCTGCCCCACGTCATGCCGGCACCCACGCCCTGAAGCATGACGGTATTGCCCTTTTGAATGCGACCGTTTCTGACAGCCCAATCGAGCGCCAAAGGAACGGAGGCTGCCGACGTGTTCCCATGCAGGTTCACGGTGACCAC
Source organism: uncultured Sutterella sp. (assembly GCA_937995395.1). Lineage (GTDB taxonomy): Bacteria > Pseudomonadota > Gammaproteobacteria > Burkholderiales > Burkholderiaceae_F > Duodenibacillus. The sequence goes on along the minus strand of CALKKK010000146.1, from coordinate 13,722 downwards.
GGTCTTTTCTTTGGTTAAACGCAGCTTGGCGGCGATCATTTCGATAATGCGCACGTTGGCTTGATGCGGCACCCAGACGTCAACATCCGTGGGGGCGATGCCCGCCATATCGCAGACTTCCTTAAAGCTTGCCGTCAAAGAACTCACGGCAAGTTTAAACACTTGCTGACCGTTCATGCGAATAAAAGGAACTCCCACGACTTTTCCGTCTTCGACACGCGCGTCGCACGCCAAGGTGTTGACGCCAAACGTGCCGTCGGCATGCATTCTGTGCGCCAGAATCCCTTCTTCGTTTGAAGCCTCAATCACCACGGCCCCAGCTCCGTCGCCGAACAATACGCAGGTCGTGCGATCGTCCCAGTCCAACAGACGGCTTAACACTTCGGCACCCACCACCAAGGCGCGCTTGTAGCCGCCGGTGCGAATCAAGCCGTCGGCCACACTCATGGCATAGACAAAACCTGCGCACACGGCCTGCACATCAAAGGCGGCGCACCCCACAATACCTAAGCGCTCCTGCAGGCGGCAAGCCATGGACGGAAAGACGCCGTCGGGTGTTGTCGTTGCCACAATGATCAAGTCAATCGTTGCGGGATCGATATCGGCGTCGCCCAGCGCTTTTTGAGCGGCCTCGTGGGCCAAATCCAAAGTCGTTTGGCTTTTGTCGGCGATATGGCGCTGGCAGATGCCGGTACGGGTGCGAATCCACTCGTCGTTGGTTTCGACACCTCGTTTAAGAAGATCGGCCGCCAACGCGTCGTTGGTGACGGCTTTGGCAGGAAGGGCCGAGCCCGTTGCGATGACGCGCGTAAACAAGCGCTCTTGTGTTTGGGTCATAAATCCTTGTCTTTTACGTTACCGTAGGAAGATAACGCGCAATAAAATCGTTGAGACGGATATTACCAAAGACAAGACGCAAAAAAAGGAGGTTCGTCCGTACAGACTACCTCCTTTTTCTTGAGTTTCTGTAACAGAAACTCGGAGCAGATTGACTTTCGCGAAAGCGAGTCGAGTCGATTGCGACAGGTCAGCTTGCGGTTATCTAATTACTAGCCGTGGGGCATTTCCGTCAAACGGACGCGCCGACACGCTGCTTTGCGAAACTGCCTGCAGAGATGCTGTATTACTCAGCGTCCTGCTTGGTCGCAACAACCTTCTTGCCGCGATAGAAACCCGTCGGGCTGATGTGGTGACGGCGATGCGTTTCACCGGTCGTCGGTTCGACGGCAACAGGCGGGTTGGTCAAAAAGTCATGAGCGCGATGATTGCCGCGCTTGCTGGTAGATTTCTTATTTTGCTGGACAGCCATTTTAAAACCCCACGTGGGTAGAAATTGAAAACGTGCGATTATACCCGATTTTTTGTGTTTTTGCTAGGGGTCAATCGTCAAAACTCGACGCACCGACTTTTGTCGTGTGCAAACTCTGCATTGTAGTCGGTTCGCCAAACTTTGCAACCTTTGCACAAAATTGGTTGCAACTTTTTGTCCACGTATCGCTAAAGGTCACCGTCACGGGCACCGAGCCGTTCATGCCTTGCGCCTGAGCTTGGTAAGTTCCTGCCTTGTAACCGGCTGCTACCGAGCCGCAAAGCAGTGTCGCGGCGCACAGTGCAACAACGGATGCGGCACAGCGAATACGGGATGTCGCCATGGAAGTTCTCCTCAAATTTTCTAAGCAATACTTCTTAGATTTTAGACCTTGTCTATCACCCACCCCGATTTTGATTCGTGAGCATTAATCCTTGCCCAAACGGACACCCTCTCTTGCGAATCCGCCTAGAATGCACTCTTATCTCGTCTATCGTCCATTCGGTCTATACGACTTACCACTATTGAAGGATTGGCGGTTATCGGGTATTGTGTGTGCTTGATCCGTTACAAAAAGGGTGTGTCGCCCGAAAGGTTTTGATCTATGCAAATTCCTAAGCCGCTCCTCGTTGCCCCGAACTATCTCGATGTCATTAACGGCAGGGTGTTTCCCGAGCGAACGGAATATTTGCGCTTTAAAAGCGTGAGTCCCTTGGCGCAAGCCTTGCGAGAATGCCTGATCTTCGGTCCGGGATTGATTCCGCCTGCGATTGCCGAAACCGTAGCCTTGGAAGCCAGAACGCACCAAAAAGTCACTTCCTTAGAAAGTTTCTATTACACACTGCAAGAAGCCACCTTTTCTTTGAGAGCAGCGCGTCCAGAAAGTCGCCCGGTCGCTTTTGCCGTCGAGCGCTTGTCGGTTTTGGTGCGTCACATCATGGATCGACGCTACGATCAACAACAAAGCCTCGCTTTCTTGGAAAAGTACGCCGAAACCGCTTCCTATATGATCAGCCGAGCCGGTGATCGCATTGCCGGACTTATTGCCGAAAACATACCTCAACATACCCACGTCATGGTCATCGGCGGCTCGGGCTCCATGTCAGCCGTCGGTCGCGGTACGGGAGTGGCCGGTCTCATCGAAGCGCACCGCCAGGGTAAAGAAATCAAGGCCGTCACACCCTACTCCACCCCCTTATTTTCGGGACCGCGCCTGACCGCTTGGGAATTGCGCAATGCCGGCATCGATTGCGAAATCATTGCCGATACCGTGATCGGCACGGCCTTGATGACCGAAAAATTCGATGCCGTTTTGGTCATTGCCAATCGACTTTGCGCCAACGGCGACGTCAGTTGTCCGTCGGGTGCCAATCATGCGGCGCTGGCTGCCAAATATATGGGTGTGCCTTACTACGTGATCGTTTACGATCATATTGTCGATACCGGTTGCCCCTCTTTGGCAACGTGCCCCATGGAAGACTTCAAAACAAGCGAAGCGCTCCCCTCGATCTTTCAAGACGTGCGTCACTACATCAACGATTTGGTGGCGGCAGAATGGGTCACCGGTTACATTACCTGCGACGGTTTGTATCGCCCCAAAAACGACGGACCGGCAAGCGAGTTGGCAAACAAACTCGATCGCAAGATGTCGGCACAGATCAAGACCTTTATCGATCAGTTCGGCAGATAAGGCAATATCGACTTTTCAGAAAAAAAGGCGGGGGTGCGACTTCTACGGTCGACCCCCGAAATTCTTTGGAGAACACTAGAAAAAGACTGCTGCGGATATTCGCTTACGGCTTAATGCGCACGCGAGCCGTCATGTAGCGAGACACCGTCGTTTGCCCCGGTTCGAACACCGGAACCGGCACGGATGCTTTGGCGCTGCGAGAGTCGGCTGCCAAAGCGGCATACATGCGATTGCTGTAGCGCTCGATGTTGGAAGCATTGAAGTCCATGGATTCGATGCGCACGTCATCGGCTTCGGCACCGAGGCTTACGGCAATGACTTCGGCCTGTTGGCGGGCCTGCATCACGGCGGCACGCATCAAGTCGTCTTGCACCTTTTGCTGAGCTTCGCGGCTTAACGTGAAGTTCACGCGTTCAAACGCGAAGTATTCGCCCACTTTCTGCGCCAAGGGTGCGGCGGCAGAAACGTCCTTGACGGTGCCCGAAATGTTTTGGCGCACTTCCCAACCGACGATCTTGGCCTGCTCGCCGTTTTTGGCTTGGCTGTAACGGGGATAAGAGCTCATGGACTGGGTTTCGAATTCCACCGGCAAGCCCAAAGCCTTCAATTCCGTCAAACCTTTGTTAACGCGATCAATGACGCGCTTGGTGGCCGTTGCCAAGTCCTTGTCGACTTCGACCGTGTAGAAGTTCACGACTGCCTGATCGTTGGCCAATTCGACCGTGGCCGTCACGGGCAAAGTCACCACGGTGCCGTCTTTGCCGGTACGCACACCGTCGCCGGAACCGGCAAAGGCAGAGACGCTTGCCAAAGCCAAAATCGTCGAAACACATACTGCAGGAAGCGTCACGCGCATTGCTTTCATTTTATTTTCCTCTTCGCTTGTTGTTGAATTTTGTCTCGAGGTCTGAGCCCTCGTTTCTTGAGAAGAATTGTGGCATGTTCCTGCGTAAAGTCGCCGTCGGATGACGTAACAGGATTTAGCCAAAACGTTTCGACAGTTACATTTAAGGTCGCTACCGACCATTTCGTAACATTTCCGAAAAAGCGACAAGCAAAAACCCCGCCGGAGTTAACCGAACGGGGTTTTGCTTAAAGGGCTTAAAACCGAATGTGTTTAGTGAACGCGATTGATCACGATCTTCACACCCTTGGTGCCAACGGCAACGTTGCCTTCGACCGTCCCTTCAAGGTCGCCCACACCTGCCATGAAGTTACCCGAGCGGCTCACGCGCGCTTCCATGATGACTTCTTCAACATCGTTTAAGGTCTTCATGCCCATGCCCATGACGCTGGAGCTGTCAAGATAGAATTCGCGCGGCAAATCCTTGACCTTAAAGCTCATGAACGCCACCGGCATCTTGCTGCCCGTCACGGGACGCGCAAACACAAAGACCGTGTCGTTGGGCTTGGCCTTGTCGGCAACTTCGGGGGCAAGTTCAACCGTACCGCTGATAAAGCGCTGAGAAGCGTCGATCTTGGCCTTGCCGTCTTGGTTGCCGCCGCTTTGAGCTTCCAAAGCCTGCATGCTGGCGTATTCGCCCGGGGGCAAACCGCCCATGCGACGGGCCTGTTCGATGTTTTCATTGATCTGGCGCCATTCTTCGCTACCCTTGTCGACGTCTGCCAACATGCGAGACCAGTATTCGACCGCACCCTTGTAGTCTTCCTTGTCAAAGCAAAGCGTGCCCATCAAGGCAAGCGCCTTCCAGTGCTTGGGATCGAGCTTCAAGGCTTCTTCGATCAACTCTTTCGGACGACCGTCCAGACTGCCGTTTTGAGCGGCTGCCATCACGTCGGCCCAGTCGGCCAAAACATCCGGGTTATTCGGAATCAGACGCGCGACCTGTTCGAACGCTTCCGAGCTCTTCTGCCAGTTCTTAAACGAGGCATTGGCCTTGGCAAGCATCATCCAACCGTCGATGTTGTCGGGCTGCTCCTTCAAGCGATCTTCGATGATCTTGATCTGTTCGAGAACTTCGGCGTCGCTGTGCTGGCCCGACATGGCGGCCTGCTGGTTTTGCGCACGTGTAAAGTCCGGATCCATGGCAATGGGCGTACCGATTTCAAGGTAAATCAAGAATGCGGCCACGGGCACCAAAACCGTCAAAACGCATGCGGCATAAAAACCCTGACGACCCGAGACGCGCTTAACATCTTCGCCGCCTTTAGTTTCTTCCAACACGCGCGTTTCGATTTCCGAGCGCGTTTCTTCGTATTCTTCGGCGGGCATATTGCCTGCCTTGTATTCGGCTTCGAGTTCGGCAAACTGCTGGCGCAAAAGCGTCAGGTTGGCGGCGCGTCGCTGCGCGTCGTCATCCGTTTCGGTTTTGCGTACCAAAGGCCAAACGATCAAAGCCAGAGCCACCAAAACCATTACGGCGGCAAGGCTGATAAATGCAATCAACACGATTTATTTCTCCTTTGTCACCGATTATTTGTCGCCCATGCGAAGAAGCTCTTCGGCCTTTTTCTTTTCATCCGGGCTCAAAGTCTTGGGCGCCTGATCGGTCGTCGTCTTGCGACGGCGAACGTTGATGTAAAAGGCAAGCAATGCGCCGATAAAAAGCACCAAGGGTCCGACCCACAAAATCACGGTCGAAGCCTTAAAAGGCGGGTTGTAGAGCACGAAGTCGCCGTAACGTTCAACCATGTAGTCGATAATTTCTTTGTCGGTACGACCGGCATTGATCTGTTCGATCACTTGGTTACGCAAATCGACGGCGAGTTCGGCGTTACTGTCGGCAATAGACTGGTTTTGGCACACCAAGCAGCGCAGCTGTTCGGAAATGCCCAACACGCGCTTGTGTTCGACCGGATCGAATTCGGTAGCGGCGGCTTCCTTGTGTTCGGCCGCCTGAGGCGCTTGCGCTAAAGCAGGCGTATTCAAACCCCAAGCCAAGCAAGAAAGGGCGCTGGCAACAACCAAGAAACGATTCAAAGATTTCATCATTTTCTCCCCTTGCTTTACTGAGCTTCCAAGTGATCCACGATGGGCTTGACGTCTTTGGTCCAGATCTCTTCGGTCATGGGGCCGATCACCTTGTAGCGAATTACGCCCGTTTTGTCGATCACGAAGGTCTCCGGTGCACCGTACACGCCGAAGTCGATGGCGGTACGGCCGTCGGCGTCAACCAAAATTTCATCGTAGGGGTTACCCAAGCTCTGCAACCATGCACGAGCCATTCTGGGCTTGTCGCGATAGTTGTAGCCGATGAAAACGGTCTTCACACCCTGGTTTTTCAACTGAACGAAATAGGGATGTTCGTACTGGCAGGCTTCGCACCACGAAGCCCAGACGTTCATCAGGTAAACCTTGCCCAGCATGTCCTTTTTGGTGACGGTACGACCGTCCATGGTGGGCAAAGCGTATTCGGGTGCGGGTTTGTCGATCAAAGCCGAGGGCACCTTCTTGGGATCCAAATACAGCCCCCAGAAAAGGAACACGCACACGAACAAAAAGATAATGAGCGGAATCAGATACTTCAATCGCATGATTTAAGCCTCCGTTGCAGCCTTTTGAGCGGTCTTATTTTTACGCACGCGATAACGGCGATCGAGCATGGCGATAAAGCCGCCCAAAGCCATCACGATGGTGCCCCACCAAATCCAAGCCACGAAGGGCTTGTGGTAAGCGCGCACGATCCAAGCGCCGTCGCCCACCGGTTCACCCATGCTGACGTAAACGTCGCCGGTGATGCCGTGGCGGATGGCGGCTTCGGTCATGGGCATGGAGCGAGAACCGAAGTAGTTGCGCTTTTCGGGATGCAGCACCGCAATTTCCTTACCGTCCTTCGTGACGGTGAATTCGCCGCGCGTGGCCGTATAGTTTTGACCGCGCACTTCCTGCGTACCGTTAAACACATAGGTGTAGCCCGAAACCGTGACTTGTTCGCCCGGCAGCATCTTGACGTTGCGTTCGGCCGGATAGCCCTTGACGAGCGCCACACCGATCACAAACATCGCCACGCCCAAGTGGGCCAGATTCATGCCCCAGAAGGCGCGCGGGAACTTGAAGATGTTGGCAAAGAAATTGCCCTTCATGTTGCGAGCGCGTTCGCGGAAGCTGTCGATCGAGGTAAAGGCCACCCAGAAGGCAAGCGTCATGCCCACAAAGACCCAAGTGCTCCAGCCGCCCATCAGAATCGGGGTGGCAACGCCCAAAGCCAACGAGAGAGCCAAAATGAACCACAAGCGCTTGGCAAGCCAGTTGGGATCGGCTTCTTTCCAGCGAGCAAAGGGAGCCACGCCCAAAAGGAACAGCATCGGCAACATCACGGGACCGAAAACGGCGTCAAAGTAAGGGGGCCCGACGGAAATCTTGCCGGCGTTCAAAGCGTCCAGGAACAACGGATAGAGAGTGCCCAAAAGCACTGCGCCCATCGCCACGAAAAGGAGCACGTTGTTGACTAACAGCATCGATTCGCGAGACACCATCGAGAAGTTGCCGCCCAAGCCCACGGTCGGCGCTCTCCAAGCAAACAAGAGGAAAGACAAACCGATCACGATGATGAGGAAGGCCAAGATGAAGATACCGCGCTCCGGATCCGTTGCAAAGGCGTGCACCGAGGTCAAAATACCCGAGCGCACCAAGAACGTGCCCAAAAGCGAAAGGCTGAAGGTGACGATGGCCAAAAGCACCGTCCAAATCTTGAAGCAGCCGCGCTTTTCAGTCACTGCCAAGCTGTGAAGCAATGCGGTACCGGTCAACCACGGCATAAAGGACGAGTTTTCGACCGGATCCCAGAACCACCAGCCGCCCCAGCCCAGTTCGTAGTAGGACCAGTAAGAACCCAAGGAAATACCCAAGGTGAGCAAAATCCAAGCCCAGGTCGTCCAGGGACGCATCCAGCGCGCCCAAGCCACGTCAAGCTTGCCGCCCATCAGTGCGGCGATAGCAAAGGCAAAGGGAACCGTAAAGCCCACATAGCCCATGTAAAGCAGCGGCGGATGGAACACCATGCCCGGGTCTTGCAACAAGGGATTTAAGTCGGCGCCTTCGGGAGCAGCCGGAAACAAACGCAAGAACGGGTTGGAGGTAAAGAGCATGAAGGCCAAAAAGCCCATCAAAATAAAGCCCATCACGCCTAAAACGCGAGCGACGGTTTCGTCCGGCAAGCGGCGGCTCAAAAGCGCCACAAACATCCCCCACCAAGACAGCGTCAAGCCCCAGAACAAAATGGAGCCTTCATGGCTGCCCCAAGTGGCGGCAATCTTGTAGTACCACGGCAAAAGCGAATTCGAGTTGCTCGCGACGTTTAACAACGTAAAGTCGCTGATGTAAAACGAATATGCCAGAGTACCGAAGGCAATCGTCAAAAACAGCGCATTGGCGCACGCAACGGTGCGCGACAGAGCCATCCAAGACTGAATGCCGCGGGCAGCGCCCAACAACGGGAGCGCGAACTGAACAGCTGCCAGAACGAGCGCCAGAATCAGGGCAAAATGACCGATTTCAGCAATCACGGGAAATCCCCTTTTGGTTATTCAAAAAACTGTACTTTCTCGATTAGGAAGCGCTCTTGGCTTGGGCTTTGCCTTCGCCCTCTTTACTTCCCTTTTCATCCAAAGTCTTCATGGCGGCGTGAGCCTTGTCCACGGCGTCCTGAGCTTCAGGCGGCATGTAGTTTTCGTCGTGCTTGGCGAGAACTTCGCTCGCAACGAAAACACCCTTGTCGTTTAACTTGCCCTGAGCGACCACGCCCTTACCTTCTTTGAAGAGGTCGGGCAGGATGCCTTGGAACTGAGCCGGAATCGTGGCTGCCGTATCGGTAATGCCGAATTCGACCGTCACACCGTCGGGCAAGCGCTTGACCGAGCCTTCGGCCACCATCCCGCCCATACGGAAGGTTCTGCCCTGCGGTGCTTCTTTGGCAGCCACCTGCATGGGCGAATAGAAAAAGACGAGATTGTCGTTAAAGGCGGAAAGCATCAAATAAACGCCCACACCCACAACGGCAACGGCGCCGCCGATTAAAGCCAGTCGTTTGGTTGCAGCATTGGCCATGGTGATTTTCTCCTAGAAAGGTCTTGATTCGTTACTTAGAGTTCGCGCGTATCGCGAGTGGCGCGGGCTTCGCGCGTTAAGCGCGTCACGGCCTTGTTGCGGCGGGCACGCAGTCCGAAAATTTCGACGATGATCAAAACGACCATCATCCCGTACACGGTCCAAACGTAGGCACCGTGTCCGTCCATGTGAAGAAAATGAGAAATCGAGGTCCAATCCATTTTTATTTCTCCGAGGTCGTTCGATTAAAGTTCGCCTTTCAAAGCCGCTTCCTGCGCCCAAGCTTCGCGACGTTCGCGCTCAAGAATGATGGAGCGCGAGCGCGCAAACGTTGCGCCGAAGCTGTAAAGCCAGAAAGCCGCCACCATCAGCAAAAGCGTGGTGAGCATGATGGGGTGAATGGAGCTGCCTTTGCCCGTGATGGAAGCGCCCTGATGCAGCGTATTCCACCAACGCACCGAGAAGTAGATGATGGGAACGTTCACCACACCCACCAAAGCGATCACGGCACAGGCCTTGTCGGCACGGCGATGATCGGCAATGGAGCTTTGCAAAGCCAAAAAGCCGATATAAAGGAACAAAAGAATGAGTTCGCTCGTCAAGCGGGCGTCCCACACCCAGTACGTGCCCCAGGTCGGACGACCCCAGACGGCGCCGGCAAACAAAGCAAAGAAGCACATAAAGGCGCCCGTGGGAGCCAAAGCGGCCGTAAAGACCGAGCACATTTTGTTGTTGGTTGCCAAAGAAAATGCGGCAAACACGGCCATCAGAACATAAATCAACATGCTCATCCAAGCGGCCGGCACGTGAACGAAAATGATGCGATAGGAGTTACCCTGCGTGGCATCGATCGGGCACACGAAAAAGGCCAGATATAGCCCAATGACAGTCAAAGCCAAAGCGGCCAAAAAGCACCACTTGGTGGTTTTGCCGGCAAAGCGGTAAAAACCTTCGGGATCAAAGAGGTTACGCAACATCGTCAGTCAACCTTTAGTTATTGAATGGAAATTCTCAAAGCGGCGGCAATCGCAAAAGGCGCTGCAGCCAAAGCCAAGAAACTCAGAGCAGCCGTCACCATCAGGTAAGCGGTGGGCGAGACGCTGATTGCCACCTGAATCGTGGCACCGGCACCGAACGTCAAAACCGGAATGTAAAGCGGCAACACCAACAAGCTCGTCAAAACGGAACCAGCACGCAACCCCAGCGTCAGGGCGGCACCGATGGCACCCACCAAACTCAAAACGGGGGTTCCCAACAGCAAAGAGGCCATGAGTACGATCGTTTGCTCCAACGGCAAATCGAACATCAAACCGAAAACGGCCGTAAAGATCGTGATCGGAATACCGGTCACGAGCCAATGGGCAAAAACCTTGGCAATGACAATGACCGTTAACGGTTCGGCAGAAATGATCATCTGCTCCAAGGTGCCGTCGGAATAGTCCAGCGCAAAAATTCGCGGCAGCGACAAAAGGGCGGCCAAGAGAGCGGCCACCCACACTACGCCCGGGGCCATATTGCGCAATAGATCCTGTTCGGCACCCACACCCAAGGGCACCAAAGTGACGACCACGGCAAAGAAAAAGAGCGTTTGAACGATATCGGTCTTTTGGCGCAATGCCAACATCAAGTCGCGACGAACGACGGCAAAAAAGAGATTAAGCATGATTTGCCTCCGTTGCTTCCTGAATCTTCTTGCGCTTGCCCGGCGCAAAGTCGCTCACGTCCACCGTCATGCAGTGCTCGGAGGGCACGCCCGTGTCGCACTCCTGGTGCGTGGTATAGATGACGATGCCGCCGGCCTTGACGTGCTCGGCAATGGTCTTGGCCAAATTGGCCACACTTGCGACGTCCAACGCCACAAAGGGTTCGTCCAAAATCCACACGGGCTTGCTCATGCTCACAAACAAACGTGCCAGAGCCACACGGCGGCGCTGACCCTGACTCAATTCGCCTGTCAGGTGATCGGTAAAGTCGGCAAGTCCCACGCGTGACAGAGCTTCGACAATTTGTTCGTCGTTGACGATGATGTTGCCCATGCGTGCACAAATGCGCACGTTTTCCATAGCGCTCAAATCGTCTTTAACGCCGTTCATGTGGCCGATATAAACAAGGTCCTTGTGAAAGTCTTCTCTGAGCTTGGCAATATCTTTGCCCTTGTAAAGAACACGACCGGCGTCGGCACTCATCAATCCCGTTAACAGACGCAAAAGCGAGGTTTTACCGGTGCCGTTAGCGCCGGCCAAGCGCACCAAGGTGCCGGAAGCCGCATCAAACGTCAAACCGCGGAAAAGCAAGCGCTCTCCGCGTTCGAGTTCAAGGTTGTCTACCGTCAGCCTCGGCATGTCGGTCATGTTTTCTTTGGGCTCTGTCATAAGTCTTTCAATCAAGGTTGGAAGTGCCGATGCGGCCAAAAGTCCGTCTGCACGCTCCCCTACCCCATACAAAAAGGGGCATTTTAGGTTGAGCGCAGTTTAGTGAAATCGCATTAAGGAATTCTTACATTTGGCAATATTTTCGCTTTTTGTGTTTCGAAACCGAGACGCGCATTAGCCTCATGCTATCGCCCCGATAGCGTCGGCGTTTTCTTGCGTTAGGCCGAGCTTTCTAGGCATCTTGCCTTATTTCTTTTGGCTTGCCGTTTTGCCAAAATTTAGGGATTATGCGCGTCGGATTTCCTACCCCAAAACAGACTGAAAAACCCGATACGCATTCGAGTGAAAATGCAACAAGAAAACGGAGAAAAAATTATGCGTAGCGATCCTTTGACCAAGGGTATCAATGCCGCCCCCCAACGCAGCCTTTTGAAGGCGCTCGGTTTGTGCGATGCCGAAATCGGCAAGCCCTTGATCGGGGTGGTCAGCTCCAAAAACGACATCGTGCCCGGCCACATGAATCTGGACAAGATTGTGGATGCCGTCAAGCAAGGCGTGGCTTTAGCGGGCGGCGTTCCCATCGTCTTTCCCGCCATCGCCGTTTGCGACGGTTTGGCCATGGGCCACGTCGGCATGAAGTACTCCTTGGTGTCTCGCGAACTCATTTGCGACAGCACCGAAGCCATGGCAACCGCTCACCCCTTCGACGGTTTGGTGATGGTAGCCGCGTGCGATAAGAACGTTCCGGGTCTTTTGATGGCTGCGGCGCGCTTAAATATTCCTTCCATCGTCATCAGCGGCGGGGCCATGTTGGCCGGCCACTTCGAAGGCCGCAAGGTTTCTTATTCCAACATCAGCGAAGCCGTGAGCCAGTTTAGAACCGGCAAGATCACGCCGATTCAGTTCGAAAACTTGGAAAACAACGCGTGTCCGTCTTGCGGGTCGTGCTCGGGCATGTTTACCGCCAACTCCATGAACTGCCTGTCCGAAGTGCTCGGTATGGCGCTGCCGGGCAACGGTACGATTCCTGCCGTTTACTCCGCTCGCCTGCGTTTGGCCAAGGAAAGCGGCATGAAGGTGATGGAACTCGTCAAAAACAACGTGCTGCCGCGCGACATCATGACGGAAAAGGCCTTCATGAACGCTTTGGCCGTGGATATGGCTTTGGGTTGCTCCACCAACTCGATGCTTCATTTGCCTGCCATTGCGCACGAATGCGGAATCGACTTGGATTTGTCGATTGCCAACGAAATTTCTGCCAAGACGCCGAACCTTTGCCACCTGGCACCGGCCGGCAACCATTACATCGAAGAATTGGACGAAGCCGGCGGCATTCGTGCCGTGATGGCCGAAATCGCCAAGTTGGGTGTTTTGAATCTCGACATCCCGACCGTGACCGGCAAGACCGTGGGTGAAAACATCGCAGGCGCCAAGATCACCAATACCGAAATCATTCACACGATCGATGCACCGATTTCGTCTACCGGCGGCATTGCCGTTTTGAAGGGCAACCTCGCTCCGGACGGCTCCGTCGTCAAACGCTCTGCCGTAGGCGAAGACATGATGCACCACAAGGGCAAGGCTCGCGTCTTCGATTGCGAAGAAGATGCCTTGAACGCCATCTACGGCGGCAAGATCAATGCCGGCGAAGTCGTTGTCATTCGCTACGAAGGTCCCAAGGGCGGCCCGGGTATGCGCGAAATGCTCAACCCCACCTCGGCCATTATGGGTTCGGGTTTGGGTAACTGCGTTGCCTTGATCACCGATGGGCGCTTCTCGGGTGCCACGCGCGGCGCGGCCATCGGCCACGTGTCTCCGGAAGCGGCTGTGGGCGGCCCGATCGCCTTGCTTCAGGAAGGCGACATGATCGAAATCGACATCCCCAACAACTCGATCAGCGTGGACGTGAGCGACGAAGAAATGGCTCGCCGTCGTGCCGAATGGAAGCCTCGTGCTCCGCGCGTCAATCACGGTTACTTGGCACGCTACGCCAAGCTCGTGAGCTCCGGCATGAAGGGCGCCGTGTTGAGCTAATCGCTCGTTACGCCTAAGAAAAAAGCGCTTTACGGATGATTTGCTGCAAAGCGCTTTTTTTACAACATAATACCTATTAAATTGGTAGGTTTTGTTTCTATAATTCCATCCATTGCTTTTTTGTTCGTCCGACCATCGTATGCTTTTTCGGCACTTTCGAAAATTTGCCTATCGCCTCACCCTGTGGCTGACGGTTGTCACTTTGGGACTCGTTCCCTTAATGCAGCCCTCTGCCGGCATGGTCGATATGCCGTGCGCCGAAAGTTCTCAGGCTGTCGTTTCTGCGACGGTCAACACCGACTGTATGGAG
>CALKKK010000145.1 GCA_937995395.1 uncultured Sutterella sp. | reverse complement strand
TTCCTGAGATTTCTGAGTCAGTCCTTACTGAACTATATTTTCAGAATTTGGGATACATCATAGCCGCGTAAGCGGCTTTTTTATTGATCTCATCACGTGAAGCCTTGATTTGCAGGGCTTTCTTTCATTCCAAGATTTCCCAATCCAGCCCAACTCTCTTTGTGAATTTCCATTTAATACCACATTTTTCCACCCAAAGTGGGGGACAAAAATGGGGACAAATCGCTAAAAAAGGCGATGTTCCCAAAAGTGGGGGCAAACTCCACCGAATGAGTTGCTTAAGTCCGATACTCAGTTCTTGCGATGTAGTATCCTTTTGCACTCCGAAACAAACTCAATCGAAAATTATGCCCGAAGTCTTCACTCTCCCCGATCTTTGCATAACAGGTGCCGTCATTGCCGATGTCATCAGGGGCCGCTGGCTCTCCGGCTACGATATCCTCGTGCACCATGGCCGCATCGTCGGACTCGTGCACCAAGGTACATATCCTGCCGAGGAAATCGTGGATTTGGCCGGTCAATATCTGCTGCCGGCATTTATTGACTCGCACATGCACATCGAATCTTCGGAATTGACGCCCGAACACTTGAGTGCTCTGCTTGCTACTCAAGGTACAGGAACAATCATTGCTGATCCTCACGAAATCGCCAATGTGCTCGGCACCAAGGGCTTGGACTACATGATCGAAGCGGCCAAGAATTCGATGATCGACGTGCACATCATGTTGCCAAGTTGTGTGCCGGCCACAAGTTTCGAGCACTCCGGTGCCACGCTCTCGGCCAAAGACTTGGCGCCTTACTTTGAAGATGAACAGGTCTTGGGTTTGGCAGAAGTCATGAATGTGCCGGGCGTTCTAAACAATGACCCGGAAGTCATGGCAAAGCTAGCTTTGGCCAAAAAGTACGGTTGTCCCATCGACGGTCATGCACCTCAAGTTTATGGAGAGGAACTCAAACGCTATGCCGAGCACGGGATTTCGACCGACCACGAATGCGCCACGGTTGAAGAAGTCAAAGACAGAATCGCCTGCGGCATGAAGGTGAGCTTGCGTCATGGGTCGGCCGCCAAGAATTTGGACACCCTGATTGACGCCGTCACAGACGAGACGGTAGAGCACTGCATGTTCTGTTGCGACGATGTCAACGCCGCCGAGGTTTTCCACGACGGTCATATGCAACGTCATTTGCGCTTGGCAGTAGCTCGCGGCATCGATCCCATGCGTGCCGTGCAGATGGCAACGATTAACAGTGCCCGCCACTACGGTTTGACGGAAGCCGGCTCCCTCGAAAAAGGTAAGCGTGCCGACTTTGCAGTGGTCGACAATCTCAAAGACTTCAACGTCACGGAAACTTGGCTTTGGGGGCAGAAGGTGGCGCAAGACGGTCAGTTGTTAGTCGACTTTGACGAAGGCTCGGTTCCTAAAAACGTGCTTTCAAGCGTTCGCATCGCCCCCATGACCGAAAAAGATTTTGACATTGCACTGCCCTCGGGCAAAGCGCGCGTCATGCACGTCATCGCCAAAGAGCTTTTGACCGACGAAGAGATCGTGGACTTGAAAACGACCGACGGGCTTTTCGATGCCAAAGCCAATCACGGCTACGCCACCATTGCCGTAATTGAGCGTCACAACGCCACGGGCAATGTCGGCTTGGGTATCGTCTCGGGCTACATCAAAGCAAATACCCTGATGAACGGCGCCGTGGCAACCACCATTGCGCACGACAGTCACAACATTGTCACGATCGGCGACAGTAACCGCGACATGCTCATTGCCGTTAAGGAACTCGAACGCATAGGAGGCGGCATGGTGCTTGTCAAAGACGGCAAGGTTGCCGCAAGGCTGAAGCTTGAAGTCGCAGGCTTAATGAGTAAGGAACCGGCTGAAGTCTTTATTCCGAAACAGGTGGCTTTCCACAAAAAAGCGCGCGAGCTCTTTGACATTGTCGAAGGCGTCGACCCGGTAATGACCTTGTCTTTCTTGGCTCTGCCCGTGATTCCTGCACTGCGAATAACGGATATGGGGTTGTTTGACGTGAGGAAATTTGAGCCCGTCTCGGTTGCAATTGATTCATGAGGACCAACAAACGCGCAGGAAATATTCGTTCAATTTCGTGCGCGTTTGCGCTCATTCATGTCCTGCAAATCCCGCCCAAGCGGATCATTTCTGGCGATCATCTCGATATCATCGGACAATCGCAACGCAAATAGCACACGCAAATACGCACCCATCGATACAGTCGGATCGCCTTTTTCGACTTTTCCAACTGTCACACGAGAGCACTGTGCACGTTCGGCAACGAGTTCCATTGTGATGTTCCGCCTCAATCTGGCAATACGGATCTGTTCGCCGACCAGTTGCAGTTTGGCGGCGAGCTTTCTCGGCAATAAAGTTGATCGGGTCGATTTAGTCATGAGTGATCAATAAAAAATGCGTTAGTTTCTCTAATGTTTATTTTAATGAGCATTAAAAAAATTACCACCCATGGGGCCTGTGATTTCGGTCTGTCTTCTCATTAGTCCCTTCTCGGAAAAGAAAACACCTCCTCGCTCAAACTCAAACGAGAAGGTGTCTTTCGAGAGAGGTGAGATTGTTAGAACTTCCAGCTCACGCGTGCATTGACACTCTGAGCGCTGTAGTCGGAACCCCAACGCTGCGAGCCGTAAACACTCATGGTCATGTTGTCTTTACCAAATCCGATACCCACAGTAGCTGTCGTCAAGAAGTTGCTCACTTCGTCTTTGGTACCGTAGCGATGGTCAAGATAATCAAACGAGGTTTCGAACTCGTTATCGGTAAAGTACGTGCCTGAAAGCGATACGGTCGGCGTGACGTCAAAGCCCGCGACTTCAAACTTCCCTTTCCAATGCGCTTCAAGTGTGGCCACGCCTGTTTCCAGAGTTTCGTCATCGTACCGAACCGAGCCTGTACCAAGCGTCGTACTAGAGAAACCGTCTTGCTTTAAATGCAACCAACCGAAAGCGACACCGGCACCAATCAAGTGATTGTCGGCAATCGGCCAATCGATTCCGGCATTGACTTCGGCGTACCAGTAGTCGGAGTCCGCTCCGGCCTTGTCTCGTCCCAAGTTATCCACGAGTTGCCAATCTGTGTCGTCAAAACCATAGTCAAAGCGAGCACCCACGTGCGTCATCTCCCCAAATTGACGTTTGAGAGCCAAACCAAGCCCAACCTTGGTGGACGAACCGGAAGCCGCATTGCTATCGGCCGTCAAGTTTTCATGCGCCACAGCAAAGTAACCAGAAGCGTTCCAGTCTTTGGCGTCCCCCCAAGTCACGGCACCCTGCAAAACTGCACCGCCGCCTTTGGCTTCATACCCATTCCAACCGTCGGTATCGGCATTCACATACCATGGCATCGCCTGCCAATGCCAACCTTCGGCCTTGGCAAAGTCGATTTGGCCGGTAAGGCCGCGCAATGTCATCAATGCGTTAACGTTGGAGCCCATCGCCATGGAGCGAACGTCTGTTCCCAAGGCCTTTTCCGGACTCACATCGAAAGTAATGGAAATATTGTTGATGCCCTGCGAAGTATCGGATTTGACACTTAACATGCGAGAGCCGGTACGAATTGAGTCAAATTGACCTGTGATGTCGGGCGTATCGTCCTTCTGGTCGCCATTAGCATCGTATTGAGCCACCATTGTTCCAAGATTGACGGGACCGTCGAGGTCACTCGCCTTGCCCGGCACTAAAATCAACGAAGCCCCTTCTTTAAAGGTCAGACCGCCGGTTGCATTTTCAGCCGTCCGAATAGCAAAAGGCGTAATGTGATCACCTTTTTCATTTTCCTGCAAACCCAAATGAAGGAGCCAGTCGCCGACTTCGACTTTACCGTCATCTTCGATTTCGGCATAGAGCTGATGAACAAAATTGCCTTGAGCTTTCGTCAAATCGATCGTGCCCAAGTTTGTCATGCTGATGATGTCATTATTTTGTGCGACAGCAGCCATACCGACAGCTGTGAACTCTTTGGAAGCCGCAATGCGAATCGTGCCGGTGTTTATCAAATCTACATGAATGGGATCGACAATTTCGACCAAATCCCCGCAATCCAGACAACTGTCGTTAATAAGAGCAATCTCTCCCTCGGGGTTTTCTTCAGGAACTTCCGGTTTGAGATCAAGCGTTGTGGCATACATCCCGGCAGCCAAAGCGTTCCCGAACATATGCGTTTCGGCCGTAATGTTCGACTCGTCACGAGTAACGTCCAACGTAGCTTCGGAATTCCCAGTTTTACTCATGTGAATATCAGACTGAACCGAACCCCATTTGATATCCTTTTGCTTTTCGTCAGTGCGCGTAATGAAAGCACCGATATCGATCGTACCTGAATTGACGGCAGAGGCATACCCCAAAGAACTTCCGACAGCTTGCATACCGACTGCTTGTATTTGGGCATCCACTTGTGCTGTTGCCGAAATAGTAGGCTTCAGAATCCAGTGGCAAATATTATTCAAGGTTGCATCCAACATTCCTTGAGTTGGCGCAGTATTGGTTGTGTCAAAATCCCAAACGGAGGATGCGCTCAAATTCGCATCCAGCGCCACATCCACAGCAATGGTTCCGGTATTGGCAACCTGTCCTTGAAGCGTCAACATTCCGATCTGGAAAATTTTGATGTCCTGATAGGCTACAGCTATAACACT
The DNA here is from genome assembly GCA_937995395.1 of uncultured Sutterella sp. Taxonomy (GTDB): domain Bacteria; phylum Pseudomonadota; class Gammaproteobacteria; order Burkholderiales; family Burkholderiaceae_F; genus Duodenibacillus. The sequence continues at coordinate 250 of CALKKK010000145.1, read as the reverse complement.
TGGCACAATAGCCGCCGGTTCTCTCGGACGCTTAACAAAATAAACCCAATTTTTTCCGCCTTTATCAGCTTGTATCTCTGCCATATCCGGCAGGCGGAGCTTGATTTTGGCATTTGCACTAAGAGTGATCGATTGACTTTCAGACAAACGAATATCACTGGTATTTGTAATCGAATCAAACTGCCCGGTAACTCCGACCTTAGCAATATCGACGACGAACTCTTGCCGTTGCTCCGGATGATTGTAAGCC
>CALKKK010000144.1 GCA_937995395.1 uncultured Sutterella sp. | reverse complement strand
GTGCACTACCATCCGTTTGACCTCACCAAGGTTTGGCCGCACGCCGACTATCCCCTGATCGAAGTGGGCGAAATCGAACTCAATAAGAATGCCGAAAACTACTTCATGGATGTGGAACAAGCGGCCTTCAATCCCGCCAATATCGTGCCGGGTATCGGTTTTTCGCCCGATCGCATGTTGCAAGGACGTCTCTTTTCCTACGGCGACGCACAGCGCTACCGCTTAGGCGTCAATCATTGGCAAATCCCGGTCAACAAAGCCCGCGGTTGCCCCTTCTTAGCGATGTTTCATAGAGACGGCGCCATGCGAGTGGAAAACCAAGCGACCGACGTCACGTACGAGCCCAATACGTTCGGCCACTTCCAAGAGAGTCCGCATGCCCGCCAACCGGCAATGCCATTGTCCGGCGCCGCAGATAACTACGACATACGCGAGTATGATGACGATTATTACACCCAGCCCGGATTGCTTTTCCGCCTGATGTCCGCTGAAGAGAAGGCACGCTTATTTGCCAACACGGCACGCGCCATGACTGGCGTTCCCGATCGCATTCGACTCTTGCATGCCTACCACTGCTATATGGCTGATTCAGCCTACGGCGAAGGTGTTACCGAGGCTTGCGGTTTCACCAACGAGCAACTCAAGGAGTATGTTGACGCTCAAAAGTAACGGTAACTGAAATTCAGAAACGTATCTGATCAAATCCTTGCTTTGCAGAAATAATCAGTAAAGCGAGGATTTTTTGCGACTCTATTTCATTCACCTAAACGGAAACAGTAGAAAATCCAAGATAAATTCCTTAGTCGCCTAATGTTTATTTACAGTTTCTTTACATAAATTAACACTTTTGTGCCAAATCAAATTTTCACCAAATAAGGTATTTACCTTATTTGACCAGGGACATTTGTGTAGATTTGTTACATAGAATGGGAATCATTCTCATTACTATTTTGCAAATTTGCTGTTCTTGCTTTCTGAATGGTGATTTTGCTCTACTGCTATGAACAATCTATCTAAATTTACCCCCCCCCCACGAGTCGTTCTCGCTCTGATCTCCACGGCTGTTTCTGCTTGTTACGCGGCTGAAACCGTTACCGTCGATGAACCAGTGGTTGTCACGGCGACCCGTGTGGCACAACCCGTTTCCGAAGCTGCGGCTTCCATTTCCGTAGTTACCAGTAAAGATATCGAGCAACTGGCACCCAATACCTTTACCGAAGCGCTCCTTACAATTCCCAATGTTGATGTTGAAAGTCAAGACAGTGTGATGTTCACAAAAATCAGCATACGTGGCTCCGATGCCAATCAGATCACTTATTTGATTGACGGAATGCGTCAAGATGACACGACAACTGGCGGAAATCAGTTTATTGGCATCTTCGCTGATCCTGAAACGCTCAAGCAAATCGAAGTCAAGCGTGGTGGTGGTAGCTCGCTCTACGGCAATGGCGGGATCGGTGGTACTGTTTCCGTGACTACCAAAGATGCTACCGACTTTTTGGCCGGAACAGACAAAGACTACGGAATGCTGCTTAAGACTGGCTATTCAACTGACACAGAATCTTGGCAAAAAGGTATCTATGCTTTCGGTCGACATGACATATGGGATGTCGTTGTTGGTGTCAATCGTCGAGACTCGGGCGAAATCAGATCATCACGCGGATATCGTTCTCATAACAATGCTGACAGCGACTACACATCAGTGATGGCAAAAATTTCAGCAATGCCCATTGACGATATGCTGATGTCTGTGTCCTATAACTATGACATAGCCAATGACGAATGGGATAGTTACGGAGCACGCGACAGCTACAAAAACAAGCAACACCGAGTGACCGGTAAGTGGGAATATGCTCACAGCGACCTGATCAATATCAAGTCTGCCATACAGTATGTGAAGTCAGAATATTCGTTTGATATTGGTTCCACTGATATGCATTCTAAAAACAATTTTGATTCCTTCGGCGGTAACATTCAAAACACTTCCGAATTTCATTTTTTCGGAAATCATGCATTGACGTTTGGTGGTGACATCTATAAAAAATCGCAATTGGGAAAATCACTCAACGAAAACAATAACAGTTGGGAATACAACTCCACTCGCCCCGACTCCGATGCTTTAGATGCCGGCATATTTATCCAAGACGTCTATTCAATCAACCGATATGTCTCACTGACTCCTGTTTTACGTTGGAACTACTACAAACGAGAATCCAACACTGGATATGATGATCTATCCGATTCAAAGCTTACCCCAGGCTTAACCCTAACGTTACGTCCCATGGAATCGGCAGAAATTTGGGCATCAGTCAACACTGGATATCGTCCCCCCATCTTGGATGAACTCTATTCAACCGCATACTATCCTGGCATAACTTTCACTCATATCGTCTATCCCAATCCAGACTTGAAACCGGAACGCTCTACCAACTGGGAAATTGGTACCAACTTAAACTTTTCCGGACTTTTAACTGAAAACGATAAACTCAATACTAAATTAACATTTTTCTACGATGACGTAAAAGACTTCATCAGCCCAGATTCTTGGTATGAAGATTCAGACCCATTTACTCTTTATTACAAAATAGAAAACATCGGTCATGTCGTCAGAAAGGGTATTGAATTATCAGCCAATTACTCCATCGACGACTTTAGCGTCCAAGCTTCCTATGGATTAGTTCATGCTACCGACAAAGATACGGATGAGCGTGTTGAGGGTGTCACACCACAATCCGCAAATTTACGACTCGGCTATACAATTCCAAGTCAGGCTTTGGATCTCTGGTATCGTGCCCACTGGAGCAAAGGTGGCAAGAGTAGCGTATCTCCCTACCCGGACGATGGCACTCATTTCGATTTTGCCAGCTATATGACGCATTCCATCGGTTTGCAATGGTCTCCAAAAATCGATGGCTTTGTTAACTTCAACGCCGGCGTGGCCATCACCAACCTCTTTGACAAAGAGTATCGACTGCTCAACGGAACGTACGGCTACGGCCGAGGTGCCCGCGTGTGGCTCTCCGCTCAGTTCTAATTTGTAGAACTCTCATCGTCGCGAAGCGCTGATTCCTTGGCGCTTCGCGGCTTCATGAACTCTACCTTCAAATTTCACTATGAGCGCAAGCGGACTCACGATTCTTCTCAGAGAGTATCTCTTTAGCCGAAAACGCCTTTGGTTTTGGGCTTTGTTTGCGTTGCTGCTGTCGGCCTATACGGTCAACATCAAACTTGCCGTCGAACTCAACGATTGGAACGGCAGGTTTTATGACGCACTCCAACAAGTCAACAAAGACGCCATCTATCGAGAGCTCTTATTTTTCATCGGCTTGGCTGCCGTCATCATCACACTGTTGGTTTCGGCCGGTTATCTCAAAGACCGTTTGATCATCGCGTTGCGACGAGACATTACGTTCGTGTTTTTTGATCGCTGGTTATCCAAAAACAGTGCGCATTTTCTTTTGCGAGAAAGCGGCCGGGAACCGGACAACCCCGATCAGCGTATGACTGAAGACGTTCGTAGCCTGGTGGCGCTCTCGGTTAACCTCTCGGTCAGCCTTTTCGATTCGCTACTGACGATCGGAAGCTTTTCTGTCATTCTCTGGTCGCTTTCAGGGTCGATTACTTTGTTTGGAATCACAATTCCGGGCTATATGTTTTGGGTGTGCATCATCTACACGATTTTTTCGACCTGGTTGACGCATTTAATCGGCCGAAAGCTCAAAACCTACAATATCGAAGTCCAACATACCGAAGCTAACCTGCGTGCGTCTTTAATGGAAAAAAGACGGCATTCGGATGCCATTGCCGGTGCGCAAGGCGAATCGATGGAAGCCGTGGGACTACATGAAAAATTCGGCAGCCTCATGGACATGTTGATCTCTTTGGTGAAAAAGCAAAGAGATTTGGACTTTTTTACTGTCGGCCTCGGACAATTCACGCACTTAGCCCCTATTTTCTTTTCACTGCCAACCTTTTTAGCGGGTGGTATTCAATTGGGCGGCCTCATGCAAATTCGCGGTGCCTTCGGCGACGTCGCGCGTTCGCTTTCCTGGATCATTTTTGCTTACGACGATCTGGCAAAACTCTCCGCTGCTTTCGAACGTCTGCGTCGTCTTGAAGAAGGCTTGAAAAACGCCGACCAAATGCGTGACAAGTTGACGGCACACCGCTCTCAAGCCTCAGAATTGACTGCCAACTTGAACTTGAATCTTCCGGCGCAACCCGACAACTCGCAACGCCGCCTTAGCGTCAATTTGAAACTCAAGCCCGGTACTGTCACTGCTTTGGTCGGGGCTTCCGGCATCGGTAAGAGTACCCTTATGAAAGCTCTGGCAGGGTTTTATCCTGATTTTGAGGGCTCCATCGGCTCACCCAAAAAGGTCTATTGGATTCCTCAACGCGGCTATGTCTTTGCAGGAACACTGAGAGCCAATCTCGCCTACCCGAATGCGCCCGAGAATCTGACCGACAGCCAAGCTCAGTTGCTCTTACAGAACATTGGGCTTACGCAACTCACTAATCAACTTGATTGTTCACAAGACTGGTCGGTGAAACTCTCGGGTGGCGAACAGCAACGCGTTTGTTTGGTTCGATCCTTTGGTGCCAAGCCGGAAGTGTTGCTTCTGGATGAAAGCTTGTCGGGCTTGGACGATGCAACGGCAAAAGCCATGTTGGCTTTGATCCGACAGGAACTACCCGAGACGGCCGTGCTTTTGATTACTCACCAATCCACACTTTTAGACGGTGCCGACACCGTCATCACACTTTCTTAACAGGACGAAAGATGCTCAATAACTTCACCCCCTACCCGACTTACGAAAAAGCGATTTTTGTCGGCGACAAAGCTTGCGAATATCTTGCTGCCCTCAAAATCTACGCCTACGGTCTGATCGGCGGCGACGTGCCCTCGATGGAGCTTTTGCATCCTCAGGAAAAACCGCTCGAATGTGTGGCTTGTGCCATGCACAACAAGCCCAAGATTCTCAAAGCTGCTATCGACAAGCTGCCCGCCGACTACGTTCTTTTGGAAGACAACCATCGAGAAGAACTCAATCCCGCGACGATGAAAGACAAACTTGAAAGCGAAGGTGTCGATGTCAAAATTCTCGATGTCGAAGGCTCGGTCCCCGAAGTCTTGCGCCGCGCCGGTGCGCTTTACAGATGCGAAAAACACGCCGAACGCGTCATTTCGGACTATGAGACGCGCTTTGAAGAGGTGGCCAAGTTCAAAAATGAAATTGCAGCCGGTCAACGGTTGCTAATTCTGCTCGGCATCCGACAGCCCGTAACCTTGGACACGTATCTGTTTGCCGTCACGTCGTCGAGCCAATTGACCCAAACGCTTCAAAAACATTACGGCATCGTCAACGCGGTTGAAACCGATCCTGAAAAAGAAATGATTCCGGGAATTGTTGAAGTCGAGGACATGAAAAAACTCCTCGCGCTGAAGCCGGACGCCATTGCACTTTGTGGTGATGCGCTTTGCTGTGCCAAAGCCGTTGAAAACGCCTGTAAAGCCGATCCGCAACTTCGCGCAATCAAAGCGATTGAAGAGCAAAAATTGTGGCCCCTGCCCTATTACTGCGAAGCACTTGCCTGGAGAGAGCCTCAGATTCTGCAAGTTTGGGGACAGGCTCTGAAATAATACTTGAGTGAGCCGAGGCCCTTGAGAGGAATACTTCTCTGGGCCTTCACTCCAACCCGTCAAACAAAACCCAATCCTCAATCGTGTTTCAATGCGGCAAGAGGTTCAAAGCGTTTTAAAAATGCCGCCTTCTCTTCTTTATCCGGATAAGTCGTATAGACGGGCTTTTTGCCGCTTTCTACCCAAAACGATTCGTTCCTGAATAGCGCATTATCATACGTATCATATACGATGCGATAAAAGCCTTTGTATTCGTTCGGGAAAAAGACTTCCTGCGCAGCTCCGAACAAATCGTTGCCGTACCGGACATTGCGCTCGACCCAATGCGTGACATGGTCGTCGGAAACCAACATATCGGACTTGCTGGTGTTGCAATGCTCGCAAGCCAAAACGAAGTTATGGATACGCGGGAGATTGAAGATTCTGTAAGGCAGAAAATGATCGACGTGCGTCTTTTTGCCTAAAGCGCATCCGCAATAAAAGCAGTGACACTCGCCGGTGACATCGGTCAGAATGTTGCGAGCCACAGTCAGGTTTTCGCTTCGGGTTTGATTGAATAAAAACTCTCGCAGACTCATCACGGGACTTTCGCCCAAGATCGCGGCGTTTTTATCCAATGAGCGCACCTTGTTTTCCCAGCGATGGCGTGCGAGTTCCGTCACTGTTGTGTGGAAACGCCTGAGCATCATGGCGTGCGCCGAGCCGATCACCAATGCTTTACGCGTCTTGTCGACGGTAAAGAGAAATTCGCATCCCTTGATGTACTTCAGGGGATTTTTGACGACAACGTCACGGGTACAGTCGTTTACAAGCCTTTCAAACCCGGGAATGCGGCGCGCCTGCAAATACGTCGGACGGTGTATGTCACCGGTAGCCATTTGATAGGCAGTGCAAAAGTCGTCGATCAAACTGAAGATTTTCAGTTGCCCCTTATTGGCCCCTTGCTCAATGCGACCGCTCTTAGCCAGTCGCAAACCGTTTTCCAACAAAGCCTCGGTCTGATAGTCGTTGGCCTGGGGCCAATACATTTCCAAGAACTTTTCACCAAGGCTCACAAACGAGACGTAAAGCGGCCGATCGGCATCAGTGTCGTCGATTGCTTGTTCAAGCGCCAAATCAGCAATGGCGATGATGAGGGCAAGCTTATAGGTGTTGTTCAGCGTATTGGAAAAAATCAGCTCTTGGACGGCTTCGAGGAAATTGCCGACGTCGTTCACTGTCTGTTGCACTGAAACACTCATCCCTGCCGCCCTATGCCTTAAAAATTACACATCCAATTCGACATCGTCACCATGTAGCGCCATCCAGTTGCGACGACCGGAGGATTCTCCCTTGGCCATCAAAAGCCCCATCACCGCGTTGGTCTGCTCGACCTCAACGCCACCCAAAGTCACGGGCAACAGTTTGCGGGTGTCGGGATGGAAAGCCGCTTCGGCCAACTGTGCTTCGCTCATTTCGCCCAAACCTTTAAAGCGGGAGATATTGAGTTTTGCCGTATCGATACCGTCTTTTTCCAATTTGGCAAGCGTGCGTTTCAGTTCTCGATCGTCGGCACAGTACACCTTCTTTTCAGGTTTGCGACCGATCTTGGGAACGTCGATTCTAAAGAGCGGGGGCATCGCGATATACACATGCCCGTTGGCAATCAGTTTGGGGAAGTGACGATAAAAGAGCGTCAAGAGCAACACCTGAATATGGCTTCCGTCGACGTCGGCATCGGCCAGGATGCAAACTTTGCCGTAACGCAGGCCCTTAAGATCTGTGTCGTCGTCCAACTTGTGCGGATCAACCCCCAAAGCCACGGCGATGTCATGAATGACTTGTGAGCCGTAAATACGGTCGCTGTCGACTTCCCAGGTGTTCAAAACCTTGCCGCGCAAAGGCAAAATGGCTTGGTTTTCTTTATCGCGCCCCTTCTTGGCCGTACCGCCTGCGGAGTCGCCTTCCACCAGAAAGATTTCATTGCGTTCAATATCGGTCGATTCGCAATCGGTGAGTTTGCCAGGCAGAACCGCCACGGTAGAGCCGCGCTTTTTCTCAACCTTTTGGGTGGAACGCTGACGAGCCTGCGCCTGACGCACGACAAGTTCGGCAAGTTTTTTACCCTCTTCGATATGGTCGTTTAACCAGAACTCAAACTGCGGACGCACGAAGTTGCTTACCAAACGTAAGACTTCGCGGCTAGAAAGCTTTTCCTTGGTCTGGCCCTGAAATTGCGGATCCAAAGCTTTGGCCGAGAGCACAAAAGAAGCACGTGCAAAGACGTCGTCAGGCAAAAGCTTTACGCCCTTACTCATCAAACCGTGGGCTTCCATAAACGCTTTGACGGCGCCAAAAAGCCCTTCTCGCAGACCGGCTTCGTGCGTACCGCCGGCAGGCGTCGGAATCAAGTTCACATAGCTTTCGCGAGATAACCCCCCGACTTCGGTCCAAACCACCACCCACTGTGCGCCTTCGCCGGCCGCAAACTCTTCTGTGGAGTCATCGGCCCAGCCTTGGGCTTCAAAAGGCGAAATCAACAAAGGTTCGTTCATTTCGGCCAAGAGGTATTCGCGCAAACCGCCGTGGTACTGCCAGCTCTGGGTATTGCCGGTTTTTTCGTTGATGTAGGTAACGAGACACCCCGGCATCAAAACAGCTTTGCTACGCAACAAACGTACAAGCTGAGCTTCGGGAATGTTGGGGCTGTCGAAATATTTGGGATCGGGTTTGCAAGTCACACGCGTACCGGTTTTACTCTTGGCGCGCGGCGACGGCTGGCTCGTTAAGGGACTCACCACAAAACCGTCGGCAAAGCCGATATCAAACTGCTTGCCTTCGCGCCAGACGGTAGCCGTCAGGCTCGTCGACAAAGCGTTCGTGACTGACACACCAACACCGTGCAAACCACCCGAGAAAGTGTAGGCACCGCCTTCGGTCTTGTCGAACTTGCCGCCGGCGTGCAACTGTGTGAAAACTAATTCGACCGTGGGTACACCTTCCGTCGGATGAATACCGGTCGGAATACCGCGGCCGTTATCTTCCACCGATACGGAGCCGTCGATATGAATCGTCAAGGTAATGGCATCTCCAAACCCCGCCAAGACTTCGTCACTGGCGTTATCAAGCACTTCCTGAATGATATGCAAAGGATTGTCGGTTAAGGTATACATCCCGGGACGTTGTTTCACGGGTTCCAACCCCTTTAACACTCGAATGGAACTTTCCTTGTAATCACCGGAATTCTTGCGCACTGCCATAACGATTCTTTCTTCTGATAAATGTACTTGACTGAGTTCTCAAACAAAGCGCCCGAAACAGGTTCGGGCGTTTGATTTCATTTCGTGTCAAGATTGTAAAGGATTTTTGGGCTTGCCACGTGCTTTACTTATTCTGAAGGTTTGGCCTTAACAGGTTTGGCAGATGCCGCAGACACGTCCTGACTTTCCGAGGGATCGGCTTCGACGATTTCTTCAATCGCTTCTTCCAGAGAGTCGGGCTCTCTATCCTCGGCGTCTTTATCAACCTTCACACCTTTGACCCAGTCGGTCTTGGTAGAGACACGAACTCCGACCGGGTTTTTGATCCAGGCCTGGAACATGGCAATGCTTGCGGCCAACACGATCGGACCCAACACGATGCCCAAGGGGCCGAAACTCATAATGCCGCCCAAAACCCCCAAGAACACCAGTGCCAAGGGTAAGGTCGAGCCGCGACTGATCAGGATGGGTTTGAGGAAGTTGTCGACCGAACTCACCACGGCCACACCCCAGACGATCAAAAAGATGCCCCAGCCCATGTTGCCGGTCGCGCAAAGCCAAATTGCTACGGGGCCCCAAATCAAGGGGGGGCCCACGGGAACAACGGAAAGCACGCAGACGCCGAAACTCAACATCACAACGCCCGGGACACCCGCCAACCAAAAGCCGATACCGGCTGCCACGCCCTGACCGATCGCCGTACCGATGACGCCAAAGACCACTGAGCGAGTGGTGTTGACCAAAATGTCCGAATATTCCTTCGCCAAGCCGCCCGAAATACGATCGAGCGACACTCGCAGACGGCGAGCCAAGGAGTGTCCGTCACGGTAGAAGAAAAAGGCGATGAAGGCCACCAGTGCCAACTGAAAAAGCCCATTACCGATACCCATCGAGATATTGAGAATCCATTTGCTCACCGGGTCAAAGGACTTTTGCAACACGCCGCTTAATGCTCTCGGATCCAAACCGAAATGAAACGCGTCGCTAATGCTTTGTCCCACGTAGGGCATATTGACAAGCCAATCGGGCAAAGGCATGCCGTCGGCCACCCAGTTTTTGACCCAAAGGATGACTTCAGGGATCTGGTGTGCCAAAACGCCGCTTAAGACCGACAACGGAATCAAGACCGTAATGACAATGATCGTGATCATCAATGCCGCTGCCGCCGTGGCGTTGCCAAGACTATTAACCGCACGCAAATACAGCGGCCAACTGACCACTGCCAAAATGGCGGCCAGAATAATTGCCGTTAAAAACGGCTGAATGACAAAGTAGCAGCCGATCAGAATCAACGCACCGAAGCCGAATCTCAGCCAGAAGTCGATGCGATCTCGAAAATTAAACATGTGCGTGGGCCCGGAAAAATGCGCGAAATCTCGCGCGAAACCTTCAAGTGTTGATGGTATCAGAATTGCTATTTTTGCGCGTTGATTTTGTCCAACATTTCCGACAATTCGGCCGTTTGCATGATGAGCTTTCGGGCTTTCTCGCCGATACAATAACGGCTACCTTTTCCCTGCTCTGCCGACGACACCACAATGACTCTTTTGACAACTCTGATTGTGTTTTATCTTGCCGCCTTGCTCTGGCTTGGAATTCGCGGCACGAAAAAGAACCAAACAATCCGAAATCTCCTCACCACCTCGGGCACGACGTCGGCAACGCTCTGTGCTCTGTCGTTGGTAAGCACCATTATCGGCGGATCGGCCACGCTCGGGATCGGTTCTTTGGCACAAAAAATCGGGCCGGCTGCATTTTGGTGGTTGGGTGTGGGCGCCATCGGCTTGACGATTCACGCTCTTTTTGTGGCGCCCTTCATTCGCAAAACACAAGCCATCACTTTGCCGCATCTTTTGGCTTTGCAAGTCGGGCGCGGTGCCCAGCGTTGGGCGGGGCTTATTATCAGCGTATCCTGGGTGGCGGTGACGGCGGCGCAGTTTTGTGCACTGCGCGCACTTTTGAGCGTCATTGTCGGGGGAATAGAAGCAGATATTTTTTATGCGGCTTTGGCCTTTGGAATCATCCTGCACACGGCCATGGGTGGGCAGCGCGGCGTCATTCGTACCGATGCGCTTCAGGCAGTGCTTTTATTAGTTGGCTTTACCCTGACGGCGCTTTGGTGCCTGTGGGTTCGTCCGCAAGCCGTCTTGGCTCTGCCTAAAATTCCCTTCACCGAAACCTTCGGCTTTATTCAATGGCTTGAAATGATGGTATTGGTCGGCATCACGTTTGTGATTGGGCCCGATATGTTTTCCCGCACCTTTGCGGCCAAGAGTCCCGAAGCGGCCAAACACGCCGCATTGGGTGCCGCACCGGTACTCGCGTTTTTCGGGATCATCGTCACGACGATGGCGTTACTCAATATCGAGGCCAAGCAACCCGTGACCGATTGGCTCTTAGCCGACTCGCCGTTGCCGACCGTGATTGTTGCCATGCTGGCTTTGGGGTTGGTGAGTGCGCTTTCTGGTTCGGCCGATACGTTACTGTTGTCTGCTGCCGGCATCTTGGAAAAAGACGTCTGCGGCAAAGAGCGTCCGCAGGCCGTGCGACTTTTCAGTTTTGTCCTTGGTCTTTTGGCATTTTCAAGCGCTTGGGTCTCGGGCGATATTATCGGGTGGCTCTTGAAAGCCTATTCGCTCTTTGTGCCGGGCGTGGCGGCGCCCCTACTCTTTTTAGTGGCGGGCGGTGTTCGACGTGCTCATCCGAATATTTGGCTCGCAAGCGCCGTTTCGGGCGGCGTCCTGGGGTTGGTGGGAAATCTGACCGGAGACAATCTTTGGACGTTTGTCGGAATCGGGGTGGCGTCTCTTGGGGCGATTTACTCGGTTCTCAAGGCAGAGTAAAAAGCACCAAAAACGCATCTCACTTATCTGATATCATTCAACCCCTTGTTTGGATATTGGCAAAAGCACGACTCAATCCCGCTCTTTTGCTACAATGCCCGAGCCTCAAAAAATTTGGTTGCCTCTGTAGTTCAACAGGATAGAACGAGCCCCTCCTAAGGGTTAAATCTGAGTTCGAGTCTCGGCAGAGGTGCCATACATCCGAAATTGTGAGCTTTTTTACGTAACTAATGAGCCAGCATCGCTGGCTCATTTG
>CALKKK010000143.1 GCA_937995395.1 uncultured Sutterella sp. | reverse complement strand
TTTAATAAAATTACTTGAGAACTTCTTTTCTCAACATGAAATCGGCTAAAGCTCTCTGTGCTACTGCCGCCTTACCCATCTTATCGAGTTCATTGGTACATGCTACGGGAACTAAAGATCGGTATTTTCCACTCAAATCCCAAGCAAAGCATCGGTAGTTGGCTCCATCGATAGCAACACTGCCGTAGTTTCCGACAGCAAAACCGTCTTTACCGATCCCCTGATAGCTCAGCACCATGTCAAATTGTTCATTCCCAAAAAGGTTTCTGCCCTGCCATGGCTTCGGTGCATCCCCAAAAGCCAATGCTCGAAGCGTCGGAAAAATGTCTCTGTGTCCGGCCCAACGATTCGTGTTGATTTCCACTTGCTCTTGATGAATGTCTTGAGGCAACCAGAAAATAACAGGCACCCCAAATTGACGATGCCAGTAACCGGTCGATTCATATTTGAGTCGCGCGTTATGATCTCCGGTAACAGCAATCAAGCTCTTATCCATCAGCTGTTTTTCTCGCAGTGCATGAATGAATTTTCCCAAGGCATCCGCAGAATATTGATAGGTCTGCATCATGGACTTCAAAAGCTCGGAGTTCCTATCGTCAACGACATAATCCAGTAAAGCATTCGTATCAACTGGCTCTACTGCTACTCCATCCGGAACCTTATGCGGGGGATGGTTCGTTGCAGATAGAATCACCAAAAAGAGCTTTTCGTTGTTTTTGTCAGCCTGCTCGAGCAAATCGGCAGCGAACTGAAAAGTCCATCGGTCTCCGACACCCCAAGTGCCAAACTCTGCCTGAGGATACTTCTCCTTGATTGCGGCAGCACCCAGAATCCGATCAAAGCCCTGTATCGGAAAATTGGTATCAACTTCACGCCACTTTTCTGTGCCGGATGTCAGGTACACCGTTTTATAGCCGGCAGACTTAAATGCCAAAGCTTGAGAAAAAGAAAACTGTTTCTTTCCATATGCACTTTGCGTCAGCGGCGTTAAAGGCGTATCAAACAACAGTCCCTCAAGAGAAGGAAAGGTTCCATTGTGTACACTAAGCGCATTTCTGAATACAAAAGCGCCCTTCAGCTCATCCCTAAGGCTACCCAACATGTTATTGGTCAGTGAGTCGGAATCGAATTGATCTATCCCCATAGACTCCATCACGGTCAAAACGACATGTCGCTTTTGAGTTGGTTCACTGCTTTGAGCAATTGCGCCCCTAGTCCCTTGCAATATGTTCAGAGGTTCGGATTCTGAAGCAAAACCAAAGTTTGCCAAAGCCTTTCCTGCTCCGCCTCTTAAATCCAACGCTTTTCTGGACTTGTTTGCCTCGTATAAGGCAGAAAAACCGTTCGGGATGGTTGCATTGATGAACTCATTCGTACCGACGATCAAGTCTTGTTGTCGTAGAGGGAATGTTCCGAAGCTCCCACGGCAAACAACACCAAGAACTACGGTGAATACGACTGTCAGGACGGCGATTAAACCCCACTGTTGCTTGGCGTTGATATTTCTAAAGAGCTTTTCTGCGATGAATTTTTGGAATAACCGATAGCAAACGCAAGGAATTGCCGTCAAAATGACTAATGCAACGCAATAGGTAATGACCGGCCAATCTCGCCAAATAGTAATAATGACTGCCCATGTATCATCTTGAGCCAGACCAAAAATAATTGAACTGATCGGCGTACCGTAGAACCCATAAAATCCGAAATTGACAAGATCCGACAGAACGAATAGACCGAGAACTAAAACAACCAAAAACTTAGCAATAGCTCTAGCCTTAGGAATGACAATACTCACAACCCAAAGTAACCAAGACACAACTAGTCCTTGGCCCAACCAACGCGCATCTAGTCTCGTACCCATGACAAGCGCGTCAATAAAGTTTCCGGTAAACGGTTCAGTCGATCGATACCAATAAAAGAAAAAGACTCGAATAAAACTTAAGATGATGAGCGAAAGAACAAAAAAGACAACGGCACCGGTTGTCTCTCGTAACCACAATTGATTTCGCCCATCATTCTTTATCAACGATTTAAGCACAACAAACCTCTAGCACTCAATCAAATTTACTGCCAATCCACCGGTGCTCGTCTCACGGTATTTGGACTGCATATCTTTACCGGTCTCAAACATTGTCTGCATCACTGTATCCAAACTCACCACATGAGAACCGGTTCCAGAAAGCGCCAGACGTGAGGCATTCAATGCTTTCACAGCCGCGACAGCGTTACGTTCAATGCAGGGAATTTGCACTTGGCCGGCAACCGGATCACAAGTCAGGCCAAGATGGTGCTCCATCCCGATTTCGGCAGCATTCTCAACCTGATCAACGGTTGCCCCCAACACAGAAGCCAAGGCCCCTGCAGCCATCGAACAGGCCACACCGACTTCGCCCTGACACCCCACTTCGGCTCCGGAAATAGAGGCATTTTGTTTGTAGAGCAACCCAATAGCTCCAGCAGTCAACAAGAACTTCCGAATTCCTTCTTGATCGGCATGCGGAATAAATGTGGTGTAGTACTTCAAAACAGCAGGAATCACCCCTGCTGCACCGTTTGTCGGACAAGTCACCACACGACCGCCACAGGCATTTTCTTCCCCAACGGCAAATCCCCAAGCGTTCACCCAATCCAGAGCAATCAGAGGATCATCCAAGACCGTTTTACCTTCAAGGCGAGACGCTAAACTCTTTGCACGACGCTGAACAGCAAACGGCCCCGGTAAAGCCCCCTCTGCAGTCAACCCCCGTTCAATGCAACCCTCCATCGTAGTCCAAATGTGATCAAGCTCTTGATCGATTTCGGCATCACTTCGCATCGTTCGCTCATTGGCTCGAACGATAGTGGCAATGTCGAGATTGTGTTTGTTCGCAAGTTCTACGAGCTCTTGCGCATTCTTATAAACGTAAGGAAGCTTGTTTTCGGATTGAACTTTTACTTTTGTCGGTACCTCGATCGTCTCGAGATCGCTTTGGCTTGCCGCAACAATGAAGCCACCGCCGACAGAGTAGTAACGGCGAGAATAGACAACTTGCCCTTGACTATCCGTGGCAGTCAACTGCATCGCATTCGTATGAAACTTGGCAACGCGTTGCGGCTCAAACGTTATATCTCTTTCACGCACAAACTCAATAGCTTGAGTTCCGTTTAAATTGAGCTGATGCGTTTTCTCAACATTCTCGAGAAATGCAGGCACCTTTCGGCTGCAAACGCCCGAGGGCGTCTGCCCGACCAAGCCTAACATCACGGCAATGTCCGTCGCGTGTCCTTTGCCGGTCGCACCGAGGCTTCCCATCAACTCACACCGAACTTGGTAGACTGAGACCAACAGGCCTTTCTCTGCCAAATCCTTGGCAAACTGTGCTGCCGCACGCATGGGGCCGACCGTGTGACTCGAGCTCGGCCCTATCCCGATGCGAAAGAGATCAAAAACGCTATAAGCCATGAAGAACTCTTTAGTTAGAGTTGACGGTCAATCACCAAAGCAGCTTCACAAATCGTACGCGGATCCGTTACAACCTTCGTGCGAACACGTGCGCCGATATCTACACTCAGCGGAACCCTCACAAGACCGACGGTGTAAGGTCCTTCCGGGATACGTGCAATGGATGTCAACGGATGTTCGACACCATCCACAATCACTGCCGGCACTTCCACCAAAAGATTGGGATCAAACGGCACGTCAAATGCAATCAATTGAAGTTTGTAGAAGTTTTGCGCCTTAAAACGAGCTTCCGTCAATGCGCGGCCGATAAAGATGCGTTCAGGATCGGAAAAGTCCACTGCTTCAATCAAGCCTGCTTCCAAAGGGCTGACGCCTTCGGAAATTTCCAAGCCCATAGCCGGTTCCCTGGCAAAAATACGCAAGGCGTCAAATCCGGTGCGTTCACCCTTCTTGCCGCCGGCAGAAAGAAGATTGTCGCGCAACGAAGCCATCGCCTCTTGAGCACCCACGACCATACAAATCCAGCCTAAATTCATAAAGCGAATGCCGGATTGATTGACGTATGCGTGTTCTTCAAGCTTTAAACCGTCAATCGGCATCGTGCCCACAAAAGGAACGCCCGCCAAAGTTTCGGCTTCTATCTCAGCATCAAAAGCAACGCTCACCTGACGTACCCAAGCTTGCTGAGCATCGGCTTCTTCACCCCAAAGGATCAGTTCAAAGGCATCGTTTTCAGTGCGCGCCACCCATGGCAAACCGATAATGCCGCCCGTGGCGTTCATCATAACGCTGCGTTCAATTCCGCCCACGGGGATCTTGGTCACGTCGCTCGTGAGCAAGCGTGCCAAAAACTTGCTGGCACCGCGCACCTTCAAAACCGTCACGGGCACCTGATCGAAAAGCACAATTTCCAAGGCCATTTTCTTCTCTGTTTCTCTAAAAGTTGATTAGTTTTCGCGGACGCAGTCCAGCATATATTTCGTCGTGCCGTCAGGCATTTGTACCTTCACAAGACCGTGCACGTCGCTTTCAAAGCCCGGGAAGGTCTTCGTGAAGTCACGCGCAAAGCGCAAGTATTCGACAATCTTGGAGTTGACGCGCTCACCGGGCACCAACAACGGAATTCCCGGCGGATACGGCGTCAGGAGGACTGCAGAAATACGCCCTTCCAATTCATCAATCGGAAGACGATCAATTTCACCGTGCGCAAACTTGGCGTAAGCATCGGTCGGGCGCATTGCCGGCACCATCTCAGACGTGTACATCTGCGTCGTCAATTTGGCAACGTCATAGTTGCGATAAACCTCGTGAATCTTTTGGCACAGATCTCTCAAGCCCATGTTTTCATACATGGGGAATGCGGCAATGAATTTGGGCATGACGCGCCACAAGGGAGCGTTTTCATCGTACGCATCTTTAAATTGTTGCAATTCGGTCACCATCGTGTTCCAACGTCCGCGCGTAATGCCGATCGTAAACATGATGAAGAACGAATAAAGCCCTGTCTTTTCCACAATAATGCCGTGTTCCGACAAGTACTTCGTGACGACTGCTGCCGGAATACCGGTTTCGGCAAAGTCGCCCGTCACGGACAGGCCCGGCGTCACAATCGTTCCCTTAATGGGATCGAGCATGTTAAAGCCCTCGGCCACATCGCCAAACCCATGCCAAGACTCGTTGGCTTTGAGCATCCAATCGGCTTGCCAACCGAAGCCCTGTTGCGGGAGCTTGTCCGGTCCCCAGACCGTGAACCACCAATCCTTGTAATTGGCACCGACTTCACGCATCGCTCGGCGAAAGTCTACGGCTTCGTCAATGGACTCTTCCACCAAGGCGCGACCGGCTCGCCCTTCCATCATGGCAGCAGCCACGTCGCAACTCGCAATAATTGCATACTGAGGCGACGTAGATGTGTGCATCATGAAAGCTTCGTTAAAGCTTGCGCGATCCAACTTTTCGGTTTCGGAGTCCTGAATACAAATCTGGCTGGCCTGCGAAATACCGGCCAAGAGCTTATGGGTCGAATGTGTGGCAAACACCAGACTCTTTTTGGTGCGCGGCTTGACGCGATCAATAGCATGCATATCGCTATAGAAAGGCGAAAATGCCGCATGCGGCAACCAAGCTTCGTCAAAGTGCAGGATATCGACCTTGCCGTCCAACTTGTCCTTGATCACTTCGTCGTTATAGACAATGCCGTCGTAAGTCGACTGCGTAATCGTCATGATGCGTGGCTTCGAAGCTTTATTTTTGATCAACGGATTCTTGTTGATCTTGTCTTCGATCGTCTTCCAATCGAATTCGGAGCGCGGAATCGGGCCGATGATGCCGTAGTGGTTACGCGTGGGCATCAAAAAGACCGGAATAGCCCCCGTCAATGTAATGGCGTGCAAAATGGATTTGTGACAGTTGCGATCGACAATCACAATATCGCCCGGCGCCACCGTGTAGTTCCAAACGATCTTGTTGGAAGTGGACGTCCCATTCGTCACAAAGAACAGATTGTCACAACCGAAAATGCGGGCGGCATTTTGTTCGGACTTAGCCACCGGCCCCGTGTGATCCAATAACTGCCCCAATTCTTCCACAGCGTTACAAACGTCGGCACGCAACATGTTTTCACCAAAGAACTGGTGGAACATCTGGCCCACCGGGCTCTTTAAGAAAGCTACACCGCCCGAGTGACCGGGGCAGTGCCAGGAGTAAGAGCTGTCGGCTGCGTAGTTCGTCAAAGCGCGGAAAAACGGCGGCGGAAGGCTCTTTAAGTATTCACGGGCTTCACGCACGATGTAGCGCGCAACGAAGTCGGGCGTATCTTCAAACATGTGAATGAAGCCGTGCAATTCACGCAATACGTCGTTCGGGATAGACGGCGCATCCTTGGTTTCGCCAAAGAGGAACAACGGGATGTCCGGATTGGAGTGACGCACCGTGCGCACAAACTCGCGCAATTCGTGAATGGCTTCGTTTTCTTCACCGGTTTCCGAGATGTCGTCGTCGTCCAAACTGACGATAAAAGCAGAAGCGCGGCTGGCTTGCTTTGCCAGACTCGACAAATCGGAAAAGGCCGTGACCGCTTGAACTTTCACACCCTGCGCTTCAATGGCTTGCGCCAAGTCTCGGATACCCAAACCCGAAACGTTTTCCGAGTGGTAATCCTCGTCAATGATGACGATGGGAAAGTGGTATTTCATGGGATTGATCTCGCAGAAAAAATGAGAAGAAAACAAGCGCGGCGCACCGTGCTCTTCATTGCAACCGAAGTATATCGACAAAGTACCTATTTTTTCGCTTTTGGCACTTAAAACTCCTCATTTTTCAAGGGTCTGTGTCGTGCCGACACCCTTGGAGATGTTAGAATTTTGTCCTCACGATTAAGGACGAGATTTCATGCAATCGGTCACTGCTCACTCGCCGGCCAAACATGCCGGTCGTCTTTTTATGGTTACGGCACCTTCGGGCGCCGGAAAAAGTTCTCTTGTCAACGCTTTACTTGCGCAAGACAACGCCATTCAGCTTTCAATTTCGCACACCACGCGTGAGCCGCGTCCGGGCGAAGTCAACGGTCGCGAATACCACTTCATTTCTGTGAACGAATTTGAAGAACGTAAAGAGCGCGGCGAGTTCTTGGAGTCGGCATTGGTTCATGGCAACTATTACGGCACCAGCCGCATCTGGATCGAACAACAAATGGCGGCCGGCAAAGACGTGTTGCTCGAAATCGATTGGCAAGGCGCTCGTCAGGTTCGTGAAAGGTTTGAAGGAACGGTCGGTATTTTTATTTTGCCGCCTTCCATTGACGCTCTCGAAGCACGATTGCATAAGCGCGGAACGGATAGCGAAGCCACCATTACGCGTCGTTTGCTCGGTGCCGGCGCCGAAATTGCGCACGCCCCCGAGTTCGAGTTCGTTATAATCAACGATAACTTTGAGACTGCTTTGATGCAGTTGTGTTCTATTGTGACTGCTTCGCGCCTGACCTATAGCCAGCAGGCCGTTCGCTTCCGCGATCAGTTTATTGCTTTGGGCGTTCCCGTCTAATCTTTGGAACGACTCGAAAACTCACCCTCAAGAGATCAAGAAAAATGGCACGTATTACTGTTGAAGATTCTTTAAAGAAGATCCCCAACCGCTTTGAAATGGTTCTGTGCGCCGCATATCGCGCACGCCTTTTGAGCCAGGGTCACACGCCCAAGGTTGACGCCAAGGACAAGCCCACCGTGATTGCCTTGCGTGAAATCGCACAAGGCAGCATCGGTCGCGAAATGTTGGAACGCGTACATTAATTTTTTTCAGTACGCGCATCAACGAGGTTCTCGCCTCTTTGCCTTGTCGCAACAAAACGAACGTCGCCCGAGCTTGTCGAAGAAGTTTGAGCGACGTTTTGCGTTTTTGATTCCGGATAATTTGTTATGTTATTTACTGCTCCACATACCGCATCTCTGAGTACGCTGCCTCAAATTCCGCGTCCTCAGGTCCCTGAAACCACACACTCGGACGAAGACGACTACGATGCCGCGTATCTGGATGCACGTGCCGACTCCATTGTCGGGGTCGATGCCGACCTTCCGCTTTACTCTCCGGTTCAAGAAACCAAAGAGATTGTCACTTCGTCCGAACTGCTCGACCGTTGCAGTCAATATTTGTCTCGCGCCGACGTCGATCGCATTCGTCAAGCTTTTATGTACGCTGACGAAGCGCATTTGGGGCAATTCAGAAAGTCCGGCGAACCCTACATCACGCATCCACTTGCCGTTGCCAACATCTTGGCCGAGTGGCATTTGGACGCCACAACCGTTTGTGCCGGTTTGATGCATGACGTGTTGGAAGATACACAGATTGCCAAAATCGAGATGGCCGAACGCTTCGGCGCAGAAGTCACGGAACTCGTAGACGGTGTCAGTAAACTCGATAAGTTGCGTTTCTCGTCGAATGAAATCGCTCAGGCCGAGAGCTTCAGAAAAATGTTGCTGGCCATGAGCCGCGATGTGCGCGTGATTTTGGTGAAACTTGCCGACCGTTTACACAATTTGAGAACCTTGGGTGTGATGCGACCGGAAAAGCGTCGTCGCATTGCTAAAGAAACGCTTGAAATCTATGTGCCGATTGCGCATCACCTCGGTTTAAATCAGGTGTTCAGAGAGTTGCAAGAACTCTCCTTTATGAATCACTACCCAAGGCGCTATCAGATTCTGCGCGAAAACGTTTTGTTAACGCGTGGTAATCGCCGAGCTGTACTTGAGCGCATTTTGCGTGAAACGCGTCAGGCATTGCCTAAATGCCATATCGTTGCTCAGGTGCAAGGGCGTGACAAGACCATTTACGGTATCTACAACCGTATGCGCGATACACACGCGTCGTTCTCGGACGTTTTGGACATCTACGGCTTTAGAGTCATTGTGCGCACGCGTGAAGAATGCTATTTGACACTTTGTGCATTGCACCAGCTCTACAAACCTGTTCACAATCGCTTCAAGGACTTTATTGCCATTCCGAAGGCCAATGGCTACCAGAGTCTTCACACGACCGTGATCGGCCCCTATGGGACGCCGGTTGAGTATCAGATACGTACCGAAGAGATGCACCGCATTGACGAAATGGGCATTCTCTCACACTGGCTTTATAACGATGGGCTCGATACCAGTGAAATGCAAAACATGGTGACGGCCTGGTTGCAAAGTCTTTTGGAAATTCAGCGCACGAGTAGCGACAGTAGCGAATTTATCGAAAACATCAAGATCGACTTGTTCCCGGATCGCGTTTATGTCTTTACGCCCAAGAGCAAGATCATCAGTTTGCCCATGGGCTCTTGCGCTGTTGACTTTGCCTACCAAATCCATACGGATGTGGGCAACAAGACCATTCGTTGCCGTATCAACGGCGAAGCTCAACCGCTTTCCAAAGAACTCAAGAATGGAGACATGGTTGAGGTTGTGACGGCCCCAGACGCCGAACCCGATCCCGACTGGCTCAACTTTGTGCGCAGTGGCAAAGCGCGCGCAGAAGTTCGACAGTATTTGCGTACCCGCAAACCGGAAGAATCTATTGCCTTGGGGCAAAAGGTGTTGGCAAAGGCCGCGCATGAGGCTCAAGTTGATCTCGATGCCATTCCGGATCACATCTGGCAGGAAATCCTATCCGACACATCGACTGAGAGCCGCCCTGCGCTTTATAACGACATCGGCCAGGGCAAGCAGTTTGCCGCTGCCATTGTCGGCCGCATGAAGAACATTCTTCATGATACGAAGCATGAACATCAGCAAGAAGCGTCTGTCACCATTCGCGGCACCGAGGGTATGGCCGTGCAGTTGGCAACGTGTTGTCACCCAATTCCGGGCGATTCCATCTGGGGCTTCATGCGAAAAGGCCACGGTTTATCTGTTCACCGCGAAGACTGTGAACACGTTGTGCGCGGCAAACAATCCGATCCGCAACGTTGGATGCCCATCGGTTGGAAGCAAGATCTCGCTGAAGAAGCTCGCTTTAGCGTGCCGTTGGAAATTGAAGTCACAGATGAACGAGCTGCGATCGCTGCCATCGCCACAACATTGGCTCAGGCCGGCTCATCCATCGTCGGTGTCAATCTTGAAGAAGACAAAAAAGCCATCAAGCGCTCAACGGAAACGTTGCGACTCATGATTCAGGTAAAGAGCCGTATCCACTTGATTCATATCCTTCGCAGTCTGCGCGCTATTCCGACAATTATTTCGATCGTACGTCGTTTGGACGGTGATAAGAAGATTGCCGATTGACGGACTGGCAACTTTTAGCCGATTATTTGAGGCTACTCGATACGGGTAGCCTCATTTTCCATAGTGAACTTCTACAATCTCGAGAATTTCCACCTTTGCAGGATGATCGATCGTTGCCGGCGTGGGTAGTCGTACTTGGTCCCCCTCTCGCTTTTTGAGGAACACACGTGCAATGGGACTGATCCAGCTCACATCTCCACTGTCCGGATCGGCTTCGTCAATGCCGACAATGCGGATCGTATGTTCTTCCCCCGTTGACAACGTTTCATACGTTACGGTTGCTCCGAAGAAGATCTGATCGGTTTGCTCACGCTTGGCAGGATCTACGACCTCTGCAGACTCGATTTGCTTGTTTAAGAAGCGAATTCTGCGATCAATTTCACGCAAGCGACGCTTACCATATTGATAGTCACCATTCTCCGAACGATCACCGTTACTTGCAGCCCAACTCACCACATTGACGATGTTGGGGCGCTCGACATTAACAAGCTTCTCTCGCTCATCAAGCAAACGTCGATAGCATGCCGGCGTCATGTAATTTTTAGTATTCGGTGGCAACTGAGGAAGACCTTCACCTTCGTTTGTTTCATTGGTCTGCATGGTCTCAAATCCTGTATCTGTTTCAAGAGAAAAGTTCGAAACATTCTCGATTTTTATTGAGCGCAATTCTAGCAACAAAGGCTAACTGGCTATAATGAAGAATCCTTCAATTGTTATTGGACAATAGTAAAAAATGTCTACTGTTTTGTGTCGCCTTCCGAACCATGTCGGTGATTGCTGTATGTGTCTTCCTGCGCTTCGCTTACTTGAAGCCAGCGGCTACAAAGTTGCGCTCGTCGGGAAGCGTTGGGCCGGAGATTTGATGGCTGGTATGGGATGGCGATTCGATCCAATTGAAGGTCATGTCTTTGAGGACCTAGGACGCATTAAGTACCTCATTCAGAATTGCGGAGCCGATCGCGGACTGCTTTTCCCAAATTCTTTGGGCTCTGCGCTTCTTTTCAAGTTAGGTCATCTGCGTACTGCCGGTTTAGCAACCGATTGTCGTTCGGTTCTCTTAAATGACTCCATCCCCGAACCCAAGGGCGAAATCCACGAAGTCGAACGCTTCTTCTACGTTGCCCATCAAGCCATTCAAAAATGGGGTGGCAAGCCTACGTTTGACTCAGTGCCTGAACATTTGGGATTGTTGTCCCTCAAACGTCATGAAGCTGCAGCAAAAAACCTGATGGAGCAATACCATATACCGCAAAAGTTTGCGCTTCTTGCTCCTGTTGCCCGTGGCAAGCACAAAGGTAAAGATAAAAGTTGGGCACACTTTAATGATTTGGTTGCTCCTTTGCGAAAAAAAGGAATTGAACCGATTGTCTTCCCTTCCGCTCGTGAGGAAGAGTTGGCACGACAAGCATGCCCTGATGCAACAATTCTGCCTCCAACAACACTGGGTAACTTTGCCGCAATAGCCCGTAAAGCACAGATTGTGATTGCAAATGATTCTGGTGTAAGTCATATTGCTGCGGCTGTTGGCGTTCCACAAATCACATTAGTCGGGGTAACGAATCCACAAAGAACTCGCCCTTGGAATCCTGATGCTGTTGTTTTAGGTTCAGAAAATGGATGGCCAAGCGTTGAAGAGGTGAATTCTGCAATGAACAAGGTGTTGGAGCGTTCTCATGGCTAGTTTAAGTGCAATTATCCTAACGCACAACGAAGCTCATAATATCGAAGACTGTATCAAGTCCTGCCTTTTTGCTGATGAAATTCTGGTTATTGATGACAACAGTACCGACAATACTGTTGCATTAGCAAAAGCAGTTAGTCCAAAAGTTACTGTAGTATCGCACGCACTCAATTCAGACTGGTCGCAACAAAGAAATTTTGCTATGTCAGTTGCTACCGGAGATTATATTCTCTTTATCGATGCAGATGAAAGAGTAACTGATACTCTAAGGAATTCCATCAGTAAAGAACTATCGAAAGAATCACTTGCTCAAGTATCTTTCAAACGAGTTAATAACTTTGAATTAGGAAAACCTCGTCATGGAGTATTTAGGCCTGACTGGGTGATACGGCTTTTCCCAAAAAATACAGGATCATATGAGCGACCAGTTCATGAACAATTTGTCTCAAGTTTACCTGTGCATAAAGTTGACGGAGAAATTATCCACTATACATATACTAATTGGGACTCGTACTGGAGAAAAATTAATAATTACGCAAGGATATCGTCTGAAAATTACCACAAAACAGGAAGGAAGTGTTCCTTTATCTGTGACATCGTTTTGCGCCCCTTTTGGGCCTTTATCAAAATTTATTTCTTAAACCTTGGCTTCCTCGACGGAAAATTAGGTTGGATATTTTCAATCTATCATTACGCATATACAATGGATAAATACGTACGCTTATATACATTAGAAAAAAATAAGGGCAAGATATAACTTGCCCTCTCGTCGCACTATTTTTCCCAAGGAGCTGGAACTGGCCAAAGACTATTAAACAGTCTCTTTGCATCCTCAACTTCTGTTGCCCGTATATTGTTTAGACAAAAGGTCTTTGGATTAAATATTCGGATATCTCTTTGAATTTTTTTTACACTCTCTCTAGAAATTGCAACATAATCTACCGGTTTAACAAATTTAGCCTTCACCCTAGAAAGAAAATCGTTTCTTTTCTTCAAGACAAAAGAAGCTCCATATGTAGTTATCATCTCATATGAAAATAGAATTCTTGTAATCTCCTCCCCTGTCCGAAGCGGTTGAGAATTTTTCAACTTCAACTCAGGATATTCTTCAAGAATTTGTGAGTATATACTTTTACAATATGCATCGACACAATGAGCTGGTGTATAAAACGGAATTTCCAATTCCCGATGTTTTTTATACAGTGCCCAAGCTCTGACTAAGGTCTTATGCCAATCAACTCTATCACTACTCAATATCGAGTCCGCCAAACTATCATTCATTGGCTGTTTAGGAGATAACCAAACAATAGGCTTACCATTATCGGAAAAAAAATCACTAGTTGATAACTTCCTTGCAAAAAACATATCGTCATTTGCCAATAAAAACTTCTCAGACAATCCCGGAATTTTATCAATATACATTTCAATTACTATAGCCGAGAATGTCGGCAACAGTTCATGAGGAATAATTTCACGATGATCGACAATCGTTATTTTCGGATGACTTTTTAACCAACTTGGCCTTTGTCTATCAGTTATTATATATATATGATTAATCCATGGAACATTTTCATAGGCAGACCTCAAAGAATACCTTAATTCATCATGCTCTACATATCGTTTGTCTCCAATATTATCTTCATTATATGGCAACTTAAGCTCTGCTAAACGCATTTGTTTTTCCTTAACAAAGCTAGGATCTCGCCCATCACACCATAAATACACAAGATCTACTTTTTCCAGAGAATTTTTTTGTTCTGAATTCATACCTCAACCACCTAAAAACTTTCACCAACAAACGCTTGAAAACTTAATCATGCCATGAAATTTTATTAAACGTAGCCATTACTTTAACATTGCGATACGTGTTAGCCCCTCAAATAGGCTCTGTTCAATTTTCTCCTCAGCAATGTTATTGACATCTTTAGCAT
>CALKKK010000142.1 GCA_937995395.1 uncultured Sutterella sp. | reverse complement strand
GTTCACGGGCTTTAAGCCACGATAAACGTAACCCTTTTCGACGATCTTGGCCAAAGCACGGATTTCGGCGGCCTCGTTGGCGTGATTCATCGTCAGATAGGGGTTGTCCCAGTCACCCAGAACACCCAAGCGCTTAAAGCCTTCCTTTTGGCAGGCGACTTGAGTTGCAGCGTAAGCACGTGCTTTCTCAATCAATTCGAGCTTGGGCAGCCCCTTGCCGAATTGCTTTTCAATCTGAATTTCAATGGGCATGCCGTGGCAGTCCCAGCCCGGAATATAGGGAACGTCAAAACCGGCCATCAACTTGGTTTTGTTGATGATGTCTTTGAGAATCTTATTGAGTGCGTGCCCCATGTGGATGGCGCCGTTGGCGTACGGAGGGCCGTCGTGCAAAGCAAAGGTCTTCTTACCGCGACGGGCGGCACGAATAACTTTATAGAGGTCTTTTTCTTCCCACTCTTTGACCCAGGCAGGTTCGCGCTTGGGCAAGTCGCCACGCATCGGGAAGGCGGTTTCGGGCAGGTTTAAGGGATACTTGGCCGCATCGGCCTTGTCGTTTTTAGCCATTGAAAGTGTCTCCAGGCCCCCTCGGGCTCTTCTGAAGGTTGTTTGAAAATACAGATGTGCCGCCAGAATACGAAAAGTAAAATAGCGGCACAGATGCTAAGTATAGTGGTACAGGCTCGAATTTGCCTAAGGCATTGGGCTTAGTTGACGGGGATTTTTGCTTGCTCGTGTCTCTCACGGCACTGACAAGAGTTAGAAAGTCATTCTTTGGACAGTCGTGAAAATATGCTTACGGTTCATCTGTGTATTTTGTGCTTTTTGTGCAACATAAAATAAAGTAATGCTACAATCAAAGTAATTTGTTTTATACCTATTGCGACTTTTTGGATTTCAAGCATCAGACATGTGTTCTAAGGAGATGAGTCAATGAAAGCGATACAAACAAAAACCGCAACCGCTTGTATTTCGGCTCTCCTTTTTATGGGAGCCGCTCTGATGCAGAGTGCACAAGCCGAAGTGATCGTCAACCAAGAAGATTGCGGCCCTCGTGTGGAAAGCACCGCTTGGTTTGTCGACTATTCGGGAACCATGCAGCAAAAGCTCAAGAAACCCGAAGACAAAGACTATCCCGAGTGGCTCAAAGACAAGGATCAAGACACCAAAGACGCTTATGAAGAGCTCTTTAAGGTTCGAAAAGTCGTCATAGCCAAGAAGCTGCTCCTGAAATTCAAAGCCATATTGCCGGAAGAATCCGGTATTGAAGTCGTTGCCGGTACCGTTGCTCCGCATACGTTACCGGTCGGTGTTGCCGACGACTTTGAAAAGAAAGTCGCGAAACTCCCCGAACGTCTCGAAGTATTCGGTCGCATGACCAATCTGGGCGAAAGTCTGATTGACTACGAAAAACGTTTGGTGCGTTATGCAGAATCGGATAATGAAACACAACGTCAAACGGCAGAGCTCTTAAGACAAAAAAGTGCATTGCTTTTTTTAACAGACGGCGACAAGATCAACCGAGGACGACTCTTTGAAAAAGCTTGGGAAGAGTTTCATGAAAAAGAGCCGTTGGCTAAGCCTGTTTTGGTGACCTTTAACGACGATGAAGAGACTCGGGAGGAGGTCAAGCGTCTGGCTGAAGTCATTCCCGGGTTGATTACGGCCGATGCCATACAATTGTTGCTTGACGACGATGCGGCGGCTCAATTTGTCGCTCGAGTTTTCTATACACCGTGCTTAGACTTTACGTTGTCGGCCGATACGCTCTTTGCCTTCGATAAGCATGTCCTTAAGCCCGAAGGTATTGAAGAAATTCGTCGTGTTGCAGAAGTCTTGTCGACAGCTCGCCACATCATCGATCAGATGCGAATCCGCTTCTCGATTACGGCGCACACCGACAAGATCGGTACATATGAATATAACGACCGTCTGTCCGAACGACGCCTCAATACCGTGATCAAGCAACTTGAAAGCGAAGGCGTCGATATGTCGCTCTTTGTGATTCGTCGTGCAGAAGGCAAATACCGTCCGGTTACCGGAGACACGTGTAAGGGACTTTGGAACCAAGAAGCCATCGACTGCTTACAGCCCGATCGTCGTGTTGAAATTCGCATGGTCCGACAGTAGACCCCACTTTCACAACCAAAACCGGCCAATGTCCTTGGTAATCGGAGCCGGACGCACACGCAGATGGCAAGTAAGGTGCAGGCGACAAAGAAGCAATCCTTGTCGCCTGCTTTCGTTAGAAAGCAAATACGCTTGAAGCCAAGTCGTCGTTAACGGCTCTACCTAAGATTTCACGAGCTTTTGCCGCATCGGCATTGATGGCGGCCGTTAACTCTTCAAGTCCCGAGAACTTCTTTTCATCACGGATCTTGGCCACAAACTCGGTTCGAATGAGTTTGCCGTAGGCGTCGCCCTTCCAGTCGAAGATATGCGTTTCCAACAGCCAGCGTTTCTTGTCCGTCACGGTGGGCTTATATCCCACGGACGCCACACCCAAAAGAGGTGTATTGGCCGAGCCCGTCAAGCCCCAGACCTTGACGGCAAAAACGCCGTGAAGCCCGAACTTGCTCTTGGAGTAGGGAGCCACAACCGGGGTATTTAAAGTGGGATAGCCGATGGTGCGACCGAGCGCAGCACCATGCACCACACGACCCGTCACAAACATTCTGTGTCCGAGCATATCGGCAACGTCAAACAAATCGCCCAACTCCAACGCCGCACGAATGCGCGAACTCGATATGCGTGCCTGCCCATGGTAAAGCATCGGCGTGCAGTAGGCTTCAAAGCCGTAATGGCGCCCCAATTCTTCCAAAGTTTCGAAGTTGCCTTTGCCTTGTGCGCCAAAAGCAAAGTTTTCTCCGACGGTCACCCAACGGCAAGCTAAACCCTCGCTCAAATAATCGCGGGCAAATTCGACCGGACTCATGCTTGCCATGGCCTGATCGAAACGCCCGATATAAACGCGTTCAATGCCTGTTTCCAAAATGGCATTGACCTTGTCTCTTAAGGTCGAGATGCGCACCAGGTCGACGGAACCGAAAAACTCTTTGGGATGGGGCTCAAACGTCAAAACGGCCGGCACTAGGCCGCGAGCGCGGGCAGCACTGACCACTTCATGCAACAGCGCCTGATGACCGCGGTGTACGCCGTCGAAATTGCCGATGGCAATTGCGCAGTCGATTTTTTCAAAGGCAGAGGGCAGTCCGTAAATAACGCGTCGCATGAGGGTTACCGATATTTTGATTTAGAGTCGTGATAAGAAGAACTGTACAGTGTTGCAAAGTTGGGCTTTGCATAAGAAAGGCAGTTATTTTAGCCGATGCGATACAAAGGCACGAAATTTTCGCGCTTGGGCGTGTATTTTTACCCCGCCCGATGCAGTAACCCGCTAAAATGCGCCCATCTTCGAATCTTTCCCCCAATATATACAAACATGAAAAACATCGTCGTTCTGATTTCAGGCCGCGGCTCCAACTTTGTGGCCATCGCCGAGGCTTGCGAGCGTGAAAACTGGGCTCAAGAGGGCATTCGTATCGCTTGCGTGTTAAGTAATCGACCGGGTGCCGCCGGTTTGGATCGTGCCAAGGAGCGCGGCATCGATACGGCCGTCGTGGATCACAAAGCTTTTGACACCCGCGAAGCTTTTGAAGACGCCATGATCGAAGTCATTGACAAATACACGCCCGACGTCATTGTTCTTGCGGGCTTTATGCGCGTATTGACGCCGCACTTTGTCAATCACTATGAAGGAAAGATTCTCAATATTCACCCGGCACTTTTGCCGTTGTTCAAAGGCCTCGATACGCATGAACGTGCCCTGGATGCCGGCGTGCGCGTTCACGGTTGCACCGTGCACTTTGTAAGCGCAGAACTCGATGGCGGCGCCATCATCGGTCAGGCCGTGGTACCGGTTCTTCCGACAGACGATGCAGAAAGCCTCGCTGCTCGTGCTCTCAAACTCGAACACGTCCTATATCCGAGAAGCGTGCACACTGTAGCTGCCGGCAAAGTCAAATGCGTCGAGGGCAAGACGGTGACGGATGATGAAACCGCCTTGACGCTTGCCGTTTTCTCAAACGAAAAGTAAGAAATATTTTGTTGGGGCACCGAGATGCTTCCGACACCACACCCTATTAGGAAGTCACCGACACATGAGTGAAGAAAAGAAAACCAAGAAGATGCCCTTTGCCCCGGTTAAACCC
>CALKKK010000141.1 GCA_937995395.1 uncultured Sutterella sp. | reverse complement strand
ACGAATATTAACTTCAATGTTGCAAGCGGCTTAAAAACTAGTGTTTACGTTCAAAGTTCACCAGTTAAGGCAAAAAAAATATTAATCTACGGTCTCAATAATAATTATAAAAATGACCTTTATGGCTATATTAATGGTACTGAGGGTAATACAATAAGCGATTCTTTTGAGATGCGTAACATCCTCAACACGAAGGAAGGGAATACTACTGGACTTTTCATGGAGGCTGACAGCCGCACGCCTTATGGAGACACAAACTTCAATGTCGGCACAGTTACGATTGATAATGTTGTCGCCAGTGACGGCATTGCTGAGGGTATGTCTGTCGGCGGTGCCGCACGCGACAATGGTAAGCTGAATGCCCAAGCGGGAAGCGTTTTGATTAACGGCGTGCATGGAACAAGAGGAGCTGTAGGTGCTGAAATCTCGGATGGCGCATCGTTCACTTCCGTCAATAACTTTGCAGTCACCGATGTTAAAGCCACCGCTGGCGATGCCATTGGTTTGATGCAAGGCGCCAAGACGACAGTTGGTGATACTTTGTCTGTGCAGAACGTCCATGGCACGACATCTGCGGTTGGGGTTCAATTCGACGGCACTCAGGCATTCTCAAGCAAGGCCATTCAAGTCAAGGATATTAAAGCCAGCGACGGCTCCGCAATTGGCTTGCTGGCGCATCAGGCCAACATCGGCAACCTGAAAGACGTTTATATCAACGTCAATCCTGACAACGCCGAATCCTATAAGGGTTCTTTTGCTGCTGCGGCAACGACCGAGAAAGCTCAAATCAAAACCCTTGCCATTCAAGCGATGGAGAACGGTGCCGTTTCCCTTGATCAGGGCAAGCACGCAATTTACGGGCATTTGCAGGCCGATAAACAAACGTTCAACTCCACCAGTGCAGCGGATGCCAAGGCCGGTTCCATTGCCATTTCCGGGAATGCCGCCATTTATGGCGACATTTATGCTGTGGATGGCGGCACGATTGATCTGAACCTTAAAGGCTCCGATTCAGTATTGATTGGTCAAGCCGATGCCTGGCTGGAACTTGCTGACAGTCAAACGATTGATCACACTGCCACGTTGCAAAACATTTCGAATGCTTCGTTGAATCCGACCTCCTCGGGCAAGATTGCCATTTCCTTGACAGATGGAGCATCTTGGTTTGCCTTGGGCCAGAGTTCTCTGACCTCATTGGACAATCAAGGAACTGTCGATATGACAACGTCTCCGGGAGCCACCGTATTCGCTCGCAATCTAACGGGCAACGGTGCGTTCAATATGACACTTGATCCTTCCGGTTCTAACGGGAACATGCTTTTTGTCGCTGGCGCACTGGCGGCTGATTCGCACAATACGATTAATGTCAAACTGAACAGCACGGTTCGCGCAGGGGCTAGCCTCGATGATCTGGTAGGCGTTCGTTTTGCAACGACAGGCGGTGCCGTCGATTCCTACAACGGCAGCGAGTTTAAGGCTCAAATGCTTGACGAAGGGTTCCGGAACGTCACGCTTACCGTCGCCAAGGAAGCCTATGACAAAACGAAAACTGCCGAAAACTCCAAGTACAACGGAGCCAATGCAGGTGCAGGGGACTACAAACCTGGCAACGATTACGTCGATCACATTTTTGGTGATGAAGGAACTAATTGGTACATTGCAGGTCAGCTGGAGGAAGGCACGGATCCCACGCCGACACCCTCTCCTAATCCCGTACCCGGGGAAGAAGATACCAATACGCCTGACTCCACGCTCTCGGATGCCGGCTTGACCATTCTTGCGACTGCCCGAAGCAACTATTGGACCGCCGTCGAAATGGATCGCCTGAACAAGCGTCAGGGCGATGCCCGTTATGCGAAGGGCGATGATGGCGTTTGGCTACGCGCTCGTTATGAATCCAATGGAACGGATTCCGGCCTCGGCGATTTTGAAAGCGATGCCGTTACGTATCAGCTCGGCTTCGATCATGCCTTCAAGCAAAAGGATGGTCGCTGGATTGTTGGCGGAGCCGTGGATTACAAGGACGTGAATGTTGACTTCAACACTACTGCCGGGGAAGGCAATACCGACCGATTCGGCTTTAAGGCATACGGCACTTGGCTTGGAAACAATGGTGCCTATGTGGATTTGAACGCCATCTGGGGAGTGCTTTCCAACAGCTTTGACATCGTTAATGGTTCAGGTCACAGAATCACTGCGAACTACGACAATCACATCATGGGCGCATCTGCTGAAACGGGCCATCGATTTATGCTGACCAATGGATTCTTTGCAGAGCCGCAACTTCAACTCCAATATCTGCGTGTCACCAATGCAGATTATTCGACCTCTCAGGGTACGCACATGGTTCATGACGCATTCAACTCTGTCATCAGCCGCATTGGCTTCAGAGGCGGCATGGAATTTGGCGAAACTCGCTCGCAAACAGTCTACGTCAAGGCAGACTGGATGCGAGAATGGGCAGGCAAGCAGAAGATCATGGCCTTTGACGTGACAACGCATCGTACCGGGTATGACGCCTCCATCGACAACAAGGGAAGTTGGTACGACGTTGGCTTCGGAGCTCAAGCCAAAATTGTTGATGATTCCTTTGGGTTTGTCGATGTTGAGTATCGCTTCGGCAACAGCTTGGACAAGAGCTGGGTTGTCAACGCCGGCGTTCGCTACGAGTTCTAACCCAACCGATCTCTAGACTGACATAACCAGTCGTCCACGCCAAATGGCACAGCGCCCGTGTTTAGTGCAAGGAACACGGGCGCTTTCAATTTTCCGTTTGCCTGCAATGTCTTTTCGAACGTCTGCATCTGTTCATGGAATCAAACCGATGGAGGCGCCTTAAGCATCGCCGTTGGCAATGGAATGTCGGCGTATTGTCAATTCAGAGAATCTGTGTCGTAACGCTTCTCCGAGTCATTCGAATGCAGGCCGCCTTCGATAATCAATTCGACACGGCGATTCATCCAGCGACCGTCATCGGTCTTGTTGGTGTACTTGAAGGACTTGCCCATGCCGCGCGCCGTCAATCGATCGGCGTCAATGCCATATTCAATGAAGTATTGACGAACGGCATTGGCACGACGCTGGGACAAACCGGCGTTGTACTTGTTGTTGCCGACCCAGTCGGTCCAGCCTCGGATTTCAATCTTTTCAGACTTGTCTCGCGAATTGATGACCACGAGCGCCTTGTCCAGAATGCGGCGGCTTTCTTCAGGAAGGTTCGACTTGTCGAACGCAAAGTTGATGCCCTGAATTTCAATCACACCGTTCTTCTGACATTTACGATAGAAGACCTCTTCAACAAAGCTCTTCCACAAGGTGTCATCCGTCATCAAGGCTTCCAAGTCGTCGACGCGGCCGCAGGTGGAAACCGAAGCAAGCTCATCAATGGCCTTTCGCTCCTTTTCCGTATAAGCGGCAGACACGATATGGATGCAGGATTTCGGATTGGCTGCATAGAAGGCCTTCAACGTTGCCACCGGATCCAAATGCTTCTGATCGGGATCAACCTCAAAGTTGCCGTCAGTAACGAGAACGGTTGCCTGTGACTTGGCAAGCTGTTCAGAGAAGCTCTCAAAGGCGCGGCTCCCCATCCACGTTGAGCGACCGAACACCTCCAGACGAACGCCGAACTTCTTTTGAAGATCGGTCTTGAACTCTTCAGAATTGCGCTCCTTCATCGGCACCAGCAGAGTAAAGGGCGCCACTGTCAGAACCAACGACTGCATCCCGGCCTTCTCAATCGCATAGGTGCCCGCCTTCTCAATGAAGCGGTGCGTCAGTTCATGACGAGTCAGCTTGTCAATCTCTTCATTCGCCGGAGGCACAAGACGGATTTTCGGGAGCGATTCACCACGCTCGCGAGCTTCTTCGATCTCCTTCTGCGCCTGAGACTTCATGTGCCCCACAGTCTGCATCATGGATCCGGAGACATCGGCCACAAAGGCAAACGTCTCAGCCGTCCGTCCGCAATCTTCGAGGGACATTTCCGACGCCAAAATGTTGGCGGACATGCCTGCAATGGCAATCATCG
>CALKKK010000140.1 GCA_937995395.1 uncultured Sutterella sp. | reverse complement strand
CCTTTTGGAGGTGGGTCAATTTTTATGTCGTTTTGAGGGTCAATTCTTATGTCGCATGACAAACAGTTTGCTCAACAGTCTTTTTTCCGCCCGTTAGATTGGGTCAAGGCCTAACACACAACATGAGCGCTCGAG
This sequence comes from uncultured Sutterella sp., assembly GCA_937995395.1. Lineage (GTDB taxonomy): Bacteria > Pseudomonadota > Gammaproteobacteria > Burkholderiales > Burkholderiaceae_F > Duodenibacillus. Next base: position 2,679 of record CALKKK010000140.1, on the reverse strand, counting down.
CTTTATTAGGAACTCGAGCGCTCATGTTTGCTTCAATTAATTATTTATTAGTTCATGGACTCAGTGTCGTAACGCTTTTCAGAGTCGTTGGATTGCAATCCGTCTTCGAAAACCAATTCGACACGGCGATTCATCCAGCGACCGTCACCGGTATAGTTGGTGTACTTGAAGGACTTGCCCATGCCACGAGCCGTCAGTCGATCGGCGTCAATGCCATGCTCGATGAAGTAATTGCGCACGGCATCGGCACGGCGCTGCGACAAGCCGGCGTTGTACTTGTCGCTGCCCGTCCAGTCAGTCCAGCCACGGATTTCGATCTTCTCGGACTTGTCACGCGAATTGATGACCGTAAGCGCCTTGTCCAAAATGAGGCGGCTTTCCTTCGGCAGATTTGACTTATCGAATGCAAAGTTGATGCCGCGAATAGCAATCGTTGTCGCCTTAGTACAGTCACGATAGAAAACTTCTTCAACGAACGACTTCCACAAAGATTCATCAGTGATCAAAGCTTCCAGTTCATCGACGCGACCGCATGAGGATACCGATGCAAGATCATCCACAGCCTTGTGCTCCTTTTCGGTGTACGCAGCTGAAACGATATGGATGCAGGACTTCGGATTGGCTTCATAGAAGGCCTTCAAAGTTGCCACGGGATCCAAATGCTTCTTATCGGGATCAACCTCAAAGCTGCCGTCAGTCACGAGAACGGTTGCCTGAGACTTGGCAAGCTTTTCAGAGAAGCTCTCAAATGCGCGGGTTCCCATCCATGTTGAGCGACCGAACACCTCCAGACGAACGCCGAACTTCTTTTGAAGATCGGCCTTGAACTCTTCAGAATTGCGCTCCTTCATCGGCACCAGCAGAGTAAAGGGTGCCACTGTCAGAACCGAGGACTGCATCCCGGCCTTCTCAATGGCATAGGTACCGGTCTTTTCGATAAAGCGTTGCGTCAGCTCATGACGAGTCATCTTGTCAATCTCTTCATTGGCCGGAGGCACAAGACGGATTTTCGGGAGCGATTCGCCGCGCTTGCGCGCTTCTTCGATTTCCTTTTGCGCCAGGGACTTCATGTGTCCCACAGTCTGCATCATGGATCCGGATACATCGGCCACAAAAGCAAACGTCTCAGCCGTCCGACCACAATCTTCAACGGGAATCTCAGCTGCGAAAATCCCAGACGAAACACATGCAAAAGCGATCACAGCCAATGCCTGTTTTTTACTGTTCATTTTTATTCCTATTCGATGAATAGACTGCACCCTCACAACCAGGCGCAGTCCGCAATGATTTCGAATGCCATCCGACCTATTCAGATTGGCCAGGTTTCATCAGAACAACAGCTTGCCGCCGAGGCTGACGTCGTAGTCCTTCGTATAGTGGTCGCCTTCTTCACGATTGGCCTGCGCATAGAGACGGAAGTTTTCCGTTATCTGCCAGTCACAATTGACGCCGTAATAGAAGCGCGTGCCATCGATGTCTCCCGCATGCACGATGGCCTTGGCACCATCGACACCCGTATAGGAAATCGTTTGATCACCGCCGAGGAATTCATGCTTGACGCCGCCCAGCAGACCGACCTGGAAGTAACGACGATCCAAATCGTCAATCGTTCCATAGTTGAACTTCTTGCCCAACACAACACCGGCACGACCCGTCAAGAAATCTGCATTACCCTGAGAAACAGCCAGTCCGGTAGAAGTCGTGTAATCCTGTCCCTTGACATGGAAATAGGAAAGCTGGATCTGCGGCTCAACGTAGAAGTGGTTATACCAACGACGGTCATCTACAGATTCGCCGAACGAAAGCATGTGACCCAATTCAGCACTCAAGCCATAACCAACAGTGTTGTAGCTGGCATGACTGGAACCCTTGCCCGTATTGTCCAAGCCGTCAAGCTTCTGTTCATAGCGACCAACCTGAGCAACCAAGTCAGCGTAGCTGCCGTTGTCACTCATCCAAGTTGCATAAGACTTGAGGGAATACTCATACAGCTTGCCAGTGTTGGATTTGACTCCAATGCCGTCCTGATCAGCCTTGCTGTATCGGAAGGCGCCGCCCAACAACCAGGCATGATCTTCATCGGCATTAACAAGACGATCAAAGCCAATGTTCAAACCATTGGTCTCCTGCTTGAAACCTGCAGTTCCACTCGCATTGACAGAATCCTTCTTGGTAAAGACCTTTACCCAGCCGCCATACTGAGCCCCATAGCGAACTTCGCCGAGACGCTTGCGGAGATCCTCAAGATCTGCAAGATACGCCAAGGCCTGGCCACTGGAAGTGCCCATATTGATGTTCTCGGTAACTTCCGGAGGCAAAGGTGGAATAACAACTGGGGGCACCACATTCGGCGGGACTATAGGATCAGAAGGTTTAGTTGCCGGCGTCAAGGGAGTAAGAGGAATATTTCCAGTTCTAATCAGATGCCAGCAACCCTTGCCATTACCAACATTGGTCAGACCGGCTCGATATGCCTCATCATTCAACGAATCGAATCCACCATCCGGGACAAACACCAATGCCCAATAATTAAGCATGCCGGAACCGATATAAAGGTTATTACCTCTTTCATTCGTCAAGGTCATGCTTCCGGCGTTCTGACTGATCAGCCAATTAATACTGTAGTCTGTAGCTTTATTGCCAATCGAAGAACCGTCTCCGATAAAGTTAATGTCAACA
>CALKKK010000139.1 GCA_937995395.1 uncultured Sutterella sp. | reverse complement strand
GTGATTACTACTTGTCGAACAGTCGTCGATGAATCAGGAAAACAGTACCGCAAGGGCTGTTCAATACTGGAAGCCTCTCATTTTTGAACTCTACCCCAAAAAGTAGACCGGTTTGATTTTTAAATTTGGGTTATTTGACGGCGATATTCTAACGGTGTCATATAACCCAGTTTCTTCTGAATGCGCTTCTCATTGTAGTACTTGACATACTCAAATACTAAGTCCGTGGCCTCGTCGAAAGTCAAGTCCCACCGACTTCGTTTATAACGAGGATAAAACCACTCGCATTTCATTGTGCCGTTAAAGCTTTCAATAACGGCATTATCCAAACAATTTCCTTTGCGAGAAAGGCTTTGTTCCAAACCCAATTCTCTGAGTTTAAAAGCAAACACCGAATTCGTGTACAACCCACCCTGATCCGTATGGAACAATCCTTGTGTGAGCGTCGCCGGTAGTTGCTGTAGTGTTCTCATCGCCAAGTCCATGTTTTGCGATCGCGATGTCTCGCAAGCCACAATTTCCGCAGTGCAGAGATCCTTGACCAACGAAACGTAACACCATGATCCGTCTTTAAGCGGCAAATACGTGACATCGCTCACCAGCTTTTCTCCGGGACGTTGCGCTTGGAAGTCTCGGTTCAAAATGTTACCGGGTAACGTACGCTGCTTGACCTCAACCTGAGAGCAAAAATAATTGCGTTTTTTCCGAATCACAGCATTGAGCCCGAACTTCGACATCACTCTGGCCACTCGCTTGTGGTTGATGTTTTGTCCTTGTCTCCTGAGCTCATGGGTAACACGATCGATGCCGTACGTGTAACGATGTTTTTCTTGGATTTGCTTAATCTTCTCTCCCAATTGTTCATCGTCTAAGCGTCGCTGACATGGATTGTTCTGTTGTTGCCTTTGCTTATACACGGTACTTCGATTCACGCCTAAGAGGCGACACGCCTTTCGTAAGCTAACTGAGCCTGAAGCTGCTTTATTTGCTGCCTGTAATCTTTTTTTTTAACCTCGTCCGGGTCACATTCCTCTAGCACTTCCAGTAATGCGATATTGACCTCTAATAAGTCAAGTAACTCTTTGTGGTCCTTTTTGCTCAGCGGCTTTTCGTCTTGTTGCTGCTTGCGCTGTTGCAGTTGGGCTTTTTGTGCTCGCAGTGTTTCCATGGTTGGTCTCCCTTTCGATAGGGTAACTATGCCATGGGTTTGGTAATTTTTGACGGCCTTTTTTATCGTCGAATCTCTAAGCCCGTATTTGATTGATAAGTAACGGTATCCGTACCGACCTTCCAAATACTCTCTGACGGCGTCTAAGAGAACCTTTGGATCCGGTGCGCTACGTTTGTGCTCGTTGTCGACCCATGTTATTTCATCGCCCGATCGATACAACTGCGAATAACCTTTCACTGTTCCCTCATTGAGACCGAGCATTTTTGATACTGAACGGTAGCCCAGACCTTGCTTAAATAACTCCAAGACTTTTTCTTTAATTTCTTTTGTTATTCTCGTACCCTTCATAGCAGTTCCCCCATTTAGTGGATAGTGGTCTCCTAAACGGGGGAGTGTTCATTAATGAGGGGTAGATCACAATTCGCCGTATTTGACAAGCCACGGTGCCCACCGTTCGGGCTCGGGGGACAAAGCTTGTTGTTGCGCCACAAAGTCGGCATCGAACTGCTTAAAAGCTTCCAAGCTTGTTACCACCTGACGTAGTCCCGGAATATTTTCTCCGGCACCGATCGCAATGATGTGCGTGACAACGTCGGGAAAGAGCTCTGCGATCTTGTAAGCGGTGTAGGCGCCGTCGCTAAAGCCCAAGATTCGGACCTTTTTGATCTTTTCGGCTTTCAAAACCGCCATGATGTCCTGCGCTTTTTGTGCGTAGCTCAAAGGTTCGGTCCCAAAGCCCGAGCGGCCGTGTCCGCGCGTAGAGGGAATGATGACGCGATACTTTTCTTGAAGACGATCGATAAAGCACCCCATTTCGTAGGCGCAACCGGCTCCGCCGCCGTGTAACACCAAAAACGGTTCGCCCGAGCCATACGTTTCGTAATAGAGCTTGACATCGCCCGCATCGGCATATTTGCCGTGTGCGGTGTTGTTGCCGTAGGGCACAGCGCTTGCGGGGTGGCCCGGCGCTTGCATGAAAAATTTCAGTGCGGGCAGTTTCTTCTCGGCAGCTTGCGCGATTTGAGAAAAACTGCCGGTCACGGAAGAAAGCACAAGGCCGGCAGTCAGAAGATTTCGACGGGAAACGGGCATGACAAAACCTTTTGTATTTGGGATGACGGTCTTTTGATTGTAGAGGGCGGTACGGATTTTCGACAGAACTCTCGGAGAGAAACCGTTTCAAGGAAAAGTTGACGACGAGTACCAAACAAAAGAGCGGCGCGAAGGCTCGTGCCGCTCTGAAGTCGAAAGAATTGTCGTCAGATTACTTGTTGGCGTTCAGGTAGTTGAGTGCCGTCAAGACATGCATCTTGGCGCCTTGAATCAAAGACGACTCATCGACCTTGTAGTGGCAGGAGTGTTGCGGCCAGCCCGAATCGGCTTCGGGGCTTCTGACGCCCAACAGCGCGAAGCATCCCGGAATCTTTTCCAAGAAAAACGAGAAGTCTTCGCCGCCCATCGTGAGCCCGTAGTGCGCATTCCAATCGGCTCCGAAGATTTCTTCGGCAGCTTTTTGGGCGTAGGGAACGATTGCCGGATTGTTGACCGTGGGCGAGACCAAAAAGTCGTAATTGACCTTGGCGGTGGCGCGAAAGGCTTTGGCCGTTTCTTCGACAACGCGAGACAAAACGGCGGGCATTTGATTGCGCACTTCCGGGTTAAAGCAGCGTGTCGTACCCTCCATGTGTGCGGAACCCGCCACCACATTCCAACGGCTGCCGACATTGACGGTGCCCACCGTCACAACCGCCGTTTCGGTGGGCGCGATTTCGCGGCTCACCACCGTTTGCAGATTCTGAATCACGGCGGCGGCAACGACGGCGGCGTCCACGCACAGATGCGGTTGCGCGCCGTGACCGCTCTTTCCGTCGATATCAATCGTAAATTTGTCGGCCGAGGCCATACGAGGACCGGGTTCGATGGAGATTTTGCCCGCATCGATATCGCTCCAGACGTGAATGCCGAAACAGGCATCAACCCCGTCCAAAACGCCTTCTTTGATCATGGCCTTGGCGCCTTGGGCGATTTCTTCGGCCGGTTGGAAAATCACGCGTACCGTGCCGTGGATTTGATCGCGCAGTTCGGAGAGCATCTTGGCGGCGGCCAACATCACGGAAATATGGCAGTCGTGCCCGCAGGCATGCATCAGCCCCTTGTTTTTACTCTCAAAGGGCAGTCCCGTGTCTTCGGTCACCGACAACGCATCGATGTCGGCTCGAATCATGAAGGTTTTGCCCGGGAACTTGCCTTGAATGTCGCAGACGATGCCGGTGTCCATCCCGACTTGCTTCCATGTCAAGCCCATGGCGGTGAGTTCTTCACCGATACGTTTGCTTGTTTCGTACTCTTGTGCGCTGGCTTCCGGATACTGGTGGAAGTGGCGACGCATCTTGATCAAGTAGTCTTGCGCACGCTGTGCGGCTTGTTCAACTTCATTGAACATTTTTCAAACTTTGTCCTTTCTTAAATTACAGCATCTTGGCAAAGATGCCGGCAATAAATACGGAAGTGATGGTGACGGTCACAAAACCGCCGACAATCATCGACGGGAACATCTTGCTCATCAAGAAGGCGTGTTCGTCTTCTTTGTCGGTCAGAGAATTGCAGGTATTAACCGTCAAAATCTGATCGAAGGGAAAACCGTAAAAGGCCGTCAAGCCGTTGGCAAAAGCCAAGTAAAAACTCATTCTCAAAATCTTGGCGATGATCCAAGAGGCAACGAACATACCGATCACACCGATCACGATCAGAGTGATCATGGGCATGATGATGTCGCCTAACATTTCGGGCGTGCAGTCCTTCAGACCGTCATAAATAAACATCATCAAGGCAAACATCATGATCTGAAAAGAGTTGGCCTTGACCAAGGCGTTGACGTCCAAAAAGCCCAAACGGCAGAAAATTACGCCTAACACCAATGCCCAAATGGCGCCGGAAATGCCGGTGAAAGCACCCACTTGAGAAGCCAGCCAAGCAACAAGGCCGAGCTTTGTGAGAATCAAGACGGGGTTATTCCATTTTTCAGGAATCTGCAACAAGAGGCGACGTTGGTTGTCTGTTTCGGGCAATTTCAAAACGCTGCCTACGCTCTTCAACTCTTCTTCGGACAGCTTCATGTTGCCGGCGCGGTATTCCTTCAAGAGTCGTTCGCCTTCTTTCTTTAAGCAGTATGCCGTCAAAGGATAGCCTGCAAAGCCCTGAATGCAGTACATGGAAATGGCAAAGACGGCGGCAACCGTGAGGCCTGCTTTCGTAGCGGCCGATTGCATCATGGTGGCGGCCACGATACCGCCCGTCAGAGGCGGCAAGCCGGTGATCATCAGGGTGCGGTCCATAAAGAGGGGTGCAATAAAGTATGCGGCCAAGCACATGCCGAGAAGACCGGACAGGCACACCACAACCGTACGCCATTGTTGAATCAGTTGTTCAAGGCTGATCACCGTACCCAAGTGCGTAATCAGAATAAAGATGCACAACGATGCGCCGAAGGGAATCAGGTAGGAATCTTTGACCAAATCGTGCGGTAAAAACGTCCAGTAACCGATCAAAATGACAACGGCAGAGACGAACACGGAAGGAATCCATGCTTTGGATAAGGTGGAAACGATTTCCCCGATGACGACAACGGCTCCGCAAAGGACGAAGGCCAGCAAAAAGTTGTACATGATTGTTCTCCATTTTTTCTTCGACACTTCGTTTGGTGTCGATAGACGAACATTGTCACGGAACTTTCGCGGCTTGCTTCCAAAGGAGAGGGATATTTCGTACAAGTTTGACTGCGGGCACGGTTTCTAGGCAGTTTGTGGTGGGTGTAAAACCTGAGAAGGTAAGGTAGCAGGACGTAAAAAAGCCTCAGTCCGTGAGAACTGAGGCTTTGGAATTCTGGGGTGGAGATGGGATTCAAACTCCACCGAAAAATAAGGGTAGAAACGATGATTAATTGTTATGGGTGGATAAATGGCTATCTTTCGGTACTTGACTGCATTTGAAGTGAATTGATTGTTGTAAATGTGTCTCTGATGAGAAAATGGAAAAACCTCCGCTTGAGTAGTCTCGGCGGAGGTTTTGTTGTGTCTGGAGATTTACGATTCGTATTTCAGGTTTGCGGCGAAGGTTTCGATGTCTGATCGTTTCCAGCGTTTCTGACGGTTTGGTGACTGAACGCATTTAGGAAAGGTCGAGTCATCTTTTCGCCACCGGTCGAGTGTGGCGGTGCTGATTCCGAGTAGGGCACAGACGGTTTTCTTGCTGATCAAGAGAGCGCCGGCGACTCCGTCCGGGTCGTGTGGTTTGATGGGGTTGGTTGTCGTGTCTGTCATTTTGATTGCTCCTTAATTCTTTCTCAGTGAATTTGCGTCGATCACCAGCTGCTTAATTTGTTTGATGACCTGGCCATATTCCTTTTCATACAGTTCTGGATGCTTGATCCGGCTCAGGGCGGCAGCTTCATGGACGGCGATGTCGGCGATTTTCTTTGTGACAGTAAATCGTTCCGTTCTGGCGACTGCGTCTCTAATCAAAAGAGAGCCGTTGATTTCGTTCAAAAATGTATTTGGGCAGTTTTTGAAAGATTCCTCAGCAAAGGTCGTGCATGTGCGCAGTGCCGACAGAATTGATTTCAGCTGATCTGCATCACAAACGTAGCTTTTGTCGGGTGGTGTGTTGTTCACTAACTTGGCCAGTTTTCCTCCAGTCTCGATGAGAAAGGCGATGCTCTTTTGGGATTCCTCGTCCGATGTAGCCTTGTTTCTGTGGACCGTTCCAAGCACGACCGCATTCATAAAGTCTCGCATCTCGCGTAGTTCGTCAAGTGTCGATTCGCCTTTCCCTAGCTTAAGTAGGGCACTAAACTCGATACGCATAAGTCTGTTGAACACGTCGTCGATGTCGGCCTGTTTGAAGCAGTAGACTGCCGCCGGTCGGTAGTGACGCTTTTTGCGCGGCTTCTTACTTTTTGGCATTTCTTGACCTCGCATCCCAATTTCTGGCAGCCATTCCAAAGGTCAATTGGTTGGCCAGTGTCTCGATGAGTTCGACTGTCTCCATTGCGTCCAACTCAACCGTGGCACAGAAGTCGTCGACCTCGACTAATACTTCGACGCCGCCGTTGCAAAGAGCGGTGACGATGGGGCGTTTTCCGGGCTTTTCGACTATGTCTTCAAACGGAGCGCGCTTGACCGTTTCGGTGGATGGCGCAGCGTAAGGCTCGGGCCATAGCATCCACGCCGTGATCTTTTCATCCTCGTCGGCTTCGATACTGAATTGGTTTTCACCGAGATAGGTCGCAGTCAAAACCTCAGCTTTACCGGAGTAATTTTTTATCGTGACAAAGATCGTCTCATCTACCGGTGGTTTGGTTTTGGGGTACGGCTGCCATTTGTATTCGTTTGTCATTTCTTTTCCTCCATCATGTAGCCTTTGGGCATCTCGGCCCATGCCTCGATGTCAATAAGATCAACGCCGCTGCGATCAAAGTAATGTACCCAGCGACTTTCCCCGGTCTTTTCGTCGAAGACTTCGTCTTCTTCGTATTCGTCAAACGCAACGGTGCCGTCTTTGAACAACACCAAGCAGGGGCCAGTCTGATCCGGTAAGTTAGAGCTCGTATATTCACCGGTCTCATCGTCAAGGTAGGTGTTGAGCGGATTCCATTCGATCAGCTCCAGTTTTGATTGGCTTGTTGTTCTCGAATAGTTGTAGCAATTGACAAGGGCGTCGATAAAGCCTATTGCATCCGATTGCTTAATAATCCCTCGGGCTCGGGTGGGGGTGGTGTCGTCCCCCGGGTGGTGCTCCGTAACAATGAGCTCTATATCGTGGCGCGCGACAATGCTTACCCGAGCATCCGTCATGGGGAGCGTCTGTGGGTTCACGAAGCGAATCTCGGGCTTGAAGAGGCGGAAGTCTTTCTTAAGCATGGCGATTCCCCTCAACCATGTTGATGATCATCCGTCTTAGCTTGCGATTGAGTTGATCGGTCCAGTCTTCGACCGCTTGCTGCAACACGATCGCTTCAAGCGTGGTCAGCCCGACAGCTCCGATCTCGACCTTGACCTTCGGTGCCGGTTCTTCGGCTTCGGAGTGTTCCGGTTGCGGTGTGGCGCCTTCCGGTGCCGCATCATCCATATCGTGGTCGGTAGAGTCTTCGAGACCTTCAGCAATCGATGCTTTGATCTTTTGGACGACAGCCGGATCGATGCGCTGAAGTTCTTCGAAGACGTCGACCATCTTTTGGTAGAACTCGCGACTGATGTTGGCATCCGTCTTGGCTTTGACGGGAATTTGCTCAATGTAGCTGAGACGCAGGCCGGTCTTGTCGGCGATTTCCTTGTTCGTCATGCCGGCTTTGTGAAGCACGGCCAATAGGCCGTATGCCTTGACGGCGGGGATAGTTTCAATCATTGGATTTCTCCTTTTCTTGTTCATAGAATCGATCGGCCATATTGGCGAGCCAGTGCTCAACTACGGCCAGGTTTCGGCTGCGTTTCCGGAAGCGTTTGCCTTTGTACGAAATCTCTGCGCAATACTCGTTGTGAAAGATCGGCTTTCCAAACGACATGCGCTTGAATGATTTGTCAAAGTAAATCGTTCCGTGACGCTGAATAGGGGCTCTCACGTCTTAACCCTGACATCGATGTAGCGAAGGGTGTTGAGGCCCTCCTCGATTGCGTCTTGCAAGTACGCGGTAAAAAACTCGTTAAAGTCGGCATCTTTTTGGCGTAGCTCATCGGAGGCATTAAGGAGAGTGTGATAGACATTCACGCTCCGATCTTTATAGAGCCTGTTGACGTTTGTTAGCTCTTCGAGTAGCTCAAGCGGTAGTTTCGCTACTTCGGAAATCCTGTCGTTTTGGATGCCGCATTCCTGAAGCATGTCAAGTAGGATCAGCGAGTAAATGATAGGTAGTTCTTTCATTCTCAATGCTTTTAAAAAATCCCATAAATCCAGCCGTAGTAGATGCTGGCGAACATGAAAAGATTCCAGGCTGTCCAGCATGCGAGCAGCCCGAGGGCGATCTTTAATGTGCTCATTTGTTTGCCATTCCGATGATGGTTTTCATTGCATTCAAATAACCGTCGTGGGAGTGACGTGCGTCTTCAAAAGATCCATGATGTGGCTGCCCCCAGTCGTGGTAGAGTCCGACGCCGATCGTTCGATGTCGCCAGCTCCACGTACCCTTGACTTCCGTCTCAAAAACGAATGACTCAGCCAAATACAGCTTGTTGGCAACTTTGATTTCAGTGCTCAACAAAGTGGTCTTGCCGGGTGTTTTGAAGCGTGTCGTGCGGCAAACGAACTTCGTTCCCTTGACCGTGCATTTGGAGCTATCCATCAACGATTGCAGGATCGCCGGATAGAGCTCTTCATTGAGCATGATTTCTTCGAGTGGACAGGATGTTGGGCCTTCGGTGACGATTGCTGATCGAATCGTGCGGCCTTCGATCATAGAGATGACAGAGCCGTCGTCGCCGGTGAAGTCTCGCATTAGGCCAAAGACAGATGGGCGTTCGCTAGTGAATCTCCAGCTGTTTTTGTTGACCAACTCGATGAGTTGAGCGGATGTCGTGACGCGCATTATTCGATCTCCTGGATGATTCGGGTGGCCAACTTTTCGGCCGCTTCCTGGATCGCAATGACTTCCGGCCAATCCATCATGTATGGGCGGAACATGCGTTCCGGAACGAGGCAGGTGTTGACGGATGTCTTCAAAAAGTCAGGATCGGTCGGATCGACAACCGTCGTGACCTTGACGCGGTGCTGTTTTCCGCTGACCCAGCGCTTGACTTCTCGGATTTCGTGGTGATTTTCGATGTGCATTTTTGATCCTTAGTGAACGCTTGAAAGACTGAACATGAAGTAAATCCAGCAGTAGATGCCGGTGGCGCCGAGGGTGCCTAGGACAATGATCTTTAGGTCTTCTTTCATTGCTCATCCTCCGTTTTCGGATTGCGGAAGAATTGGCAGCTGTCGGCGATGACTTCGGTCACGTACTTTTCGTTGCCGTCTTTTCCGACGGTTTTGCGGGTGCGCAGATGTCCCTCGATCCAAAGACGATTTCCTCGTTGGGCGTACTCGTTGATGACTTCGGCCAGTCGGCCGTATGCAACGACCTTGTGCCATTCGGTGTCTTCGCGCACCTCGCCGTTGCTCAGAGTGAACTTTTTGGACGTGGCCAAAGACAAGCGCACGACAGGGACGGCGCCGGCGGCGGTGTAGGCAAGTTGCGGTGAGTGACCGAGGTTGCCAAGTAAAAGGACAGTGTTAACGGATGCCATGATGTACGTCAAATTACGATTGAAATAGTAAATTGTTGTACGCAAGCATACGTCAAAACACGAATTTGAGCAAAAAATAAAAAATCGTCATTTGACGATTGTCAAATGACGAAAGAAAGAATATTGCGTTTTTGGAGGGGGTTTAACGCAGGAATTTACGAATTTCTACGACCACGCCCTTAATTTCGATTTCGGATTCTTGGTTATTGATCACTGCGAAATCGGAATTGCTGGGGACGAGTTCGAAAGACGATTTCGACTTGGCGCGGTATTTGCGGACTGCGTAAGAGCCATCGACTACGGCAATGACGATGTCTGCCGGTCGCGGAGTCAGGCTCGGATCGACGATGATGTCGTCGCCTTTGCAAATGAGCGGTTCCATCGATGTGTCAAAGAGCTTCAGGGCGAAACTCTTGTCGCTTAGTTTTAGCGTTGTCATTAAAACCTCTTGAGGTGTTGAGTTCTCCCCTAGGAGGGATTCCCAAGGGAGTAGCGGCACCTTCATGTGGTACTGCTGTAATCTCAGCATCTCTTCTTGTTCTTCCAGGAGGTCAGAGTCAAAGAACCCGGGAGGTAATGATAAGTTGCGTTCAAATTCCCGCGCAAGCTTTTCGCCCATGTTGCGACGTCCTGTGGTTATGTCAGAAATCTGGCTTTTTGCTCGGCCAACAGTCTGGGAAAGGTTAGTCAGGCCGCGCTCTTTGACCAGTTCCTTAAGCTTGTTCTTGCGTGTGAGTGAGACGTTCATAAGTTTCTCCCGAATACAGACCTGTATTTTTTCACCTATTGACGAACGGAACAACAAAAATTGTTGTATTATTTTGTTCGTCAATTTCAGGATGAAAAAAATGAATCTTCACGAATATTGGATTTCAATGCCTCAAGCCGAGCGCTTGAAATTTGTCGGCGACTGCAAGGTCTCTTATGGCCACATGATCAATGTGATTTACGGTTTTCGCCGTTGTTCTGCAGAGTTGGCTATAAAAATTGAACGCTATTCCCGTGGAATTGTGAAAAAAGAGAGTGTTGCGCCGCATGTGGAGTGGTAGCAATGGTCATCCAGTTCATGGAATATGTCACCGCGCTCAGGGCGAGTGACTTGCCTGGCAACCAAAGGGCCGTTGCTTTTTGGATTGCTAGCAGGTGTTCGAACGGGTGGTCGATCACGTATGACGACATTGTTGCGGATTCGGGATTTTCAAGAGCGACTGTAGTTCGAGCGATTGGCGAGTTGGAGGCCAAGGGTTGGATGTTACGTAAATCTGACAAAAAGTCAGGGAATCAGTACGAAACAAGAATCCCCAACGATGAAAATCAGAAGGCTCACAGTGAGCCTACAGTAGGCTCACAGAGAGCCGTCCAGAAGGATCAGCGTGAGCCTACAGAAGGCTCACAGAGAGCCGTCCAGAAGGCTCAGAGTGAGCCTACCTATACAAGAACAAAACAAGAACATATAAAAAAACACAGAGCACCCATTACTACCAGCGCGGAAAACGACTTTCGGCACAAGGATGTTTCCAACAGCGATTGTCACAGGATGGCACGAGAGATTTCACGTAGTAAAAAAATGACAAACGAGGTTGCTCAAATCAACCCGATGTGGGTGTCTCGCGAAGGTGTTTTGAGGATCGATTTGTTTGCAACGGAAATCTACACAAGCGAAAGAAGTTTTGAACGATGCAAAGGCGTGCTGATGCAGGCTAAGGCAGCAATGACGGCAAGGGGTGTTTGAGATGGCAAAGGTCGAAGTTGGTAAGGATTCGAAGTTGTGCTCGGTCGACGGATGCACAAGACGCGGGGTTTTTGGTGAGGGATCAAAGCGGTATTGCGAGTACCATTGCGAACTTTTTGATCGTGGTACGGCCTATGTCAAGGCGACGCCGGTCGTGAGCTCTATGGCCGCGTTTGAGCCTGTAATCAGGCTAGAGCAAGTGGTGGCCAGAGTGGGGCGAAGCGTGCTTGACATCGACGTCGATCAAGAAATTGCAAAGGCTGTTGCTCTTGCCCCGTTGCTCAAGATTGATCCGGCCGTGCTTGAGCGACACATGGTGATGGACGGGATTGGTGAATTGGTGTTTGAGCCCGGTCGGGTGTATGCGAACCGGGTCCAAGTCTTTTTGTGGCGGTTCATCGTTGATCGGGCGTGTGAGCAATTGGGCTTGCCGGCGGTGGGCAAAACTGTGCGATTTGAGGGGGAGCCGGCCGATGGCGAGGATTAAGTGGGTGCAAATTGCTCTTCGCGAATGGGCGGCTTGGGTCGATTCGTTCGGCGCGGTGAAAGGGGTGGATTATTCGGCCGTGCGCGGTGGCGGTGCGGCCGGCAATTGGATTCCGACCGACACGCGCAGCCAGCGTCGAACGCACAAGGCTGTGTGTCGAATTCCGGCTGAGCATTTCGCGACAATTCGCCTTGTATACCTTGAGGGGCCTCGGGTGAACAAGACTTCGATTGCTGAGATTGCGGCTTGGCAAGGTCTCAACCGCACGACATTGTTCATGCGGGTGTGTGCGGCAGAGACAAGGTTTGCGGAAGAGCTTGATTCTCTAAGCGAAAACGATGATGCAATGGATTGATTAGGGTTTGTACGAGGGGGCAATAATTTGACAAGCTTTGAACAAAAATGCCAAAATTTCCTAAACTACGCGAAGCTTGTAAGTTGATCGAGCTTCAATGATGCGAGAGCCCGGCTAAGTGTCGGGCTTTTGCGTATCAACCCGCCAACTTCTTCCGGCTCAAAAGATACTCAAAACCAACCCGTTGGGCTAATATGGTTCAAGACGATTTTTTAACGGAATACAAGCGCAATGGTTGGGTTTCTCTTACGGATGTGCTATCTGCTTTCCGGACTAACGCCGATGGCATTCGGGCTTTTCTGTCGAGATGCTGAATCGCTTTGGTTTTTGGTGAGCGGCGCACTGATAGCGCTAGGCATCGTGATTGCCGGCATGCTTTTTCTGCTTTTTTGCCTGTGGGGCATTGAGAAAAAGTTCGGTCCCAGTGCGGGTGTGTTGAAGCCGGTATCGGTGGTTCGTTTTCGCTATGGACTCCCAGCTTACATGATTGCCTACGTTTTGCCCTTCTTTTTGACGACCGGTGGTACGTGGATGCTGATCGGTTCGGCTGCCTTATTGATCGTGTTGTTTTCGTTGCGTACCTCGGCGTTGGGTTACAACCCTATTGCCGATATGTTTGGCTACGGGTTTTATGAAGTTGGCGTGCGGGCGCCCAACGATGGCGTTATTACCGTCTTTGTGCTTTCAAAAAAGTCTCCGCAATCCCTAATTAAAGGGTATCATTTTGTGAGTTTTTCGGATGATTTTCAGGTGGCTTTTTAAGGAGAGGCAATGTTTATCGGGTTATTCGTTCGCGGCAGTTCAACATACTTTCGACGCATATTGATCACAGGTAACAGAGAGGCTCAGGTTGCTCAGAGTTTTGAGGCTTATCGTCATGAGTTCTTTTATCTTGGGGACGATCCTTTACCGGAGGTTGAGTTTTCTCCATACAGGACAAAAGAGACAGAGGCGGTGGCCTATGTTGATAGTTGTCCAATGGTCTCCGATATTGTGGACAATGCCAAGAATTGGGCAGGGGTACAGGTTTGGAATTTGAAACTTGATTTGCCATCCATCAAGGCTGTTTTCATGTGGTCGGAGAAAAGCTCCGAAGTTTTGATTCAGAAAATTGAGCCACGTCGTGTTGTGTTGCCTCATTCTGGGTGGCTTTCCAGTTTTGGAGATGGAAATACGCTTGAAGACATGCCGCAATATGCGATGCATTTTGACAATCAGCTTACTGCAGTGATTCGCAATGGGCGATTGTTTTTCAAGAGCTTCTTCAACGCGAGTCGTATTTTTGACTTGAGTGATTACATGCAAGAGGCGACGACTGAGACGGCAAAGCAGTTCTTCTCGCTGAGCACAATCGGTGTCGAGGGTGGCAGCGTTGAGAGTTTTGTGGCCGGATTGAGCAAAATGCAACTCAAACGTATTCCTCGCGTTTTGGCTGCCGGCTATGTGAGAACGTACACTGCGGAAGAGTTGGCCAGACGTGCAAAAGCTACAAAGTGTGGGGTCGAACTTGTGGTTCAAGGCGGTCGTTTGATTATGCCCAAAGATCGTCAAAAACTCGATGATTTATTGTTGTATCTAAGTGATCGAATCGTGTCGTCGTATTTGGATGATGTTCATGATTATGAGACCGATTCGAGTCGAAAGTTGGAATGATGTAAAAAATTTGCGCCGTTGGTGGTGTCCGGCTCATCGCTGCCGGCGGTGCAATCTGAGTACCTCGTAAGTACCTGGAGACGTGCGGGTTTTCCTGCGCGAATTCGGAAATGCCTCGGCCTTTTAATAGGGCTGAGGCATTCTTCTCTGTTTTTGTGAATTGGCTAACAAAAATGGGGTTTGAGGCCCCGTTTCTGTTGTTAGCGATATGTTCGTCTGATCCCGCTACCGGGTGGAGGAGGTGGCGCTGGTGGAGGTGGCGGTGGCGCCTTGTCGGATTTATCTTCAGTCTTCTCGGTTGAGTGGATGTGAATGTGGATGTTAACCACAATAGGTTGATTTTCAGCCATACGAAAGTCTCCAGTTGAGATTTAAAGATTTTCGCGCTGCTGTGAGTGATTGGTTGTCAACATGGTAGCGCACTTTATTAGGTGGTGCTATGAGTGGTGGTGTGGTTGGTTTGATATTCGTGTTTGTTGGATTGTTATTGTGGAATGCATCTGATCGTGAGTTGTGATACTCTCGCAAGCATCAACCAACACAAAACAGTGGGGCAATATGGCCGATGTTATTGCAACAATTTGGGACTTCGACAAAACATTGATTTCCGGCTACATGCAAGAGCCGATGTTTAAAGAATACGGCATTGAGTCAAGCGATTTTTGGAAAGAGTGCAACGACCTGATTCGTTCCTATAAGAAAAAAGGTCTGGAGGTCAATGCGGATACGTTCTATCTTAACCTGATGCTTCGATATGTGAGAAACGACAAGTTTAAAGAGCTTTCCAATGACAAGCTTAAGGGCTACGGAAAACAGCAAAAGTTTTATCCCGGTGCTGAAGACTTGATCAAGACAATCAAGCGGCTCAGCGAAGAAAAAGAATATCAAGACTTTGATATAACTTTTGAAAACTATGTGGTGAGTACCGGCCTGAAGAAAGTGATTGAAGGCACCTCGATTTCTTCCTATGTGGAAAAGATTTGGGGGTGTGAGTTCCTTGAAGAATCCGGCGAGATTCGAGAGGTTGCTTACAGTATTGATAACACTACAAAGACGAGGGCTATTTTTGAAATCAATAAAGGTGTTGAAATTGGTCCCAATAAAGGAGCGCGGATTGATGTCAATACCAAGATTCCGTTGGATGAGCGTCGTGTGAAGTTCGTCAATATGATTTATGTTGCCGACGGTCCTAGTGATGTTCCCGCTTTCTCGGTGATCAATCAAAAGGGTGGCGCTACCTTTGCTGTGTATCCGCCTAAGGACGAAAAAGCATTACGACAAGTTGATGACATGCGCCGCGACGGTCGTGTCCAAATGTATGCTGAGGCAGACTACACAGAAGGATCAACTGCCTACATGTGGATTATGAATCAGTTGCGTAGACAAGCGTCGTCGATTATTGAGGCAAAGAAACAGGCGCTCAATAAGTATGGACCAGGTACGCCCCAGCATTTGTTGTAATGCTTAAGCTCGCTTCGGCGGGCTTTTTTATGAGGTCTCCTGCTTGGCAGTAGGACAGCTCCCGGTGGCTGTAATCACCGGACCAATTCGCTACGTTAGGGCAGTTTTGTTTATCTTTTTCATTAGCTCCCTGATGTTTGGGCAGGCTTTCGGGCTTGCCCTTTTTTATTCGTGAGGTGTTGTCTTGGCTTTAATGAGGTTGTGCGCTTGGCCAGGTTGTCGCAAGCCGGTCGAGTGGGGCTCTCGCTTTTGCAAAGGGCATGAGAAGTCCGGCAAAGATCGAGACGAACGCGCAGAGAAAGAGCGCGAGGATCGTCGCAGAAAGCTCCAAGGCAATGCATCTGAGCGCGGGTATGGCTCTCGCTGGCGGAAAGCCGCCAAGACGTTTTTGAGCCAGCATCCGACGTGTGCCGAATGCGCGCGTCAAGGCAAGTTCACGATGGCGACTTGTGTTGACCACATCGTTCCGCACAAAGGCGATCGGGATTTGTTTTGGGATAAAAAGAATTGGCAGCCGCTCTGCCAATCTTGTCACTCAATTAAGACAGCGTCCGAAGACGGTGGATTTGGCAATAAGAGTTGAGGTTATTTCTTACTTGGGCCAAATAAAAGAACCAACGCCACGGGTAGGAGAACAAACGAAAAGAGCACTCCGTGATCTGGAAGGGTTATCCAAGAGAGAAAACCGTAGCAAAACAAGACGATAAAAATGATTCTGAGCATGGAGTTTACCGGGGTAGGGGCGGGTAAAAAGT
The DNA here is from genome assembly GCA_937995395.1 of uncultured Sutterella sp. Lineage (GTDB taxonomy): Bacteria > Pseudomonadota > Gammaproteobacteria > Burkholderiales > Burkholderiaceae_F > Duodenibacillus. Next base: position 10,102 of record CALKKK010000139.1, on the reverse strand, counting down.
CTTTTGGAAACGCCCTTGAGACCGCGCCCCTCCCTGTTTGTGTGTGCGTGCAAAATTTTAAATTTGGAAATTTATTATAGGAGATTTTTCTCATGGGCCGTAAAGCTTTGCCGACAGAGGTCAAGCGCCTGAAAGGGACCTTGCAACCCTGTCGAACGAATGCGCGCGAGCCCCAGATCGAAGGCGAAGTGGGTGAGCCGCCGGAATATTTATCGGATCGCGCAAAAGAAATTTGGGCCAACGTCGTGAGTTGGTTGCCGAAAGAAGTTTTAAAACCAACTGACCGCGCGATTCTTGAGACCTATTGCAACATGTGCGCGCTGCGCGAAGTTTTGCAAGATAGGGTCAATAAATTTGGCGCGGTGTCCGCGACGAAAAATGAGATCAGCGCGGCTTTTAATGCTCTCGTTAAATGCAATGCCGACATTGTGAAGGCAGCGAGCGAATTGGGATTGACGCCAAGTGCCCGGTCAAAGGTGGTGCAGGGCTACGGCGATCCGACCAAGAATGACGAATTCACGCTAGATATGTTCGAGGTTCCGAATGCAGCAGTCGCAAATTAACGGAGTCAAAAATTACGTTGAGATTGCCAACCAATACATCGAAGACGTTTTAAGCGGAAAGGTGCCGGCTTGCCGATGGGTGAGAAGGGCGGTCAAACGTCAAAAGAAAGATTTGCTCAGAAAGGGTTGGACCTACCAATTTTCGGCGAGACACGCTTGCAAGGCCTGCTACTTTGTAGAACATCTGAAGCATGTCAAGGGCGAGTTGGCCGGACAGTGCATTGAGCTCCAGCCGTGGCAAGTTTTCATTATCACGACCGTGTTCGGGTGGGTAGATGCGCGAGGGCGCCGACGGTTCCGTCATGTTTACATTGAAGTGCCGAGAGGCAACGGCAAGGCATTAGCCATAGACACTCCTATTCCTACTCCCTGTGGATTCGTCACTATGGGAGATTTGAAGGTTGGGGATTTAGTGTACGGCTCAAATGGAATTCCATGTAAGGTTACTGCTGTCACAGATGTAATGGTGGGGCGTCCGTGTTTTGAGGTTGAGTTTAATACTGGTGATGTTATTGTCGCGGATGCGGATCACCAATGGGTTACGGATGCAAGAAGTGATCGAGATCGTCTAAAGGGAAAGAAAGGAAAAAGTTACGGCCCCAAACCATCAATTAAGACAACAAGACAAATTGCAGAGACGCTTTTTTGCCGTAAGGATCGAAATCATCGAGTATGTGTTACGTCTCCAGTTTCTGGGGTGAAGAAAGATTTCGAGCTTGAGCCATATTTGTTAGGTATATGGCTTGGTGACGGTGGGACGCATACCTCAAGAATCACTACAGCTGATCAGGAGATCGTGGACAATATACGTTCTTTTGGCTATCAGGTTAGAGCGTCACAGTCGCAATCCACTCGTTATTCGTGGACTGTGACCGATGGTTCTAAAGGGAAATACGCAAATTCCGATTCGTTTCGAAAAAAGTTGGAGCGTTGTGGTGTGCTCCATAGGAAGCATATACCGGCTGATTACATGAACGGATCCATAGCTCAGAGATTGGAACTGCTTCAAGGGCTTATGGATACGGATGGATATATCAGTCGTACTCAAGGTCAATGCGAATTTGTTCAAAAAAATAAAAATTTAGCAATCCAGGTTTACCAACTTATCGCAAGTTTGGGGCTACGTCCTCGAATTATGGAGAAGCGTGCATTTATCGGTGATAAGGATTGTGGGATTGTTTACAGGATTCTTTTTCACGCTTATAGAGATATGCCTGTGTTTCGATTGACTAGAAAAGTCAATCGATTACGTGAACGCCCTAAGCAACGCGGTCTACAAGGATATCGGCAAATTGTTCGATGTGAAGAAGTAGTATCGGTACCGGTTCGGTGTATAGAGGTTGACTCAGACGATCATTGTTATTTGGCGGGTAATGCTCATATAGTGACGCACAATTCCGCTTTGAGTTCGGCCATTGCTTTGTATGCATTGGCAGCCGACAACGAAGCCGGTGCCGAATGCTACTCGTTTGCTACGACGCGCGATCAGGCCAAGGCGGTTTTCCAGACCGCTCAGTTGATGGCCAAGGCGTCGCCGGATGTTTGCAAGGCGCTTGGCATTACGGTCAATGCAAAGACGGTCACGGTGCTGCGCAACGGCTCTGTGCTTGAAGCGAAGTCAGCCGACGGATCGACGTTGGACGGCTTGATTACGCATTTTGCTTGTATCGACGAATTACATGCGCACAAAACCCGCGCAGTTTACGACGTTGTCGAAACATCGATCGGCAAACGAGCGCAGCCGCTTTTGTGGGTGATTACGACTGCCGGCTTTGATACGACCGGCATTTGCTACGAAGTGCGAAGCCTTGTGACCAAGGTACTTGAAGGCACGGTTGAGGATGAGTCGCGCTTTGGGATCATCTTTTCGATTGACGAAGAAGACGATTGGAAGACTGAGAGAGCTTGCATTAAAGCGAATCCCAACTGGGGTGTGTCGGTCATGCCCGAAAACGTCCTGGATTTGCTCAAGAAAGCGATCAACTTACCGTCTTCGGCGAACAACTTCAAGACGAAGCATCTCGACATTTGGTGCTCGGCATCGACTGCTTGGATGGATATGCCGGCGTGGCAGCAGTGCCAGCAGCCGGTGTCGGTCGAAGACTTCAGCGGTGAGAGATGCTTTATCGGGTTGGACCTTGGTGCAAAGAACGATATCACGGCCAAAGTGAAGGTCTTTCCGCAAAACGACGAAGACGGCAATTTGAAGCTCTATGTTTTTAGCGACTTTTACTTGCCTCGCTCGGCGATTGAGCGTAGCAGCAATGCGTCTTATCAAGGATGGGACACACTTGGCCTTCTTCATGTGACCGAAGGCGCCGTAAGCGACTTTGCGCAGATCGAAGCGGACATTCGCGATGACTTGTCGCGATTTGACGTCCAGGCCGTGGCCTACGACCCGTGGCAGATGACGCAGATGGCCATGGCGTTGGCCAACGATGGCGCGCCTATGGTCGAGTTCCGGAACACAGTTCAGAACATGTCCGACCCCATGAAGATGTTGGAAGCGCTTGTGCAAAACGGCTCGATCGTGCATCCGGACGATCCGGTGATGACGTGGATGATGGGCAATGTTGTGGCGAGACTTGACGCGAAGGACAACATTTTTCCGCGAAAAGAGCACTACGACAAAAAGATTGACGGGCCCGTGGCTCTGATCATGGCCTTGGGTGTTTGCCTGAGCGGCGTCGAACACGCGACGGGCAAATTTGATGAATTTGTGGACGACATTATTGTGATTTAAAAAAATGGCTTTCTTCATTCAAAGAATTGCCCGAATGTTCAACTGGGGCGGGGCTTTGAGTGACGCGAGCGGCGAGCAATTGGCCGTTCCGTCGCGCACGGTCTCCAAGGTTGTCAGTCCGGACACGGCATTGCAGGTGTCGTGTGTGTACGCATGCGCGCGCATCTTGGCCGGCACCGTTTCAAGTTTGCCGTTGATGGTTTACAAAAATGTCGGTGACGGTCGGCGACAGATTGATCGATCCGGCCGTTTGTGGATGGTGCTGCATGAACGTCCGAATGACTTGATGACGCCGTCGGACTTTTGGCAGGCAATGATTCTTCAGTACGCACTGCGCGGCAATGCATACGCTCAGATCATGCGTGACGGTGACGGCGATTTGGTCGGGCTTTGGCCAATGTCGGCGGACCAAATGACGGTCTTTGCTGACAAGCAATCCGGCCAGGTGGTCTATAGGTACTACAAAGATGGAACAAACATCGACCTTGATCCGCGCGAGGTCCTTCATATTAAAGACGTTGGCACCGGGTTGATCGGGTTTTCAAAGCTCGAATTTATGGGATCGTCCGTCAATGAGGCGTTGTCAACGCAAGAATATACGCAGGCCAATGCGGCGGCTTTTGGGCGCCCGTCCGGTGTCTTGACCGTTGACCACGTATTGGATCGCAAGAGTGGGCAGGCCGAAAAGATTTCAAAGGCGCTCAATGCTTTCAAAGACGGATGCAGCCGAATGATCGTGCTTGAGGCCGACATGAAATTTCAGCAGGTCGCCTTGACGCCCGAGCAATCGCAGTTGCTTGAGAGTCGACGTTACGGCGTTGAGGAAATTTGCAGGTGGTTCGGGGTGCCGCCGGTGTTGATCGGTACGAGCGGGGCCACGACTTGGGGGTCGGGTATCAGCGAGATTGTTTCCGGATTTCACAAGTTCACGATCAACCCTCTCATTAAGACGATCGAACAAGCGATCGAGGCCAGGGTATTGAACGATGATGAGCGCGATTCAACGTCGGTCGAATTCTCAATGGACGGGCTGTTGCGCGGGGATATTCAGGCGCGCTACTCGGCCTATGCGACGGCTGTGCAAAACGGGTTCAAGACGCGAAACGAGGTCAGGCAGCTTGAAAACGACATGCCGTTAGATGGCGGTGACGTGCTCACAGCACAAACGAATTTGGCCCCGTTGGACATGCTTGGCAAGGTCCAAACGACGGGGTCGAGTAAGACAGATATTGGAGATATCAAACAATGAAGCGGAAATTGCTTGCTCTTGGCATGACTGAAGTCAAGCTGTCAGTTGATGACGGTGAAGAATGGCGATTGACGGGGTATGCGACGATTTTCAATAACCCCAACTACTACGGATTTATGATCGCGCCCGGCGCCTATAAGGGCGTGCTTGAGTCCGGTGTTAAGCCAAAGATGTTCTTCAATCACATGGCGTCCAGCGTGCCGATCGGCGTGTGGGATTCGCTTGAAGAAACTGAAGAAGGGCTGCTTGTTTCCGGCACCTTGACCAAGGGGGTGAGCCTGGCATCTGACGTGCATGCGGCCCTTAAAGCGCAAGCTGTTGACGGCCTATCGGTTGCAATCGGTTGGAACGAAGAAGACGAGACCGTGGCTTCGAGTGGCATTGTGATTCTCAACAACATTCGAAAGCTTTACGAAATCTCTGTGGTCACGTATCCGGCCGATGGCAAAGCTCGAATCTCCGAAGCCTTATCAGCTGATGAGATTGACGAACAAATCGAACAAATCGTGACGTTGCGCGACCTTGAGACATTCACGCGCAATGCCATGGGTTTATCTAAACGACAGTCGGGATGGCTGTTGTCTAAGGCAAAGGCGGCCTTTGCCTCGGAAACTCGGCGGGATGCTGAGACGAAAGAGCTTGATGCTCTGGCTGCAATCTTTGATCGCGTGAAAAGCGGTCTTGTTTAAAACTTAATTTTTCCGAGGTGAAAAAATGGACGAACAAAAGTTGGCCGAGCTTTTGGCAGCTGCCAAGAGCATTGAAGAAAAGATGGCTCAATTGAGCCAGATGCGTGCTGATGATGAATCTGCCCGCAAGGAGCTTAAAGAAAAGATCGATGCATTGGGCGAAAAACAAGTCGGCATCGGTAAGAAGATGCTCGAATTGCAGCAGCAGCGTGCCGGCAAAGCTGTCGGCGTTGAAAAGACCGTGACATTGGGTGATGCTTGTGTAACAAGCTCCGGCTATGCAGATTTGATGGCCGGTAAGACCAAGCGTGCGGTATTGGCTGCTGCATCTCCGGTGACAACTCCTTCCGGTTCTGTCCCTGTCGATTATCAGGGCATCAAGGGCGAGCCTGAGTTGGCCAATGTCGCGACGCAGGCGTTCCCGCATGTCCCGACGGCATCGAATGCAATCCGCTATTTGAAGGAAAAGTCCTTTGACAATAGCGCAGCTGAAACGGCTGAAGGCGGGGCAAAGCCTGAATCCAAGATGGAATTCGCTGCAGAAGATGCGAACGTGCGCACGATTGCTCACTTCATTCGCGTGACTAAGCAGTTGGCTCAAGATGCGCCGGCATTGGCTGCCTACATCAATGCACGCATGATGTATGGCCTCAATCGCCGTGTGGAAAAGCAGATTCTTGTCGGCGATGGCGCCGATGACAATCTCAAGGGCATTTTTGCCACCGGCAACTATGTGCCGCATGGCTTTACGTCGGCCACAATGCCGGCGGGCTCGACCACGCTCGATTTGGTCCGCCGTTGTGCCGCGGTCATGCGTAAGAATGGCTACACGCCCAATGCCGTTTTCTTGTCTCCGATGGACTTCGACACGCTTCGCGGTATGAAGGACAACAATGGCAACTACATCATGGGTTCTCCCCTTCAGGCGGGCACGGACATCCGTCCGTGGGGGTTGCAGGTGCTCGAAAGTCCTGAAGTTCCGGACGGCAAGTTTATGGTAGCCGATACCCGAATGGGCGCGACGATTTATGAGCACAGCGCTCCGGTGCTTGAAATGTTCGAACAAGATTCGGACAACGTGCAAAAGAATCTTTACACGGTGCGTGCGGAAACGGCATTGGCATTCGCAGTGGAAAGCGTCAACTGCTTTGTGGGCGGTGACTTGGCCATTGCAGCTGCTGCCAGCTCTTAATCCTTTGTGAGGATGGCCCCGGGCAACCGGGGTCAAAACATCAATGACAGTATCTTGCGTGACGCGTGATGAGGCTAAGTCCTATATGCGTGTTGATCACGATGCCGATGACACGCTGATCGACACGTTGTTGGAAGCGTCCACGGGGCTTGTCGAGACGCGATTAAAGCGATCGATTATCGGTGACGTCGATGCCGGTGCCGTGGCCTCCGACATTTCAGGAGTGCCGGCCGACCTTCGCATGGGGGTGTGCATCGTCGCATCTTTTTGGTATGAAAACCGAAATGCAACCGATGACGAACTGCGCAGCCGAGTTTTAAGGCAGGCTGTTTTTGACAAATACATTGACTGGGGAGTTCCGGATGGCGCTGAAAACTGATCCGGGGTTGCTCAATCGCCGGGTGACGATTTGCAATTGGCGAAGTGTTCAGGATGGTATCAAACTCCGCGAAGAATTCGAGCCCATTCAATCTGTTTGGGCCAGCATTGAGCCGATCCGTTCTTTGACTTATTGGTTAGGTAAGTTGCAACTTGATACGGCAGCGACCCACCGAATCGTCATGCGCCGCATCAACGGGGTCACGAGACCGGAGGATTTGACCGGCCGACACGCGATTGAACATGGCGGTCAATATTTCCAGGTATTACGTGCAACTGATCTTGATGGGGCGTTGCGTTTTACGGCTGTGGAAGCTTGTTTGTGGGGTGCTCAAGATGGAGGTTAAACGTTTTGGGACCGGTGAAATCAGTTTGTCTTTGGAAGAAATTGATTTGAAACGCACCGACCTTGATAAGACGATCATGAAGTCCCATTTCCGCAAGATTGGCGCCATCGTCCGTAGGGATGCGCGGCGAAGAGTTCAACTGCGACGCGTGTCAAAAAAAGATGAGTTTCCCGGAAAGAAGACTGGAGCTATGGCTAAGGCCATCAAGGTCAAATTGTTTCGCAACGGGTTTGGGTTGACTGCTTATCAGGATGTTCCAGATTCGGGCGCTCGGATCAAAAACGCAAAGTGGAAGTTCTATCCCGCGTTTCTTCGTTTCGGGGTTCGAAACAAAAAGCGCGGCGGTTGGCGATTGGCGCCTCGTAAGGATTACATCAACGATGCCGTTTCAAGCCGTCAAGAAGAAGTGATGGGAATCGTAATGAAAGGACTTGAGGCTTCTCTAAAAGGGATTTTTGCGAAATGAAACTTGCACCCATTATTCAGCAGATTCAGGCTGAGTGCCCTGTATTCACTCAGGTTGCCGGATCGATTACGAGTGATCTTGATACGGCCATTTCGCAAAACAATTTGCCGGTGGCTTATGTTGTTCGTCTGGATGAGGATGCAGAGGCTGTCGATGATGCCGGCAACGAATGGTTTCAGGAGTTGACGGAATACTTTTCCGTCGTGGTTATTCTCAGCCAAGAGGATCCGCGTGGGCAGCTTGCCAGCGACAATCTTGACGATATTCGCAGTGAGTTGTTTCGCGCTCTTTTGCGTTGGAGTCCTGATGAGACGCATGATCGCATTGGATATCAAGGCGGTGAACTTGTCGGGGTGGATCGCGAGAGGCTTATTTACGCTTACAACTTCAGGATGTATACGACACTGAATAAAGACGATACATGGCAAAAAGTGGCCTATGACCGATTGCAACCATGTAAAGGTATCGACATTGATGTCGATGAGATTGGCCCCAGAGAGCATAAGCCCGATGGGGAAATCGAGGCAAAACTAAAGATTGATTTTTAATGGGCGCCGAGGCGCCTTTTTTATTGGAGAAAGGAAATGGCAGTTTCGTTTAGTACGATTCCGTCAAAGGTCTACACTCCGCTGTTTTACGCGGAAGTCGACAACTCGGCGGCCAATACAACCACTGACAACATGCAGGCATTGATCATTGGCCCGATGTTGGCAAGTGGCAAGGCTACGGCAAAAGAGCTGACGGTGGTCAATTCGGCAGAGCAAGCAGCCGAGCTTTTCGGTTCCGGCTCGATCCTGCATCGAATGGTGGCTGCTTATCGCAATCAGGATTCGATGGGCACGCTTTACGCACTTCCGCTTGAAGACCCGGTCTCCGGTGTCGCGCAAACCCGCACCATTACCGTGACGGGCACGGCCACCGAAGCAGGCGTCATTAGTCTGTATATCGGCTATGAGCTGGTGCAAGTCGCAGTGTCTGCCGACGATGTGCCGACAATCATTGGACCGGCCATTCAGGCGGCCATTAACGCCAATACTTCGTTGCCGGTAACGGCGACGTCCGTTGACGGTGTTGTGACAGTGACGGCAAAGCACAAGGGCCTTGTGGGGGCTGATATCCCGCTCAACCTCAATCTGTTGGGCGCGGCTAACGGCGAGACATTGCCCGGCGGTATCGCTTTGGCTTTCGCCGATGGTGCAACCGGTGCCGGTGTTCCGGATTTGGCCGGCGCTTTTGCAGCGCTCAAAGAAGAGCCCTTCGAGTTTATCGCGATCCCCTACGCTGAGGCGACGTCTTGGAACGCGTCGAAGACCGCAATGACGAATCGTTGGGCGTATAACGTCCAGCTTTATGGTCATGTGTATTCGATCCGTCGCGGTGAACAAGCTGATCTTTTGGACATTGGCGAAACGCAGAATGACCCGCACTTGACGGTGTTCGCGGCTTCGGTCACCGACCCCAACTTCGCGTGCGATCGTTTGGGCGCTATTTTTGGCCAGATTGCTCAGTCTGTGAAGGCTGATCCGGCGCGCCCCTTCCAGACCTTGACGCTTAACGGGATTACGGCTCCGCGCGTGAGCGATCGATTTGATCGTGCTGTTCGTGAGAGCCTTTTGGCAGCCGGCGTGGCAACTTGCGTGGATACGTCGAGTGACACGCAGATCGAACGTGCGGTGACGACGTACATCCAAAACAAGTATGGCTCAACGGACAACTCGTATCAGGATGCGGTGACGCTTCATACGCTTGGCTACATCATCCGCTATTTGCGCACGCAGATCACGTCGAAATATGGCCGACACAAGCTGGCCGATGATGGCACGTCGTTTGGCGAGGGCCAGGCCATCGTAACGCCGTCGATCATTCGATCCGAACTGATCGCGGCCTATACGGATTTGATGACTTTGGGGCTTGTCGAAAACATTGATGCGTTCAAGTCTTATTTGGTTGTTGAACGTAACAAGATCGATCCGAATCGTGTGGACGTCCTTTTCCCGCCGGATTTGATCAATCAGTTGCGTGTGTTGGCCTTGTTGGCTCAGTTCCGTCTTCAGTATTAAGGAGATTTAAAGATGGCTCAAAAGCGTCTTTCAGGTGTCGCCTACCTCACAGTAGATGGCACCACGATTCCGGCCAAGGGCTCCTTCGTTGTTCCCTTGACCACGGTCAACCGCACCGACGTTGTCGTCGGCGACAAGGTGCTTGGCTACGATGAGCAATACATTGCGCCCTATGTGCAATGTACGGTTCAGATTACCGATACGACCGACTTTGAAAAGATTTGCGAATCCACGTCCATGACGGTTCGCGTTGAGTTTGCCAATGGACGCATCTACACGTTGGCCAACGCCTTTGTGCGTGGCAATCCGACTTTGGCTGAGACCGGTGAAGCATCCTTTGATTTTGCCGGTGAAAATGGACAGTGGAGTTAACAAATGCCTTTGACAATTCATTTGGAAAAGCCGTTTAAGCGCG
>CALKKK010000138.1 GCA_937995395.1 uncultured Sutterella sp. | reverse complement strand
ACTAAAAATCAAAATGGTGAATCGAAACTTTTAGGAACTTGCCCTCTTTTGCAGATCCTTCATATCCAAGGCTCTGTCACAAGTGGCAAGCAATTCCAAATCGTGTGTAATCAAAAAGACAGCGCGCCCCTTAGCGGCTTCTTTTTTCAAAAGTCCTGCAATGGCGGCCATGTTGGCGCCGTCCAAGCCGCTCGTCGGTTCGTCCAAAATCAAAATCGCAGGATCCTTGGCCAAAGCGCAGGCAATGACCGCGCGTTGTTTTTCACCACCCGACAAGCTTTGCGGATGACGATCTGCCAAATGCGTGAGGTTGAGTTCCTGCAAAATGTGGCTCACAAGCGATTCGTCGTCTTGCGTTAATTTCGCCTTTTTAAAGCGAGACAAAAAGCCTTTGCGGCTGTGCAGTTCGCTCGTTTTTTTGGCGAGCACGGCACTTGCGATTTCTTCACGCAACGAGCGCATCTGCAACTGGTGATCGGCGTTTTGAAGCACAAGCCCCGTGTGCGGCATCAAGGCGGCTTTATCCAACTCACAGCCTTTGACAAAGAATTCGCCCTGTTGCGCTTTGTTTAACCCCGTGAGAATGCGAGCCAAGGTCGTTTTGCCGGTGCCATTGTCGCCAATCAAAGCGGTAATGCCTTGCGGTACGGAAAAACTCACGTCGTTAAAGATTTCTTTCTCAGGGCTGTAGGCAAAGTGCATGTGACGGGTACTGAAGACCGCGTCAACGTCCTTTGTGTCTTCTCCGGCGCCAAGCGCCACGGCAACGCGCGGTAGCGTCAAACGGGCATCTGCCACATCGGCTTCGCGCAAGCCCCAGATTGAGCGAAGTGCATTGTTTTCTAAGATGGAGAAGGGCCCGGCCTCTTGAATGCGACCTTTGGACATCACGATCACTTCGTCGGCAACGTCTTTGAGCCAATAAAGGCGATGGTCCACCACCAAGATAGCGCAGCCGATGGCTTTGAGTTCTGCTAAGGTTTTGGCCAAGGCCACGGTGGCTTCGGGATCGAGATTCGCACTCGGCTCATCGAGAATCAACACGCGCGGCCCCAATGCCAAGATGTCGGCCAAGCCTACCTTTTGTTTCTGACCTTCGGAGAGTGCATGGATGTCTTGCTTTAAAAGCCCGTCAATGCCGACGCGCTTGGCGGCTTCATGCACGCGTTCGTTGATGGTCTCGGACGTCTTTCCGCGACTGCGCAGGGCAAAGGCAATTTCGTCTCCCACGTTTAAAGCAAAGAACTGTTCTTCCGGATCTTGGAAAAGCGTGCCGATGGTTTCGGCCAATTCGGCAACGGGCGTGACGGATACATTGATTTTGTCCACCGTCACCGTGCCTTGAAGTTCGCCGCCATAGATTTGCGGAGCCAAACCGTTAGCCAGACGCATCAATGTGGTTTTGCCACAACCCGAAGCACCCGTTACCACTTTCAATTGGCCGGGCATGACGGTAAGCGTAATGTCTTCGACGGCGTTGGTTGCGGCATGCGCGTAGCGGTAAGTAACGTTCTTGAATTCAATCATGAATAGCTTTCCTTATCCGTTTAGGGCATGGCAACAGTGCCGGCTAAAAAGAGGTTTTTCCAAAGGATTTCGCACACGATCACACCTGCCGTGACCATCACGACTGCTGCCAAAACGCGTGCATCCAATGTGGTCATAGTTTGTGCGTCGCCGCGCATCGTTCTGTCTTTGGTGCCCAAACCTTTCAATTCAGAAGCAACGCCTAACGTTTCGGAGGACTTCAGTGCTCTAAAAAGAATCGGAGCCAAAATCAAACGTGCAGACAACAAAGGAGAAACTGTGAGCATGGCCGGTCCCAAGGGCCAGCCTTTGATGCGAAGCGTTTCCCACACCTGACGGATGTCGTTGGTAAATGTCGGGATAAAGCGCAACATCACGGCCGTGGGTAAGAAAATGCAGAAAGGCAACTTCATTCTTTCAAGCGTTGCCATCAAATCTTCCACGCGCGTGGTTAAGGCCAGAACCATCACCACGTTCATCATGGAAAGGCCGCGCAAGAACGGAATCACCAAGGACTTCAAGGATAAACCGCCCATGCCGGGCAAGAACTGTTCAAGAAGTACGCCGCAGCCTGCGGCCAAAAGCATCATGGCGCCCATGGCGACGTACAAAATAATTAAAAGCGTTGTTCTGCGAACGAGAACGACGTAAAAAAGCGTAGCTGCAAAAAGCACCAATTGGGCCACCAGACCCGAGGTTGCCACCGTCAAGATGGCAGTCATTAAGGTAACGGTCAACTTGGTGCGCGCATCCATTCGGCGCATCAAGTTATCCTGATCGGCCGCAGCCTTAGCGAACAAATCCCGCATGCTTCAATTCCCCGACGGTTTTGTATCCGAACCACAGGCCCACCAAGGAGCCCACGTACCCCAGTAAGACAATGGGAACGACCATCGTCATCAATTGCGGACTTTCGCGCATAAATAGGAAGGAAACACCCAAGGACATCGCCTTGCCCACAAAGTCGTATAGACCTGCGGCCACCCACGGTGCCCAAGGTTTAGATGCGCCTCCAGTAAGTTTCACAACTGCTTCACCCACCAAGGCACCGAGAAGCGCAGCAGGTAGCAGCGTCAAACTTCCGCCCATCAGACAGACGCTCACGATCATGCTCACGGCCGTAAAGAGCAACAGCGTGCCGCTCTTGGGAACTTTCGTTAAAAGCACGATCAACAACGTCGTAAAGACAAGGTTTTTGGCAATCAAGCTCACGGGGTTCATGCCGCCGCCAGCCAGTGCAATCAAGAGACTTGAAAGCTTGGCGGCAGCTGCGAAAACACCCACGAGCACCAGCTCGCGGGATTCCCAGTGACGCTTTTTTGTTTGAGTAAGGCCTGTCATGATGGCGGTCTTTGTTTAGTGACTGAGACGCATTCTCTTTTTAGAGCAGAGAGATGCGTCTCCAGTCGGTTGAGTTGATTGATTAGTAGCGAGCCGTGAACTTCACGTTGAAGTGACGTCCGGGTTCGTAACCGTTCGTGTTGTACTGGTAGAGCTGGTTGAATATGTTCAAGAACTCGGCGTTCAACGAGTAATTGCCATCCTTACCGAAGCTGTAGCCTGCGGCGAAGTTAACGGTCGTAAAGCCAGCGATACGCGTCGTTTCGCCGGTGGACGGAGAGAACGACTTGGTAGCGGATTGCGAACGTGCATACGTGTCGGTATAAAGATTGCCACCAAAGACGTCATGGCTGGTTCTCAAACCGTAACGAGCAAAGAATTCCGGTGTATTGGAATCATAGGTCGAGTAGTCGCTAGCTTCGATCTTACGACGCATCCAAGTCACTGTCGCATACGGCGTATAGTTGCCAAAAAGTGTCTTGCTAACAGACAATTCCAAACCATGGGTCTTAGCTTCATCGGCATTCATGTATCTCGAAGTCGAGGTACCCGCATCAATGATTTCAGTCGTAATGTAGTCTTTGGCCAAAGAGTAGAAGACTGCCGCATCAATGTTCCAACCGTTGGCGGAGTAACGACCACCGATTTCGAAGTTATTCGAAGTTTCAGGATCCAAGTTCGGATTGCCGATAACCGTCCCACCTCCCATAGAATTTTCAAGATACATTTCTTGTAATAACGGAGAGCGGAAACCCTGAGCCCACGTTGCACGCAAGGAAGTGTTTTCTATACCGTTATAAGTTAAACCAGCATTGAAAACGGCACGAGAATTATGCGTTTTACCTGTTGATCCCCCACTTGCGGGAGCAGTTCCACCTGCCGGTATAGTCGTGCCATTCGGCATCACCATAATCACAGATGCATTTGTAAAGCCAGAATTATCCGATAAGTCAGTCGACGTGTATGTATATCTAATACCGTAAGAGGCAACTAAATCATGCGGTAACTGTGACTCAAAAGATGCAAACAAGGAATGCGTATCCAGAGTCCCTTCAGTGTACAAATCCGTCACTGGATTTGCGGTCAGCGACTGTAAAGACATCTGACCAACTTTCACATCGGTCATGTAGTTGTACACATCTCTGTGTGTATTTGCCTTAAGGGTGTCCCGTGAAAATTCATAACCCGCAACCAAATAATGATTGTCATTCAACTGCCAATCACTTTGAACACTAGTACCAATGGTTGTGAGTCGATTGTCAGCCCAATTGTCCAATCTCATTTCAGCTGTTTGGTATTCGTATTTTGTGCCACTAATCGTTACATCTCCCGGCTCATTATCAATTGAATGCACAAAATTATTCATGTTCTTACGCGTTTTCTGCCAATATGCATCCCAACGAACACGTGTCAAGACATCAGTCAAATTCTTGGCATCAACAAACACACCAATCTTCTCTCGTTTCCACGTCGGAATATCAACGTAAAAATCTTCAGGGTTATACGTAATGCTACCGGAGCGCAAATAAGCATCAAAGATATCAGCCTGAATACCAGCTGTCACGTTATCGGTAATGTCATAACTCAAGAAAAGCCCTGCGCTCTTTTGACGGAAGGCTGTGTGCGGCATACGGCCTTCCGGCGTATCCATGTCATCCTGATCTTCGTAGCTACCCGACAAACGGTAACTAAAACGACCGACCTTACCCGACAAAGACAGGCTTTCAGACCATCCGTGACCAGCCCCGTTCCAACCCACGGAAGCGTCAGCGCTAAAAGGCTTGTTGCCACCCTTCTTCGTGATAATGTTGATTACGCCGCCGATAGCATCGGATCCGTAGAGCACGGAAGCCGGGCCTTTGATCACTTCAACACGTTCGATATTGTCAGTCGACATCAAAATAGCCGTGCCGTCCATGGACTTTTGTTCGGAAATCTTCTGACCATCAATCAAAACGAGTGTACGGAACGTATCTTCACCACGAATCTTCACGCGCTTCAAACCCTGAGATCCCGCATTAGTCAACTGCACACCGGCAACGTCCTGAAGCAAATCACCGACCGTCTTAGCTGAAGACTTCTTGATATCTTCAGCGGTCACAACGGACACGCTCATCGGCACTTCCATCAATTCCTGCTCAACACGAGAAGCCGTCACCTTCACGGTTTCAGTCGTAACATCGGCTTCCTGAGCAAAAACGGCAGAGGATGCACCTGCAACCAATGCGACAGTAACGGCAATGGCCGTCTGAGTCAATTTCAGCTGTTGGCTGATCATTTGTTTAGTTTCCTTTGGTTGAACATCAAACTCTTGAGCTCTCCATGCAAGAGTTGACGGACAATAACGAGCTTTGGTTTCCTTGGCTCAAATCAAGGTTCAGGACATGCCGAAAGTACGGGGATACCTTCGGCACTTCTTTTGTGAAATCTTTAAAGCTTGATGGCCGAGTTTTTGTCGCCCAACATACTCACCGGCATGCCGCTGTGATGCACTTGCATCGTGGCTTTATCGGTATTAACCGTCATGCCTTCGGCTTTTGCTTTGGCAAGCGTTCTTTCGAAAGCGGCCTTCATTCCGGGAGGAAGCGGAGTGCCGCCCGGCAACGTCAATTCGTCCAAGGTCTTGGCACCCATCATCTTCATGGCCATTTCGATCATCTTGGGAGAAAGATTCATCATGGCGTGCGGATGTCCGCCCTCAGAACCATGATTGCCAGAAGCACCTTGCGGTTCGATCTTTTCGCCGGACAAACGCTTTGTGATCAAATCGACGAGAAGCTGAGCGAGCGTCACGTGCCAATATTGACCTGCCAAGGTTTGCACCAGCCAGTCGCCCACACGCGTTAAGAGACCTGCTTCGATCCACTGAGCAACGACGTCAGCGGTCATCGTATCGACCGGAACGCCAAATTCAGCTGCAATGCGCTTTAAGTTGATTGCCCCCAATTCCATCTGAGAAGAAACGGTGCGAAGCAAATGCCAATGTTCGCCCGGAGCCATCACGACCATCACGGGCTTGCGACCGGCGTCAATGCCTTCGTTCCAGTCGGCGAGCTTACGTTGCATCATGAAGCTGTGACCGTTCAAACGACCGCCAGCACCGCAACCGAAGGCCAAGCAGTCACATGCGCTCTTACCCAGTTCGTTATAGATGTTGCGTTCGCGGTTGGTTTGACGCCAGTGGTTGTTGGACAATCGATGCCACTGATTGGCAGTGAGCATCTCGACACTCTTGGCGAACATATCGGCCTTCATGGCCGTGTCGGCAGCAGAAGGCAACTTGCCGTTGGCGATGTACTTGGCCAAAGGCGACTTTTCAAAGACGTTCAATTGATAGCAGTCGACGCCATCCAAGGGCAAAGACATGGCGGTCTTCAAGTCGTCTTCCCAAACTTCCATGGTCTGACCGGGGAAGCCATAGATCAAGTCGATCACAACTGCGGCATCGTCGTAGGAACACAGCTTTTCCAAGCGACGAATCATGGTTTCGCGATCGTCCACACGCTGCACGGACTGACGCACTTGGGTGTTAAAGGTTTGAGCCCCCAAAGAGAAGCGATTCACACCACCTTCTAAGGCCGCTTCCATCTTTGCGTCGCCAAAGTTATGAATACGACCTTCAAGCGTGATTTCGCAGTCGTTGGCCAAAGGCAAATAAGTCTTGACAGCCTTCAAGACATCCTTCATGTCCTGCGGCGCCAAGGCGGTCGGCGTACCACCGCCGAAATAGACGGCGTGCACCAAACCCGACTTCTGAGCTTGTTTGTCACTCCAAAGTTGGATTTCTTTGATCAATCGTTGGGCAAAAGCGTGACTGGCATCTTCTTTCAACGGGTTTTGATAGAACATGCAGTACAGACAACGGGTTTCGCAAAACGGTACATGAAAATAAGCCAAGGCCTTGCCGCTTCTCTTTTCTTCCCAAAGAGATTCGAGCTTCTTTTCGGCTTCTGGCCCCATGAGGGGCATGCCTGCAGGACCGGAGTGAATCACGGCTTTGGCCGCAAATGCGGCGTGCAAAGGATCCTTGCCGTTGGCAAAGTAAGCGGAGATGTCGCCTGTGCGAATGGCCTCTCCCATCGCTTTGGCACCCGACTCAAACGTGGTGGGAGCGGGGCGTTGCGCGTCTTTTGTATTTGTCATGATGAGCTTAAATTGGCACCAACCTAGGCTTGGCGCGTTTGTCAATCGAGTGGATGCGTTTCTAAACACGAATGAGTTTGTGAATCATTCTCAGGTTTAGATACATCAAACATTTGTCCGCCATTGTATACAGCAGGATTTTTGCGTGTCAAAGCACCTTTTTCGCCTCTTTGGAACCAAACTCTTATTTTTCCCTTTATTTTCAATAGCCTTCAACGATTTTTAGTTTTCTTTTTTCGTCATCTCAACCGCGATAAAGAATTTCTAAATGAGTTTCATTCTCATTTGATATTCGTGGTTCCATCAAAAAAGTTATGGTCATAGGATTATCGCTGTACAGTTATTCCCATAACGTTATGACGGTAACGTTATCCCCATAATTTTTTCCAGACGAGCACTCAATGCCACAACACTCTTTGATTGAAACAATCTCCGCGTCGGAAATTGCCTACAGACTTGATTTTTAAGCAAAAATCGGGGATAATCACGCCTTTCCGTTCGGCACGTGGTGTGCATACCTGGCGTAAGACCCTTTTATATAAGGGCGGTTTCGTAAGGCAGGCAGGGCGACCGACAAAAACCCAGTTTTCTCGGAATCCTTTAAAAATGAAAAAAGACATTCATCCCGAATACCGTCCCGTTGCTTTCGTGGACCTCTCCATCAACAAGACGTTCATCATCTCTTCTTCCGTTCAGACCAAGGAAACGGTTGAAATCGACGGTGTGACCTATCCGCTCTTCAAGCTCGATACCTCTTCTGAAAGCCACCCCTTCTACACCGGCGCTCAGACCCGTATCGTTGAAGCCGGCCGCGTTGAAAAGTTCCGCGCCAAGTACGCTCACGTGACCAAGAAGGCCTAATCGGCTCTCGGTTATCGGGACCAAGACCGACGTTTGTCGCGTCTTGGTACGAAAGGCAGCTATCTACGCAAAGAAAGAGTTTTGCGACGACAGCTGCCTTTTTTCTTTACCTTTAAGCTAAAACAATTGAAAAAGCGACTAAAATCGACAAATTAGTCGTTAATTGAATACTTCTTGCGCCACATGCTCGATCTCAACCCCTCTCCGGTACGCGTCTCTTCGGAAGCTGCACACAAGTTGCCGCGCTTTTTGCTTTTGGCCGTACTCGTCGTCTTTGCCCTTTCCGGCCTCTTCGGTCGCGACCTTTGGTCGTCGGAAGAAGCGCGCACCTTGGGCGAAGTGCTCGGCATGATCACCACCGACACGGTGGGCTGGCTCTTTCCTTGGGCTTCGGGCGAAGTGATCGTCTCCCACGGCCCCTTGGCAATTTGGGTGGGTGCGTTTTTTGCAAAACTGACTTCGGGTGTTTTCTCTCCGCTTTTCGGCATGCGTATCACGGCGCTTCTTTGGTTTGCGATGACGACCGCAAGCATTTGGTACGGAACGTGGTTTTTGGCCCGCCGCAAAGAAGCTCAGCCCGTGGCGTTGGTCTTTGGTCGTGAAGCACAGTATCGAGACTACGGCCGTTTGGTGGCCGACAGCGCCACGCTTTTTGTGGTGTCTTTATTCGGCCTCGTGGTGATTCTCCATGAACCCACCATTACGACGGCTGAACTTGCGCTATCGAGCCTAGCGTTTTTCGGTTGTGCTTGGGGCTTGACGCGTCCTTATTGGGCAAGTGCTTTGTCGGGCTTTGCTTGCGGTCTTTTGATGCTCACCTCCTCCCTCCTGGTGGGCATGACCGTGTTGGCCGGATGCTTGGTTTCTCACATCTTTGTGCACGGCGTTGGGAGACTGAATCGTAAGCTTTTGACCACGCTTTTCACGGCACTGATCACTTTGAGCCTGTGGCCTGCCACCGCCTATTTGGTGGCAAGCGAAGTTGCAGGCGACTACTTTAACCTTTGGGCACAAGCCCAATTGAGAGCGTTTGGCTTCATAAACGGACAAGACGCCACCTGGTTTATCAAGCATTTCGTGTGGTACTTGTGCCCGGCGTGGCCCTTTGCCGCTTTGGCGATTTGGCGTTGGCGCAAGGACTTGTCGGTAACGCAAATCGCGATGCCCCTATCCTTTGTGCTCACCTGCCTCTTGGGTGTTTTGATTAGCAACAACATCGATGCCGAAACGCTGTTACCCATTGCCATTACCCCGATTTGTACCTTGGCCGCTTTCGGTTTGATGAGTTCCAAACGTAACGGCAAGAGCATGTTGGAGTGCTTCTGCGTGGCCGTCTTTACGCTGGCTCTAGCAGGCATGTGGATTTATTGGTTGGCCTTCACACTGGAATGGCCGCCCAAGATGCACTACTCCGTATTGCGACTGGTCGCAAACGAATCTGCTAGCCAATCCGATTGGTTGGGCGTCATTGTTGCTTTGATGGTTTTGTCGTTCTGGTTGACGCTTTGCGTTCAGCGCCTCAAAAAGCATCCGACCGTGTTTTGGAACGGCCCCTGGTTGTCTGCAAGCGGCATGACGGTGCTTTGGATTACTGCGTTGGCGCTTTTTCAGCCTGCGATTGACAGCAACCGCACCTACCGCTACATTGCCTCCGAAATGCACTCCACCTTGATGCATAACGGCTTTGTACCGAATGTGGACTGCGTGCGCACGTTTGGATTGAATTTAGCTGAACGCACCGCCATTTCTTGGCACTCGGGAGACATTTTGACCATCAGCCCCTCTGAAGCCTGTCGCTTTTATATCTCGCGTCAGGACAGGGGAACGGTACATCCGCAGTTGACGCACTTGGACGGTGTGGAATTGAAGGCCTTTAGGCCGCGTGCCGATATTCGTTATCGTGTCGGGAAGATGGCGCCTAACATTGACCAGTAACCTACACCTGTAAGAATATCTCTCGCCTATCTGCTCTCGAACTGACGTCGGTGGGAGTCAAATACCATCGCCACTCGTATCGGGTTGTCCCTGTGATCGTTTGCGTCGTCGACCGCTGAAAGCAGGCTGTCGGCATCGACTTCGTTTTCAAGCATTCGAACCTCGAAAACCCAACGGACGGTGCCGACATTGACATCCAAGAAATGACCTTCGGGCGTCTGACGCACTGCAACATCGGGTAAGAGCGCCATCCCCATTAAGAGCACCTGCAAGTACTTGAGCACCGTTGTTGCATTCGTGGCAGGAAAATGTTCAGCGTCCATCATGGCAAAGGCGCCGTTAAATTGTTGGATGACATTTGTCGCGTCGCCCTGTGCCAAACATTCGGCCACAAACGGCACGCCCTCCATATACCATCGTCTCCCCCCTAAAAGCTCCGAACCATAGAGTCTGGCCATCGACATCTCAACTTCTTGATTGGGATAGCCCAAGACGACTTTGCCCGCCGAAGTGCGAGAACGTATGGTCAAATACCCGGCTTCAAACAAAAGGCGTTGACGGGCGTCGGTTGGCTCGGCATTGGTGATAGAGGCCCCTGTGAGGCTTGGCGCAAAAGACTCGGGCGCATCGAGCCCTGCACTTTCTAAAATCGATTGGAGAGCCTCGTTGCCTGCGGTTCCAAACCAATAGTTCTCAAAACCCGCTTGCGGCACCGTGAAGAAATAAAGGACAGCCCAAGGACAAGCGACTTCTTGCAATTGTGTCGGCGAGAACCGATAGCCGCCGTAATAGCGCATCAAGTTGGCAATGACTTCTTGTTCGGTCAATCCCAAGATTGCGCCAGTGCTTTCGATATGCTGCGCGAACGTATCGGCAATTTCCTCTTTGGTAAAACCGACGAGGTGCGCGAACTCGGGATCTTGAGAGATGTCGGTGAGATTTTCAACGGCGCTTAAAACGGCTTTGCTGTCGCAAGTCGTGATGCCGGTCACAAACAAAAAACGCAAAGCCTTGTCGGCAGTGTTCAAGGCTTCAAAGAAGTCTCGCATGATGCCACAAATTTCTTTGTGCAATTCCGGACGATCCATCGTTGCCGTTAACGGAGCGTCCCACTCGTCGACCAGTACCACGAGCGATTTGGCAGGGCGCGTTTTCAGCCCCCAAGTAAGATCGCAAACAGCATTGGCGATGCTCGAGTATTGAAATCCTGCATCCTTGAAATTCAGCACAATATGTTCGGAAAACTTGCGTGCAAAGGCTTGAGCATCTGAAAACTCTTTGACTTCTGAAAAATCGAGATGCACGACGTCGTAGGTCGTGTCCGTCCACAGCTTTTCGATAGCGAGCCCCGTGAAGTCTCGTAAGCCGTGCTTAAAAAGAGTTTTCAACGTTGAGACCAACAACGATTTTCCAAAGCGACGCGGGCGCACGAAAAGCGCTTTTCTATCGAGGCGAGCCAAACGAAAAATCAGCTCGGTTTTGTCAACGTAGAGCTCGTTACAAAACCTCAGCGTGGCAAAGGTGGAGCTTCCAAAGGACAGTTTCGGAAGATTCGATGATTGCATCACGACAGACCTCCTTTCTTATTCAAGTAAAGGGAATGTTCGTACATGAGAACTCGCTCCACGGAAATGGCGACTTCATGATTGGGATAGCCCACCTTAACTTGCCCATCTCCCTGTGCTTGCTGGATGGTGAAGTACCCCGTCTGGGTCAACAAAAGCACCGTGTCGATAGATTGTGTGGACTGGCCTTGTCGCAAGCGTGAAAGCGGCAAGGTCACGCAAGGCGACTCGGGATCAAAAGCCGCATCGGCAACCAAGATATGCTTGACCGTGGATAAGCCTCCGCTTTCAAACCAATATGGCAGAAGCCCTTCTTGAGGCTTGGTTAAAAAGTTGAGAATCGACCACGGCGCGTACACCTGTGTTTGAGCGGAACTGTCAAAACAAAAACCGCCGTACATGCGACGCAGTCGATCGATCAAAGTCGAACGGTCGGGGAGATGCATCGGTTCGAGAGCGCTGTCCAAGTGAAGACCGAAAAATTGTTGTAACTCTTCCTCGGCAAATCCCGTCAAGGTACCGTAGATCGGATCAAAGGAAACATCCTCCAAGTCATCGAACTTGGTAAAAAGCGACAGTTCGTGAAACTTGACGATACCCGTCACGAAGAGAAACCGAAGTCGATCTTGCGACTGACTTAGGACTTCATAAAACTTGGAAAGCTCGCCTGCAATTTCAGGCAATATCGCTTGTCCCAAATGCGAGGTCAAAGGTGCGTCGTACTCGTCGATTAAGACCACGAGCGATTGCGCATCCTGCGCCTTGAGCCATGCGCCCCATTGCGAGAGCCGATCGACAGTCGCGTCTGGGCGATAAACGAAGCCGCATGGCATAAAACCGTTAAGGCACACTTCAAGCAATCGTTGCCGAAATTCATCGATGCTCGAAAACATGGCCGCTTCGGAAAAATCCAACCGTATGACCGTATAGGTAGTGTCGCGCCAAAGCTTCTCGGCTGCGAGTCCTTTAAAGTCTCGTGTTCCGTGTTTGAAGATGGACTCGAAGGTCGATACCAGCAAAGACTTCCCGAAGCGTCGCGGACGCGTTAAAAACACTTTCTTGGCGACAGGTGCGGCAAGTTGCACCGCGAGATCAGTTTTATCGACGTAGACGGTGCCTTGAGCGCGCATGGACTCAAAATCGGACATGCCTAACGGCAGTGGGGAAAGTGTTCGTTCGGGCATCAAAAAGTTCACTAAGTCATCAGATCAACAGGCTAAGTTGGATTTTTTATTAATGCACCTCTGTCAATCGACATTCTCAATACACTAAAAATATTTTGAGCAATCCTAAAAATACCATCATTGGCTCTAAAACTCTGCGAATTGAAAGATCTTTATTAGTTTCTTGGCAGTCACTTCCCCATTAGATTATCCAAAGCGAAAAACGCATCTATTAAATATTTTCTTCGGTATTCCAAATTGTACCGCGAGGCCAAAAACTCAAAATACGGTCTAATCGGCTCTTCCTCCTTGCCAAATAAAATTAGATATAAAGCATGTCGAAAAGGTATATATGAATCAGGACGAGAAGAAATATCGTCTAACAAGTCGTAATTACCCATCGGTTGATTACCATTATTCTTATAATGCTGATATGCTTTTTCATTAAAAGCAAAATGAAAAATAGCATATACCTAAACCAACTTAAACCC
>CALKKK010000137.1 GCA_937995395.1 uncultured Sutterella sp. | reverse complement strand
GCCGTGGCGCGTATCGGCAGAATGAGCTTGCAGGAACTCTTCATGCCGCCTGCCGGCCAAGAAAAGACGGCCGTGCAGAAGTTCTTCAGCAACACGGTCGTGGCAACCGTTTTAACGTTGATGTGCGGTTATGCGCTTTGTATCGCAGGTTATATGAGCGTGTGGCCTTTGTTCGGTTCGGCCAATCAGCTGCTTTCCGCTTTGGTTTTGACGGGCTTGGCCGTGTTCTTGAAGTCCACCGGTCGCAAGGGCTGGATGCTCTACGGTCCCATGACCATCATGTTTGTGGTGACGATGACCGCTTTGGTGCAGCAAATCATCAAGATTTTCGGCGCCGTTTCCAACGGTACTTTCGTTTGGATGGTGCACGGGCTTCAGTTTGTCGTGGCCGTTGCCTTGATCGTTTTGGCGCTCTTGGTGGTTTACCACTGCGTGCTGCGTTTGCGTGACGCCGCGCCCATTGTGGCGCGAGAGAAGTAAGCGCTTGACAATTTGAAAGCACAAAAAACGGTCGACGTCGGTTAGTGACATCGACCGTTTTTCGCACTGAGCCGGTTGCAAACCTATACAAAAGAAAGATTGCGCTCATACCTCGATTCGCGTATAAATCGCCCAAGCATCTCGATGCTGTCAATTTTTTATCAAGAAGTATCCGTTTAGGAGAAAAAAACATGCAAATTTCCGCACGCAACTGCATCAAGGGCAAGGTTGTCGAAATCAAGGAAGGTCCGGTTTCTACCGAAGTGACCATTGAAACCGCCGCCGGCGAAAAGCTCGTGAGCTCGATTACGACGACTTCCGCCAAGAGCCTCGGTCTGGCCGTGGGCAAAGAAGCCTATGCCGTGATCAAGGCTTCCTCCGTGATGGTTGCAGTCGAATAACAGACTTCGACCGGTCCCGGAAGGGAAAGTTTCCCGATGCTTGTCGGGTAAAAAGACAAAAGCGACGAAGCCTTCGGGTTTTCGGCGCTTTTTTTCATACGCCCGACGGATTGTTGCGTGACATGAAAATTTGACGGGGCTTATCCGAACGGGGGATTTGCATCCGTTATTCATTTCGTGTATAACGTCACTACCGCGGTCGTTATTCTCTTTTTGAATATCGACGAACGCAGCGGAAACAAAACCCTCGAAAGCGGTGTTGGGGCACGGCTCTCAAGGGTTCGGCAAGCGAGACAACGCTTTGAAAAAATCAATTTCTTTCTGGGTCGTGGCCTTACCTGAACTTCTCTCTCGGGTAAGGCCCCTTTTTTTGGTGCGTTACTGTTTGGCCTTTTTGGCGGTGTCTTTTTCGGCTTGCGCCTGACGCATGGCGTCCAAAACGGCGTTGACGTCGTCTGCCGTCACGCACTCTGCCAAGGTAAGTTTGGCAGAGGTTTCGTCGTGATAACCCTTGGCTTTCAAAAGAGCCACGGTCATGCCGGCATCGCGTCCGTTTTCAAAGCCTTCGGACTGAAGCATGACGGTGCCGTCGGCTGCCGTCAACTTGAAGTAAAAGAGACCGTCGGCTTCGCGGTACTGCTTAAAGGTGCCTGCGAGTGCACACTTGGCTTTGGCCGTTTCTTTCTTTGCCGTTTGATCCACGGCGTGGAATCGGCGAAGACCCACGGCCTGACGCAACTCTTCCATGAAGGGCACGGAAATGGCGCGTGCCTTGGCGGCACCGGCCATCAGAATTTCTTCGAGTTCGGCCGGATGCGACATGTAGTAGTCGTACTTGTCGCGCATCGGACCGATTTCGGCGTTGATCTGTTCGATCAAGCGCTTCTTGGCTTCGCCCCAGCCGAGACCGTCGCGCAATTCCTGACGGAATGCCTGACGTTCTTCAGACGTGGCAAAAGCATCGAAAATCTGGGTGAGCGACGTGCTGTCGGGATCTTTGGGTTCGCCCGGCAGTTTGCTGTCGGTGACAACGCGTCCGATGGCTTCTTTAAGGGCCTTTTCGCCGCCCTCAAACAACGGGATGACGTTGTTGTAGCTCTTACTCATCTTGCGACCGTCCAGCCCCGGCAAGATTTCCATATCTTCGTCAATCTGTTCGTAGGGCATGACGAAGAAATCTCGATCGATGCGATATTGGTTATTAAAGCGCGTGGCGATGTCGCGCGCCATTTCCAAGTGCTGCACTTGGTCGCGCCCCACGGGAACGAGGTTGGCGTTAAACATCAAAATGTCGGCCGTCATCAAAACCGGGTAGCAGAAAAGCCCCATCGATACGCCGTTGTCCGGGTCTTGATCCTGCGCTTCATTGGCCTCCACCATGGCCTTATAGGCGTGGGCGCGATTCATTAGACCTTTGGCGCAGGAGCAATTGAGCATCCAATTCAACAGCGGAATTTCGGGAATGTCGCTTTGGCGGTAGAAAGTGACCTTTTCGGGATCCAATCCGGCGGCAAGCCAGCTTGCGGCAATCTGCATGCGGCTCAATTCGATGCGAGAGGGATCCTGGCATTTGATCAAGGCATGAAGATCAGCCATGAAAAAGAAGCTTTCCACGTCGCTACGTTTGGAAGCTTGGATACACGGGCGAATGGCGCCGCAATAGTTGCCTAAGTGCAAGGTGCCGGTCGTATTGATGCCGGTAAGTACGCGCACGGTCATGGATCTGTCCCCAGAAAAATAACTTGAGGGGCAAACTCTAGCAAATTCGAGCACATAAGGCTTATTGCAGAGCGGACTCCGAAGAGCTCATACGCAAAGATGCCACGGGGGACTTGATTTAAGTCAACGGAATGTAATTAAGTCGTTTTCTACAAGAACTAAGACCTTCGAAGGAAGCTCAAAAAACACCTCAGCCGTTAGGGCATGAATTCTCAATCATAGGGATTAGTCAGGGGGAATTATGTCGGACTAAAAATACATACCGATATAGGGGACGAATGGGCTGAAATCGCAGGTTTGAAGGTAACACCTCCGAAAAGGTCGCTCTGGTGTACGGCGTTATTCATTAAAGGAATAGCGAAACATCAACGAATGAGCTTCAACTTTCGACCGATTGACGTGCGGCTCCTATGTATTGAGAATGCCACGCTAGAAAAAGAAATCAAGACGGGATTGCGCCCGTCGATTTGCTTTCAAATAACAAAAGAAGATCACTGAGGCCCCGATAAGCAGTATCCCAATTGTTTCCCACTTCAAAGAAACAACGAGAGGGCAGAAGTGATGAACCTACTCCCCAGGAGGATTTCATGGAAGTTTCTCGCAGAAGTTTCTTTAAGCGCGGATTCTTGCTCGGTAGCGGCGGTGTTGCCGGCGCACTGTCGGGCGGCTCTTTTGCAGCCGCCCCCAAGAAAAAGGCTTACAAACTTCAAAACGTCAAAGAAGTCACCAATATCTGCTGCTATTGCTCGGGCGGTTGCGGTACGATTTGCTCAAGCCGTAACGGTGAATTGATCAACTTGGAAGGCGATCCGGACCATCCGGTGAACTTGGGCGGCCTGTGTCCTAAGGGCGCAGCCATGTGGGGCTTGCGCAATGTCGTCAAAGAAGACCGTACCACGGCTTTGCATCCCGATCGCGTTCTTTACCCGATGGTGCGTCGTCCCGGGTCCACCAAGTGGGAACGCATCTCTTGGGATCAGGCGGCTAAGGAAATCGCCCGCCACGTCAAAAAGACGCGCGACGCAAGCTTCGTGGAATCCGAAGACGGCGTGACGGTCAACCGTTGCGACGGCATCGCCAGCTTGGGTGCAGCACAGCTCAATAACGAAGAAGGCTGGTTGGTTCAGAAGTTTGCCCGTTCTTTGGGTATCGTTGCCATCGATAACCAAACCCGTGTTTGCCACTCCTCGACCGTGGCAGGTCTTGCTCCGAGTTTCGGTCGCGGCTCCATGACAAGCCACTGGTGCGACTTTGCCAACGCCGACGTGATTTTGTCGATCGGCTCCAATAACGTGGAAAACCATCCTTTGTCCTCCCGTTGGGTCGAACGCGCACAAGATAAGGGCGCAACCTGGATCGTCGTCGATCCCCGTTACTCCCGTTCCGCTGCTCAGGCCGATTTGTACGGTCGTTTGCGTCCGGGTACCGACATTGCGTTCTTCGGCGGCTTGATCAACTACATTTTGCAAAACGATCTTTGGCAAAAAGACTACGTTTTGAATTTCACCAACGCCGCTTGCATCTTGCGCGACGACTACAAGTTCGATCCCGACAGCGGCCTGTTCTCGGGGTGGGATCCCAAGAAAGAAAAGTATGACGATACGACCTGGGGTTATGACGTCGATACCAAGCGCCATTGGAACACCGAAGAAGGATCTCCCTTTGCTTGGGTCAACAAACCGGGTACGCCGAAATTCGAAACGCCGGCTTTGAAGGTTCTCAAGCGCGACTTGACGCTGCAAAATCCGCGTTGCGTTCTGAACGTCATGAAAGAACACTATTCCCGTTACACGCCCGAAATGGTCGTGCGCGTCACGGGTATGGACAAAGATGTTTTGATGAAGGTTTGGGAAACGTACGCCTCGACCGGTAAAGCCGATCGTGCCGGCTCCATCCTTTACGCTTTGGGTCAGACGCAGCATACCTACGGGTCGCAAAACTGCCGCATTATGTGCGTGGTTCAGTTGCTTCTCGGTAACGTCGGTATCGCCGGCGGCGGGATCAACGCACTTCGCGGCGAACCCAACGTTCAGGGTTCCACAGACGTGGGCGCTTCTGTTCACCAGGCTCCGGGTTACTTGTCTTGGCCTATGGGTTCCAAGCACCCGACGCTTGCCGATTACCTCTCGAAGGAAACGTACGCAGCAGGCTACTACTCCAATAAGCCCAAGTTCTGGGTTTCGGCTTTGCGCGAATGGTTCGGCAAGAACGCTACTGTCGAAAACGACTACTGCTACGATTTGTTGCCCAAAACGAGCCCCAAGTACGGCTACGATCACTACACCACCATCATGACGTTCAATCAGATGCGTGACGAACAGATCAAAGGCTATTTCTGCTGGGGTATGAATCCGGCACACTCCACTCCCAACGGCAAGCATGCTCGCAACTCCATGGCCAAGCTCGATTGGTTGGTGGTGGCCGACTGGTTCTTGACGGAAACGGCCGACTTCTGGCGCGCTCCCGACATGAAGCCCGAAGAAATCAACACCGAGTGCTACTTCTTGCCGGCAGCTTTGATCTTTGAAAAGACAGGCTCGATCAACAATTCCGGTCGCTGGATTCAGTGGCGTGAAAAGTCGGTCGAACCGCCCGGAGAGTGCAAGAACGACTTCGAACAGATGTTGTTGCTCTGGAAGGAAATTCGCGCTCTCTATGAAAAGGAAGGCGGCGCTTGCCCCGACCAGATTTTGAAGACCAATATGGACTACACGATCGACGGCAAGCCCGACATTCGTGCTTTGTGCTGGGCCTTGAACGGTTACGACGTCAAGACGGGCAAACTGTTGCCGGGCTACGCTCAGCTTCAGGCCGACGGGTCGACCGCTTGCGGTATCTGGATTTTCTCCGGCTACTACAACAACGAAGCCGACAAGATGGATCCGATGAAGCAGCCCATGACGCGCCGCAACAAGAGCGATCCTACGGGGCTGGGTCTGTTCCCGCAGTGGTCGTTTGCTTGGCCTGCCAACCGTCGAATTCTTTACAACCGTGCTTCTGCCGACAGCAATGGGCGCCCGTGGGATCCCAAGCGCGTGTTGGTCGAATACAAGGACGGCAAGTGGATTCAAAACGACGTGGGCGACTTTGTGACGGCTTTGCCGCCGGACAACAATGCCTTCTTCATGACGTGGGAACAAAACGCTCGTCTGTTTGCCTATCCGATGGCCGACGGTCCGTTGCCCGAACATTTCGAGCCGCATGAATCTCCGGTCAAGAACCTCTTGAACGGCGCAGGCGGCAACCCGTGTGCTTTGTACACCAAGGATCCCTCGGTCAAGCGCGGCAACGTGAAGGACTTCCCGTTTGTCGTGACGACTTATTCCGTGGTCGAACACTGGCAGTCGGGTACGCAGACGCGCAACATTCCCTGGTTGAACGAACTCATTCCTTGCAACTTCATCGAATTGAGCGAAGAACTTGCCAAGGAAAAGGGCATCAAAAACGGCGATATGGTCCGCGTATGGAATAACCGCGGTTCCGTCAAGGTTGCCGCCATGGTCACCAAGCGTATGAAGCCCATGACCATTGACGGAAAACTGCAGCACGTCGTCGGTATGCCGCATCACTTCTCTTGGGCAACCAAGTTGGCAACGGGCGATAACGTCAATGACTTGACGCCCAATGTGGGTGACCCCAACAGCTGGATTCCGGAATACAAGGCCTTCCTTGTCAATCTGGAACGCGTCGCTTAGTCGGCACCGTGTGATGTGTTTAAGGAGAAAAAATAATGGCTAAGAAAGAAGTCGCCATGCTGTTTGACTCGTCGCACTGCACGGGCTGCAAGGGCTGTCAGGTGGCCTGCAAACAGTGGAACGTTTTACCGTCCCCGTTGGGACTCAATGA
Source organism: uncultured Sutterella sp. (assembly GCA_937995395.1). Lineage (GTDB taxonomy): Bacteria > Pseudomonadota > Gammaproteobacteria > Burkholderiales > Burkholderiaceae_F > Duodenibacillus. The sequence goes on along the minus strand of CALKKK010000137.1, from coordinate 25,317 downwards.
AAACAAGTTCACGGGCTCTTACCAGAGTCCCGCGGACTTAAATGGCAATACCCGTTTGGTGATGACGTTTAAGGAACACGAAAACGACAATAAGTTCCAACCGTTGAACTTTGCCATCGGTCGCCGTTCCTGCTATCACTGTACCGATGCCGCTTGCGTCGAAGCTTGCTCGTCGGGTGCGCTCTACAAGACCGAAGAAGGCGTTGTGGCGTACGATACCGACAAGTGCAACGGTTGCACCTATTGCGAAGCGGCTTGTCCGTTCGATGTGCCGCGCTTTAGGCCCACGGACGGTTGCATCGACAAGTGCACGTTGTGTATCGATCGTTTGGAAGAAGGCGGAATTCCGGCTTGCGTCAAGACCTGCCAGCCCGAAGCTTTGATGTTCGGCACGCGTGAAGAAATGATCAAGAAGGGTCATGAACGCGTGGCGTTCTTAAAGAAGAAGGGCTTTGACAAGGCAGAGCTTTACGGTGAAAACGAAATGGGAGGTCTGCATGTTTTGCAGGTTTGCAAGCACGGTCACGAAGCCTATGGCTTACCCACCAACCCGGTCAAGAATCCCTTGACGGATGCCTCCAAGATGATGCGTACCGTCACCGGTGTGGGTACGGTCGCCGTTTTGGCAGGTTTGGCAGTGTCGTTCATCGCCGCCCGCGGTTATCGCCGCGACGAGGTGACGGTGGAAGAAGCCAAGAAGCACTGGACGCCGGAGCAGCGTGCAACGGCCGATCGCGAGGTCAAAGAGCTTCTTGCCAACCAGGATCGTCAACACTAACGCAAAAAGGAGAAAAGTATGACTCGCTATATTCAGCGTCATTCGCTGCTGACTCGCGTCACGCACGGTGTGGCAGCCATCGCCTGCATCCTGCTTGCGGTCACGGGCGTATTCGTTTTCGTCCCCGATTTGGGGGGCGGTATTATGGGCGGGGAGTTCACGCGCGCCATGCGCATGCTTCACCGTGTTTTGGCAATTCCCTTCATTCTGGTGCCGCTTTTTGCGATCATCCGTTCGCCCAAGGGTTTTGTCCATCTCTTTAAAGAAGACATCTTCGGCAAGTGGGACAAGGACGATTTTGCTTGGGCAATGAAGTTCCCGTTCTACCTCTTTGCGCCGAGTAAAGTGCATATGCCTCCGCAGCATCATGTGAAATCGGCTCAGCGTTTGGCCGACGGTGCTTTGGTGTTCTTCTGCATCATCATGGCCGTGACCGGTATGATTTTGTGGCTCAACACGGGGCTGTTGCCCAACGGTGCGGGTAAGGTGGAATTTTCTGCCGAAACCCTGATGTGGGCACGCTTGCTGCACGACATCTTCTTCTTCCTGACGGTGTTTGTGGGCATTGCGCACACCTACCTCGGTGCCGGTATTTTCCAACCCTATCGCGGTACGGCACGCATCATGTTCGGCGACGGTAAGGTTAGCGAATCCGATGCCGTCTACCACTGGGGTTACTGGGCCAACGAAGAAATCGCTTTGGGCAAGAACGTCACCGAAGTGAAAGACGCCAAAGCCAAGTAAAATGACGCCTCAAAGCTTTTGAGGACACCCGAAAAAGCGAAAGGATTGCGAATGTTTTCGACGATCCTTTCGCTTAAAGTGTATTTTGACTCCAAAAAAGATAATTCCCTTTCTTTTCAACGCTTGAAACACAGTTTTCTCGGCGTTGAACAAACACAAAAAGAGACGAATTGCCATGCTCAATGCAAAATCTATCGATCGCTCCATTGACAAGTACAGCCAGACTGATGACGAATCCTTGAAAGAAGGCTTGGTCATTTTCGGAACGCTTGCCAAAACGGCAGCCCAAATCGCGGGCGAACTTAAGCACGACGACATCGTTTGGACCAAGGACGAGTTGATGGCCGCTCTGACTGGCAAAGAGACGCTCTTGAGTTTGGGCAAAGTCAAGATCGATCCGGCTGCTTTTGAAGAAGCTCTCAAAACCATGGCCGCAAGCTTTGTCAAAGCCGCCGACTTGCCCGACGATCTTCGCTCGATTTGCGAATCGGTGAATTGGGCAGAATATGCCGTGCCCGCTTTGGTCGAAACGGCGGCAAAGGATCCGTTGAAATATATGGACGCCATCGAAGCGTTGAGCGATGATGAAGACCTTCTGGATGTCTTTATCTTCCCGGTGGTGGGCTCGACTTTACGCGCTTTCCTAGATAGCTATGCGACCGAAGCCAGCCGCGAAATCGACGCTTTGATGCCGGATACGACCCACGTCGAGCGTCCCGTCGCATGTCCGGTGTGCGGCAGCACTGCCGCGATTGCCGCAGTGGCCGAAACGCAGCACGCCGGTAACGTCAAGCGCCTTTACTGCACCTGTTGTGGCGCCGACTGGAAGTTCGAACGTATTCGTTGTGCGATTTGCGGCGACGAGGCCGTCAGCGACTTGGAGTACGTGCACGAAGAAAACGACGACAAGCATCGCTTGCATGTATGTAAGGGCTGCGGCCAGACGATGCCCACGGTCTTTGCCGGCGAAGCACTGGGCTTTAGTCCGGATATCGAAGCCATTGTGATGAGTCGCTTGGAAGCCTATTTCGACGAGACGCACGAGGCTCCGGAAGAAACCGCTTAAGCCGTTCTTTCGGGAGAAAGTCATGACCGAAGGTGAAGTCAAGCTCGAATGTGTCGAGGGTGCCAAACGCGTGAACGTCTATAAGCCCCGCAGTTCGGTTGCGCACGTTGATTGGGTGGCCGAAGAAGTGCCTGTGGCCTTGGTTTATAACGGCATTTCGCATGTCGTGATGATGATGACGCCCTTAGACTTGGAAAACTTTGCCCTGGGTTTTTCTCTGGCCGAAGGCATCGTCAAAACGCCGCAGGAAATCTATGAGATGGATGTGGTGGACGGCTGCCGCGAAGGCAAAGAGGTGCGCATGACGGTTGCTTCTGAGGCCTTTTGGAAGTTGAAAGAACGGCGCCGTGCTCTGACGGGGCGCACAGGATGTGGCATCTGCGGCGTAGAAAGCTTAAACGATGCCGTGCGGCACGTGGACAAATTGCCATTTAGGCAAACGTTTGACATGGCGCACTACGGCAAAGCGCTTTCTTACTTGGCCGAAGTGGAAAAGTTGGGCGAATTGACCGGTTGCACGCATGCGGCCGTTTGGGTCAATCCCGACGGCTCGATGGCGGGCGGCGCCGAGGACGTCGGACGCCACGTGGCACTCGATAAATTGCTCGGCAAACGCGCGCGCAACGGTTGGACGGACGGAGCCCTTGTCGTGAGCTCGCGCGCGTCCTACGAGATGATTCAAAAGGCTGCGATGTGCGGTGTGGAAATCATGTTTGCGGTTTCGGCTCCTACCGCCTTGGCAATTAAAGTCGCCCAAGAGTGTGGATTGACCTTGGCCGCTTTTTGTCGGGCGCAGCGCACCAATGTGTACACGCATCCCGAACGTCTGAAAGGTCTTTGAGATCCTCGATCGAAAAGAAAACGAAAAGCCCTGCCGGAAATTTTTCGAGCAGGGCTTTTTGCACATTCGGGCTCTCGAACAATGTTCGAGAGCCGAGTCAAAGAGATTACAGACCGGCCTGTTCGCGCAAAATGGCGGCCTTGTCGGTCTTTTCCCACGTGAATTCCGGTTCTTCGCGACCGAAGTGACCGTAAGCGGCGGTCTTGGAATAGATGGGACGACGCATATCGAGCATTTCGATGATGCCGCCCGGACGCAAGTCAAAGTTTCTGCGTACGAGTTCGGCGATCTTTTCGTCGGCAATCACGCCAGTGCCCTGGGTCAGAACGGTGATGTTCATGGGTTCGGCCACACCGATGGCGTAGGCGACCTGAACCTGGCAGCGCTTGGCCAAACCTGCGGCCACAACGTTCTTGGCAACGTAACGGCAGGCATAAGCGGCCGAGCGGTCGACCTTGGTCGGATCCTTGCCGGAGAAGGCGCCGCCGCCGTGGGGGCACGTGCCGCCGTAGGTGTCCACAATGATCTTGCGACCGGTCAAGCCGCAGTCGCCCTGCGGGCCGCCCACGACGAAACGACCGGTGGGGTTCACCAAGAACTTGGTGTCCTTAATCCATTCGACAGGCATCACCGGGCGAATGATGTTTTCCACCACGGCCTCGATGAATTCGGGCTTCATCTGCAAGCCGTCGCTCCATTCGGGCGAGTGCTGGGTGGACAAAACGATGGTGTCGGCGGAAACGGGCTTGCCGTCGACGTAGCGCAATGTCACCTGACTCTTGGCATCAGGACGCAAGTAGGGCATCAAACCGTTGCGACGCACTTCGCTTTGGCGTTGCATCAAGCGGTGAGAGTAGTAGATGGCAGCCGGCATCAACGTCGGGGTTTCGTCACAGGCAAAACCGAACATCAAACCCTGGTCACCCGCACCTTGCGTGAGCGGATCGTTGTGACGCGCATCCACGCCCTGAGCGATGTCGTTGGACTGCTTGTCGTAACCCACCAAAACGGAACAACCCTTGTGGTCGATACCGTATTCGGTGTTGTCGTAACCGATGTTCTTGAGAACGTTACGCGTGAGATCAATGTAGTCGACCGTTGCGTTGGTGGTGATTTCACCGGCCAAGACTACCAGACCCGTGGTGCAAAGCGTTTCGGCTGCTACGCGGCTCATGGGGTCTTGTGCCAAGCAGGCATCCAAGACGGCATCGGAAATCTGATCGGCGACTTTGTCGGGATGACCTTCGCTCACAGATTCGGAAGTAAAAAGAAAATCGCTGGCCATTTGCCTAGCTCCTTCATTCAAAGCGTTATATACAAAGGCAAGCGCCTAACGCAATTTGAATTCGAAGCGGAAATGTTCCAGCGACGTCATGCGGCAGACGCTTTAGCGGTATTTGGATCACTCCGTCGCCCCGCAAGTTGTCTTCATTAACTCGGCGACTTATGGGGCGCAATCATACGCTAGTTTTTTGTGCTTTGGAGCCGCAGAAACAAATATATTTGATTTTTCATTTCTTTTTCACGCGACTCCTCCCATTTGTTTTTTGTCAAAAGCGCTGCGTCAGGCACTCTTTTTGAGTTTGCCGTGCACAAGCGTATAGACGATCGTCACGAGAACGGCGCCGCCGGCGATATTGCCCAGGGTGACAGGAATCAAATTGTCGATGAAAAATGTCTGCCAGTTTGCCGTGAGCGCCGTGGCTTTGCCCGCTTCGACCAAGGCCGTGTAACGGGGGTCGGTGCCGGTTAAAATCGCTGCAGGAATAAAGAACATGTTGGCGATGCAGTGCTCCATCCCCATGGCAACGAAGGCCATCGTCGGAAACCAAAGTGCGATGATTTTGCCTGCGACTTCCTTGGCGGCGTAAGCGGCGTAGACGGCCAGGCACACCAGCCAGTTGCAGCCGACGGCGCGCCAAAACGCTTCCATAAAGCTCAAAGACGTCTTGCCGTTGGCCAGTTTCACCAAACCTTCGGCCCAAGGCATGGTGGCGTCGACCCCGACACCGACCTTTTCAAAAATAAGGCCGCTTGCCCAAACCATGCACACCGCCACAAACAAGGCACCGGCGAAGTTGCCGATCCAAGAATAGGCACCGGCTAAAAAACTTGACTTGACACCGATTTGGCCTTGGGTTTTAGCAGCAGTCAGGGTCATGCAGTTGCCGGTGAAAAGGTCGGCTCCGCAAATGACAACGAGCATCAAGCCCAGCGGAAAGACTGCGGCAAAGATGAGTTTACTCATCGAACCCCATGTTTCCCATGGGAGCGCCAGACCGCAGCGCACGGCCAAGTAGCCGCCCAAGGCAATGTAGGCGCCGGCCAGAAAGGTGAGCGCCGCCGTTTGCAATGCCGTTTGTTTGGTGCGGCCGATCCCGCCCGTGGTTGCAGCCGCCAAAAGCGCCTGATAACCGTTGGTGATTTCAAAAGCCATGAAAGACTCTCCTAAAAAGTTAAAAATGCCAAAAATGCGGATGCGAGCGCCGGAAAGTCAATTTCCGACGCTCGAAAAATTCGGTACAAGCGGCGTCGATATCGGAATAATCGAACGGCTTTAAAAAGCTTCAGGCTCAGGCGTTCGATTCGGGGGTTGTTGCCCGACAGTCTATAGACAGTAGCCGAAAAAATCTTTCCCCATTGGTATTGGGCAAAAACCCCTCAAACGGAGGGCGCCGAACAGGTTAAGATTCTTCTCTTAAGTTTCTTTTTGGAGATATTGTCGACTATGCCTGAATTGCCCGAAGTCGAAGTCACGCGCCAAGGTTTAAGTCCTGTGCTTGTGGGGCAACGCGTTTTGGCCGTCGTTTACCGTACGCCCAAGTTGCGCGAACCCTTGGATGGTTTGGCCGAGGGTGTCGAAGGTTTGAAGCTTGTCGACATTCGTCGGCGCGGCAAGTACCTTATTTGGGCCTTTGCAGACGACGCGGGAACGGTCAAGGAATATTTCCTTTCGCATCTGGGCATGAGCGGATTTTGGCGACTGTGGGACAATCCGGCGCCTGTAGCAGGCAAACACGATCATGTCGACATTGTGTTTGAAAAGACGACGGCGCGCCTTACCGACCCCAGACGATTCGGCAGCATCCGGCGGACACAGATCGATCCCTTGACAGTGCCGCCGTTGTCCGAGCTCGGTACCGAACCTTTTGACGAAACATTGACGCCCGAAGTCTTTGCCGCAGAGATGAAAAAGCACAAACAATCGGTCAAAGAAGTCCTGATGGCGGGTAAAGTCGTGGTGGGCTGCGGCAATATCTATTGTTCGGAGTCACTTTTTCAGGCAGAGATCGATCCCAGACGTGCCGCCAATAAAGTCAGTGCTGCACGCTATGGCATTTTGCTCGGAAAAATTCGCAGCGTTCTTGCTAGCGCCATTGCAGCAGGCGGCTCGACCTTGAGGGACTTCCACGGAGTGGACGGTTCTGAGGGCTACTTTGCGCTCACAACTGCCGTTTACGGACGCGAGGGCGAGCCTTGTCGCGTGTGCGGCAGTCCCGTCAAGCGCATTGTGCAGGGACAGCGTGCCACATTTTATTGTCCGCGGTGCCAGAAATGAGAGAAATCAATATTGCCGACCCCGCAGGATTTCACAAAACGATCGTCGCGTGGCAAAAGGAAGAAGGGCGTCATCATTTGCCTTGGATGGTGCCTGATGCTTATTTGCGGTGGCTGAGCGAAATCATGCTGCAACAAACGCAGGTGTCGGTCGTTGTCGACTACTTTGGGCGCTTTACGAAAACATTTCCCACCGTCAAAGATTTGGCCGAGGCTCCCGAGACGGAAGTCATGCGTCTGTGGGCGGGGTTGGGTTATTACTCGCGCGCCAGAAATTTGCACCGTGCCGCACAGATGGTAATGACGGACTTTGGCGGCGCTTTTCCCCAAACGCTCGAAGACTTGATGAAATTGCCCGGTGTCGGGCGAAGTACGGCTTCTGCCATCGGGTCCTTTTGCTTTGATCTGCAAGAGCCCGTTTTGGACGGCAACGTCAAGCGCGTTTTAAGCCGTGTGACAGCCTTTGAAACGGCAGTCGACTCAACAGAGGGTGACAAGGCGCTTTTAGGCTTAGCTCAATCGTTGGTCAGGGGGGCCGAGCCCGGGGTCTTTAATCAAGGCATGATGGATATCGGGGCTCTCGTCTGCGCGCGCACCAGACCGAAGTGCGACGCGTGTCCAGTGAGCGATCTTTGTCGTTCATTTTTGGCGGGTAATCCGGAGAACTATCCGAAGAAAAAGCCCAAGATCGTTCGCACGGAAAGAACCTTGAAGTTGGCGCTCGTGGAAAAAGAGGGCAGATGCCTTTTGGTGCAACGCACGGCTGGCGATATTTGGCCGGGACTGTGGTGTCTGCCCGAAGTCGTCAATGTGCCGGATTCGGTGCCGGTCTTGCGCATCAAGCGCGTGCTTACGCACTTGAATCTTACGATCGAGGTCTATCGAACGGATGTTCTCGAAACGCTCGATCTTGACGGCAGAGAAGTCTTTTGGGTGCAGAAAATCCAAACGTCGGCAGCAAACGATTTACCGCTACCGACGCCGATACGTTTGATTTTTGAAAAGCTCGCCGAGAGTTCTTTGCTTCAATAACTCTTTTTAGTCGAAAGCTGTCGGTGACGCACGACCGTAACGGTGCGCTCGGCAAAGCGACGCGCTAAGGTTTCGGCTACATAAACGCTGCGATGTTGTCCACCCGTGCATCCTACGGCCACTGTCAGATAATGACGGTTCTGCGCTTCATAAGACGGAATCCATTTAGAGACAAAAGCATCGATGTCGTTGATCATATCTTCGACAATGGGGTGCTCTTTAAAGAATTCTTGGATCGGCGCATCAAGCCCTGTTAAGGGGCGCAGTGCTTTGTCGTAATAGGGATTGGGCAGGTTCCTGACGTCAAAAACGAGGTCGGCCACAACGGGAACTCCGGTTTTAAAGGCAAAGCTTTCAAAGGCAAGCATCATGCCCGTTTCGGGCACTTGGGCAAACTGGCGCACCCAGTCGCGCAAAGTGTTGGGTAAGAGCCCTGTCGTGTCGATCACGTGGCCGCGCTCGGCAGCCGGTTCGAGCAACGCACGCTCGCGCTTGATGGCTTCGGCGAGCGTCACCTCGTTTTGCCCTTGTCCCGGTGCCGTCAACGGATGGCGACGACGCGTTTCGGAGAAACGGTGCACGATTTCAGGGGTGGAAGCGCACAGGAACAACACCTGAACGTCAAAGCCCTTTTCTCGCAGTTGGCTAATGGCGTCGTCGGCCGAGTGGATTGTGAGCTGACTTCTGGCGTCGACCGAAACGGCAATGTGTTTTTGTTCGTTTTCGTCGAGATTTTCGACCACGGGCACCAAAAAGTTGCCCGGAAGATTGTCCAGACAGTAATAACCGCTGTCTTCGAGCTGACGAATGGCGATGGATTTGCCCGAGCCCGAAAGGCCGGTAACGATAATGACGCGAGCGCGAGAATTGGAATTGGACATGACGCAGTTGGGGTTGACTTCGGTTTTCGGATGTCTCTCAGTGCTCTCATTGTCGCATGAATTCCGGCGTGCGCGAATCGGCAAAATTGCCTATCGGATGACTTTTTTGCGAACTACTCTTCTTTGGGATAGTCTTCTTCGCCGGCTGCCTGCGGTTCTTCAACGGGCGCTTGCCATTTGCCGATAAATTGACACACGTCCATGGGTGAAGCGGCATGCAGCAAAACGTCTTTAGCTTCTTTGTCTTTGAGTAACGCGGCAATGTCGGCCAAGACAGCAAGATACTTGTCGGGATCGTTTTTGGGAATCATCACCCCGAAAAAGAGTCGTGCTTTACGATTGTCGGGCGTATCCCACGTAATCGATTCTTTGGTGCGTAAAATTGCCAAAACGATTTCGTCCAATCCCTCGATTCTGCCGTGCGGAATGGCCACACCTGCACCCAAGCACGTGCTCCCCAAACGTTCGCGTGCGATAAGCGCGTCAAAAGCTGCCTGATGGCTGATGCCGGCACACTTTTCAACGATGAGCCCAATCGTTTCGAAAGCACGTTTTCGTGTCGGAATATCTTCGTCCAACAGGACGCAATCCAAGGTCAATAGGGGAGCGATGTGGTTCATAAAAGCGAAAAAAATCGAATCAGGCACGCATTGTAAGCGATCGGGGCAAAAGCTGCGCGGGTTTTGCCTACACCAGAGTCTTTCTCAGCGACTTGGGGGCAATGTGTTCGAGCTCGCGATATTTGGCTACGGTACGGCGCGCGACCTCAATGCCTTCCTTGGCCAGGATATCGGCAATGGCACCGTCGGACAACGGCTTTTTGGAGTCTTCTGCGAGCACGATTTCGGCGATGCGGCGACGAACGGCGGTGGAGCTCACCGATGCACCGTCGGCGCCAGCGACGGAACTGGTGAAAAACGACTTGAACTCAAATGTCCCCAAGGGCGTTTGCATGTATTTGCCGGCGGTAGCGCGACTGACGGTAGATTCGGCCATGTCAATCTTGGCGGCAACGTCTTTGAGTCCCATGGGTTTTAAAGCGGAGAGCCCAGAGACAAAAACTTGCGGCTGCATATCGACAATGGTTCGAGCAACGGCCACAATCGTGGCAAAGCGCTGCTCGACGCTCCTGACAAAGTGCTTGGCTTCGTCGGCTTTCGTCTTCCAGAGAGTTTTTTCATTGCCCGAAAGTTTGGATTGGGTGATCAACTCGAAAGTTTCCGCGTCAAAGCGAAGGTGAGGAATCACGGCCGGATTTAATACGGCAGTGAAACCTGTCGGCGTTTTTTGAACGATAACTTCGGGCACCACATAACGAATTTCGTCGCTCGTTACGAATTCAGCGGCCGGATGGGGATTGAGTTTGCAAATCAACGAAAAGGCTTCGATCGTTTCTTCGTGAGAGATGCTCAAATTGTGCGCGGCCGTTTTGAAGTCGCGCTTTAAAACCAAGTCTTTGGCTTTGGTGAGCAAATCGACGGCATGCCGAGCGACCGAGCCGTGCGCGTCTTGTAAGCGTCGTAATTGAAGCACGAGAGACTCGATCGCGTCTTCGGCACCCACGCCTGCCGGATCCATACTCTGAAGAAGCTTCAAAGCTTGAGGCCAAAGCTCGACATCGGTCGGCTCGGGATAGCTTTGCGCGCAAGCTTCGAGTCCCTCGGTCAAAAAGCCGTTTTCGTCCAAATTGCCGATGAGCCATTGAAGCATCAATCGCAGTTGTGCATCCAAATGCATTTCGGATGCCTGCATCATAAGAACGTCGACGAGGTTTTCTTCCGAGGAAACTTTGGCAAAAGGATCGTAATCTTCGTCGTCCGTGGGCGATCCCGCCCAGGTGAGAAAAGACGGTTCTTTAAAGTCGTGGGCAACGCCGGCGGGTTCGTCGCAGGCCAATGTCTCGGGCGCGATAGCCTCGGGCGTTCTGTCCGATTCAAATCCGGAGTTGTCTGTGGCTTCGACCAAAGGGTTCGTGGCCAAAACCGTATCAATTTGTGCTTGAAGTTCCGGCCCCGTTAACTGCAAAAGCTCCACCGATTGGCGCTGAGTTAGTGTGAGCGCCGTGCGTTGCGTGATCGTTTGCTGTAAACCGAAAGCAGTGATGGCCATGATAGATCGTTACATGCGGAAGTTTTCGCCCAAGTAAATCTTTCGCACGGATTCGTTGGCGATGATTTCTTCGGCAGAGCCCTGTGCGAGCACTTCGCCTTCGTTGATGATGTAGGCATGATCGCAAATGCCCAAGGTTTCGCGTACGTTGTGATCCGTAATCAAAACGCCGATGCCTCGATCTTTTAAAAAGCGTACGATGCGCTGAATTTCAATTACGGCGATGGGATCGACCCCGGCAAAGGGTTCGTCTAACAGAATAAAGCTCGGGTTGGCTGCCAAGGCGCGGGCAATTTCCGTACGGCGACGCTCGCCCCCGGACAAAGAGAGCGCCATATTGGTACGAATATGCGTGATTTGCAGTTCTTCCAAAAGGTTTTCCAGACGCGATTCGATTTCGGTACGCGTCAAAGCGATACCTTGGGCATTGACTTGCAACTCGAGAATGGAACGAATGTTGTCCTCGACCGAAAGCTTGCGAAATACGCTCGCTTCCTGCGGCAGGTAACTCACACCCAAATGCGCGCGCTTGAAAATCGGCAAGTGGGTGATTTCTTTCCCGTCTAAAGAAATCGAGCCGCCGTTGGGAGGCACCAACCCTACGATCATATAAAAGGTCGTGGTTTTGCCGGCGCCGTTGGGGCCCAATAAGCCCACGACTTCTCCGCTGCGCACCTTGACGGAAACGTCGCGCACGACTTTGCGAGCGCCGTAGCGCTTCATCAAATTGACGGCTTCAAGCGTATGAATGACGGTCTCGGACACGAGAATAAAACTCCGATAAATTTGTTCTTACTGACCCAAGCGCGTGGAGCCCGACATGGGGGCCGTGGCGTCGTTGCGAGCAGGCGTCTGTGCCTTTTGCTGATTGGCGCGCGGCGCCAAGACGGTGGAAACGCGGCTGCGTTTGCCTTCCGTCGAAACGGCGCCTTCTACGCGCGAGCGTGCGGTGCGCAGATCATAAATGATTTTGTCGCCGGCCGTGGAGTCTTTCACCAAACCGTTTTCGCTGCGGGCAAGTTTGGCGACGTCTTGGAAGGTCACGACGTCTTTGGATTCGTCATAAACGGCTTTGAGGCTGCTAGCGTGCACCCATTCTTCGATACCCTGCGTTTTGGTGTCGCGCTTTTCTTTCATGCGAACCGGATTACCCGTTACCGTAATTGTGCGATAGCCTTCGGGCGAGACCGTCAACTCCAGACGTGCACCCAAAATTTCCAGGGTGCCCTGATGCACTTCGACGTTGCCGGTATAAACAGCCGTTTGATTGACTTCGTCACCGTGAAAGTCCTGTGCGGTGATTTCGATGGGTTTTTCACGATCGGCCGTTTCGGCGTAAGCGGCACCGGTCAAACTCAAGGCACACAAAGCGATAAAAACAATCTTCTTGGTCATTGTTCCTGATCCTGATTTTCTTGTGCGCGTTTGGGTAAGACGCTCGTGCGCACGTTGCTGTGAATATCCACTGTTCTTTCGACGTTGTCAAGCGTCATACCGATGCCGGTGGTGATATCCGAGCCGCTTTCCAAACGAACGGCGGCATCGGTTTCAATGCGACTGGTGTCTGGAAACACGGTCAAATGCGTGGTGGTAAATCGCATCGGCGCCTGATTGCGATCGCCCGCGCGCGTGACCGTGACGTTGCCCGTAAAGAAGTACGTTTCGCCTCCGTCCAAGCTTTGTCCGGCGTCGGCCGAAGCGATCAGTTGCGGCTCGTCAACCGATAAGGTCACCATTTTTGGGCCCAAAGTGGATAGACGTCCGTCGGTGAAGTGCTCGGCATAGTCGGCATACACGCGCCGACGCGCTTGCCCCGTGGGTTCGAACTCCGTGATCGAAATGCCGGTCGTGATAAAGTCGGGCGCTTCTCTGTCGACCAATGCTCGATTGGCATCGATTTCGGATTGCAGAGAATAATAGTAGGAGCTTGCCGCCAAAAGCGCCAAGACCCCGACACCGAAGCCAGCCGTCAGGCGATCGCGCAGATAGACTTTCATTTAATGAATTTCTCCGCGAATGTAGCGCGACTCGACCAGATCGTCCCACTTGCCCTGCGCCTTGAGGATGAGTTCGGCTAAGGAGCGCACGGCACCATTGCCGCCTGCTTTGGGACTGACCCAATGAACCATGGCGGCAATTTCGGGCATGGCGTCAACGGGCGCCGTTGCCAGCCCCGTGGCGCGCAAAACAGGGATGTCGGGTACATCATCGCCCATGTAGGCGCATGCTTCGGGCGTGAGGTTGTGTGCCTTTAAAATTTCGTACCAAGCGTCGGTCTTAAAGAGTTTGCCTTGCGCGACGGACTCGATTCCGAGTTCTTTGGCGCGTGCGGCCGTTTGCTTGGAGTTGCGGCCCGTCAAAATGGCAACGGGAATACCTGCGGCTTGCAGCATTTTGATGCCCAATCCGTCGCGGGTGGAAAAGCGCTTGACGGCTTCGCCGTTTTCGCCCGTCCAAATCGAGCCGTCGGTCAAAACGCCGTCGACGTCCAAAACGACCAAGCGAATTTTCTTGGCGCGGTCTTCAATCGAAATCGTCATGTCAGATCACCTTTGCGCTCATCAAATCGTGCATGTGCAAGGCGCCGATCAATTTACCCTCAGTGTCCACCACCAAGAGCTGATTGCGCAGCGTTTCATCCAAAATTTTGGCGGCCGTAGCAGCCATGGCTTCGGGCGCAATCGTAGTGGGCGTGCGCGTCATCACGTCTTCGATCTTAAGGTTGCGAATGTCGCCTTCTTTTTCGATCAAGCGGCGTAAGTCGCCTTCGGTAAAGATACCCGTAACGAGTCCCGCCGCATCAACCACAGCCGTCATGCCGATATGCTTTTTGGTGATTTCGCGCACGGCATCCAAAACAGTGATCCCTTCACTGACGCAGGGCACAGCCTCACCCGTGCGCATTACGTCGCTCACATGCGTCAAAAGTCTGCGACCCAAGGCGCCGCCCGGATGCGAGCGCGCAAAGTCTTCCTTGGTAAAGCCCTTGGCATGCATACAGGCCACAGCCAAAGCGTCGCCCATCGCCAAAGTGGCGGTGGTCGACGATGTGGGCGCCAAATTCAAGGGGCAGGCTTCGAAAGCGACGTGCACGTTTAAGTTGACATCCGCATTTTTGGATAGGGCGCTTTCGGGGTTTCCTGTGATCGTGATCAACTGCGCGCCTTCGCGCTTAATCACCGGCACAATGGTCAAAAGTTCGCCTGTGGTGCCCGAGTACGAAATGCCGATCACCACGTCGTCCTTGGTGATCATGCCCAAGTCGCCGTGAGCGGCTTCGGCGGCGTGCACGAAAAAGGCTGGGGTGCCTGTAGAAGCTAGTGTGGCGGCAAGTTTGCGGCCGATGTGGCCGGACTTGCCCACGCCGCTGACCACCACGCGACCGCGACAATTCAAAAGCAGTTCGACCGCTTTGGCAAAGTGTTCGGCATCGAGCGTGCCGGCCAAATCGGTGACGGCCTGCGCCTCGCGCATCAGAACTTCGCGACCCAAATCGATCGCACCCTGGACATCTAAAACGTAGCTCATCGGCTTTACGGAAAAAAGAATGGCAATCCGACTATTTTAGCCGAGACAAAGGCATTCTTCCGAAGAAAATTTGGCGGCGAAATGTAACCGAGACTAAAGCAAGTTTCCTCGAATCTGTACGATTCGATGCTTGAAATAATATCGATCGGTACTTTACGGAGTGCAGGACGGAAATCGACGGATATGCAACGTTGCGCAACCCTGAAATTTTTACGATCGGGCGTTGGAAACGGTACACTACACATCCTCAAAGCATTCCTGAGCATTGCAGGATAAACGAATAAACAAACAACGTGTGAGTGTTATGGCTGAACTCGAATCGGTTCGCATTGATAAATGGCTATGGGCGGCGCGCTTTTTCAAGACGCGCTCGTTGGCGCAAGACGCCATCGAATTAGGGCGCGTGCGCGTCGCCGGTATTCGTGTGAAACCTTCTCGCGAAGTTAAACCGGGTGATCTTCTGGAAATTACGCGTGGCGAAGAGCACTTCGAAGTCTATGTCGAAGGACTGTCAAGCGTACGAGGCCCCGCTAAAGTCGCACAAACGCTTTATCGCGAAACAGATGAGTCGCTAGTCTTGCGCGAGCGCGCTGCGGCCATTCGTAAGTACGCCAACGAGCCTGCAACGGCTATCCCCAAGGGCCGACCCACCAAGCGCGACATGCGCCGCATTCGAGCGGTCAAAGACAGTTTTTAAGTACAAAACAAAAGGGCGCTCTCGTCGGGAAAGCGCCCTTTGTTAATGGAATCGGTCAGATAGAGACACAAGACCGATTAGACATTGAAGAGGAATTCCAACACGTCGCCGTCGGCCACGACATAGTCTTTGCCTTCGGCTCGCATCTTGCCGGCTTCCTGAGCACCCTTTTCGCCCTTAAATGCGATGAAGTCGTCAAAGGCGATGGTCTTGGCACGAATAAAGCCGCGTTCAAAGTCGGTGTGAATGACCCCGGCCGCTTGAGGAGCCGTGTCGCCCTTGTGAATCGTCCAAGCGCGCACTTCCTTGACGCCGGCCGTGAAATAGGTCTGAAGGCCCAGAAGGTCGTAGCCTGCGCGAATCACGCGGTTCAAACCCGGTTCGTGCATGCCCATGTCTTCCAAGAACATTTCCTTGTCTTCGTCGGGCAAGTCGGCGATTTCAGCTTCGGTCTTGGCACAGACGGCCACCACCGGTGCGTTTTCCTTGGCAGCCATTTCGCGCACGCTTTCCAACAGGGGATTGTTTTCAAAGCCGTGATCGTCGACGTTAGCGACGTACATCACGGGCTTTAAGGTCAAAAGACACAAAGGCTTGACGACGGCAAGCTCTTCTTTGGTCAAATCGACCGTACGGGCAGCCAGACCTTCGTTTAAAACGGGTTGCAACTTTTCCAAAACCTTCACCAAGACGAGCGCATCTTTGTCGCCGCCCTGACGCGCCTGCTTGCTGTAGCGATTCAAGGCTTTTTCAACGCTTGCCAAATCGGCCAAGGCCAATTCGGTGTTGATCACGCCCACGTCTTCCAAGGGGTTGATGTGGCCTGCCACGTGCACGACGTTTTCGTCGACAAAGCAACGCACGATGTGTGCAATGGCATCGCACTCGCGAATGTTGGCCAAGAACTGGTTACCCAAGCCTTCACCCTTGCTGGCGCCCGCGACAAGACCTGCGATGTCGACGAATTCGACCGTTGCCGGCACGACGCGCTGGGGCTTGACAATTTCGGCTAACTGATCCATACGCGGATCGGGCACTTCGACGATGCCCACATTGGGGTCGATGGTGCAGAACGGATAGTTTTCGGCTGCGATGCCGGCCTTCGTCAAGGCATTGAAAATGGTCGACTTACCGACGTTGGGAAGTCCGACGATACCGCATTTGAGTCCCATGCTCTTATAAATCCTTCTTGTCTAAAAAATTCGCCGCTCCTGTTTTGCGGCACATCTGTTAATTATCGCTTTTTTCGAGTTGGCTTACCAAGTTATGCGGTCGCGATTCTGTCTAAAAACGCCAGAGCGGCATCGATTTCGGTCTCATTAAAAACCGTGATGCCGTTTTGCGTCAGTAGCTCGGCTGCCACACCCATGCCGTCCACAAGTTTGCCGCCAAACGTGCCGTCATAAACGGACTTGTTCGAGCAAGACGGACTTTTGGCTTTGAGAATCGCCACACGAATACCGAACTGTTTGCACTTGGCCAAAGCAACCTGTGCGCCTCTGACGAAGTTTTCCGTAACATCCGCCCCTTCGGTATTGACGACTTTACCGGCGCCGGCCAAGACGCTTTTGGCCGTTGAGCCCGGTGCAATTTCGCTTGCCGGTCTCGGCACATCCAAGCCGCCGACA
Organism: uncultured Sutterella sp.; assembly: GCA_937995395.1. GTDB lineage: Bacteria > Pseudomonadota > Gammaproteobacteria > Burkholderiales > Burkholderiaceae_F > Duodenibacillus. The sequence goes on along the minus strand of CALKKK010000137.1, from coordinate 8,455 downwards.
CATTCCGGACAAACCACAACGACTTCACCCAAGGTGAGCATTTTGTGCAAAAGGGGAGTGACGCAACTTTGAGCCGTGCGCGCATCCCATCGGCAACACTGGCCGATCAAACAAGCGCTCATCAAAAGGCGCGGGGTACGAGGTGCCATTTTGTGTCAGTCCTTTGGGTGTTATTCGTCCTTGGCGGGGACGGTCTTAACCGCTTCTGCGTTCGGCGTCTCTTTCTTGGGCTTGGGTAAAGAACCCCACTTGTTCATGGTGCGCAATACCGAGTCGAACTTGCCGGCTGCCAAGTTGTCCACGACCTTTAGTGCCGCTTCGAGACACTTGTCGATGCCTTCTTGATGCTCGGGGCTCGGCACGCCCAACACCCAGTCGTAGACCTGCTGCTGCGGGCAGAACTGACGCGGATGCCCGATACCGATGCGCAAGCGCCAAAAATCCGGCGTCGAGAGCTTGGCCGTAATGTCTTTGAGGCCGTTGTGGCCGGCGTTGCCGCCGCCGATTTTCATCTTCATGGTACCCGGCACCAAGTCCAACTCGTCGTGCACGACCAGAATTTCGGCAGGGCTGATCTTGTAGTAACTCGCCAAAGCCTGTACGGCCGAACCCGAGAGATTCATAAACGTGGTGGGTTTCAAAAGGCGCACGTCGCCTGCAGGAGTGGAGATGCGCGCCACTTCCCCGAAAAATTTACCGTCGGGAGAAAAGCGGGCGTTTTTGGCTGCCGCCAAACGATCGACAAAGTGAAAACCCACATTGTGTCGCGTATCGCGATAGTTGTCGCCCGGGTTGCCTAAACCGACAATCAGGGCAATCGGTTTATTTTCTGCCACAGTTGTGATTCCTTATTCTTCTGCGTCGTAAAAGCGAGAGGTGCTGCGCTTGTCTTTGCGCGCATCTTTACGGGGCTTGTCGCGACCTTCGAACTTGCGCTCACGACGCTCGCGGCCTTCGTATCCTTTCGCTTCGGTTTCTTCAAAATTCTTCTTCGGACGATCGCGTCGGACCGTGACGTTGCGCCCCTTGATGGTGGTGTTGCGCATGGCTTCGATCACGGCGTTGGCCACCGGTGCGTCGACCTCCACCAGCGAGAAGCGCTCCAGGATTTCAATGGCGCCGATGCGCTTGCTGGCAATACCGGCTTCGTTGGCAATGGCGCCCACGATGTCGCCCGGGCGCACGCCCATGTCGCGACCTGCACCGATAAACAAACGCGTCATGCCTTCTTCGGGTGCACGACCGGCGCGGCTTTCGCGCGGTTCGCGTTTTTTGCGCTCGAAAGGAGAAGCCACCGGAATTTCGGTGTCGTCGTCTTCGCCGCGCGAGAGCTTATCGGCCAAAGCGATCGAAGCGCAAGCGATGTCAAAAAGATCGAACTCTTCGCCCAACTGATCGATTACCACGCGGAAGCGCTCAAAGTCGCCAGCTAACAACTCATCCTTAATGGCCGAGCGCGTCAATTCCAAACGCTTGGCGCGTACGTCGGTCACGCTCGGCACGCTTCTGACGTCGATCTTGGCCTTGGTGATATTTTCCACGGCACGCAGACGGCGGTATTCGCGGGGCTCCAACACCGTAATGGCAAGCCCCGAGCGACCGGCGCGCCCCGTTCTCCCAATACGATGCACGTACGTTTCCAAAGAAGCGGGAATACCGAAATTGATCACGTGCGTGACATTTTCCAAGTCGATGCCGCGAGCGGCAACGTCAGTGGCCACAATCACTTCGATGACGCCGGTTTTGGCGCGCTTCATCACTCGATCACGGCTGGCTTGATCCAAGCCCCCGTGTAGCGCTTCGACTGCAAAGCCGCGGCTGCGCAAAGCTTCGGTAACTTCGTCGACTTCAACGCGGGTGCGGGCAAAGCAGATGGCGAGCTCCGCACTTTCCACGTCCAAAATACGCCCCAAAGCAGCCAAACGATGGTTGCGTCCCACCACGTAAGCGACCTGCGGTACTCTCGGCGTCTGACCTTCTGCGGCAGAGCGACGAATGACGATGTGTTCGGGGTTGTTGAGGTGGTTTTTGGCAATGGCTTCGATGCGCTCGGGCAAAGTTGCCGAAAAAAGCGCCGTTTGATGGTTTTCGGGCAAAGACGAAAGGATGGCCTCGAGCTCGTCGGCAAAGCCCATGTCGAGCATTTCGTCGGCTTCGTCAAGCACCAAAGCCTTGATGTCGGACAAATCGAGCGTGCCGCGATTGATGTGGTCAAGCGCGCGACCAGGTGTGGCCACCACGGCATGCACGCCGCGCTTTAAAAGACGAATCTGTCGACCGTACTCTTGGCCGCCGTAGATGGGAGCAACTTCGATACCGATGTTTTTGCCGAAAGAAATAAAGCTTTCGCACACTTGCAGGCAAAGTTCGCGGGTGGGCGTTAAAACAAGCACTTGAGGCTTGTCGGCCTTACGGCCTGCGATGTGGCGTTCGATCAACGGCAGGGCAAAAGCGGCGGTTTTGCCGGTGCCGGTTGCCGCCTGTCCGAGCACATCGCGCCCGGATAACAACGTGGGGATTGCCGCCATTTGGATCGGCGTCGGTTCTTCAAAGCCGAGATCGGTCAGAGCAGCGGCAAGCTCGGGACAAAGGCCGAGCGCGGTAAAAGCATTGGACATAGCGAAAAATCTTCAATATAAAAAGGATATAAGCGAAAAGGTTCGCCTTCAGTGTGCGCCTCTCAGTGCATCACTGTGCGAACCTTTTTCTTATCGGTGAGACAAGAATCGTTTTGTCTCACCTAATGTGTTTGCAGCAGGCAAACGAATTAAGCTGCGGGAGCTTCTGCGGTAGCAGTAGCGCCGGCATCGTCACCGCCGATGGTCGTGACGGTAGCCACGGGCATTTCGGGGTCGACGGCAGACACGCCTTCGGGCAACTTCAAATCGGCAACGCGCAAAGTCGTCTGGCTGGTCATGCCGGACATATCGACGTCGACGAATTCAGGAAGATCCTTGGGCAGGCAGGTCACTTCGATGGAGCTGATCAAGTGGCTGATGAAGCCCTTGTCGATCTTAACAGCCGGGCTGTTTTCGTCACCGAAGAAGTGCAGCGGCACGCGCATCGTCACGTTGCTGTTGGCGTCAATACGCTGGAAGTCGCAGTGCAACACCAAGTTCTTGTAGGGGTGCATCTGGAAAGCGCGCAAAACGACGAGTTCTTCCTTGCCGTCGAGTTCCATCGTCAGAATGGAAGAGTGGAACTTTTCCTTCTGCAATGCGTAGTAGATTTCGTTGTGGTCGAGTTCAACGGCCGTGGCAGCAACGTTGTTACCGTAAACGATTGCAGGGGTCTTGGCTTCGCGGCGCAGGCGGCGGCTCGCACTCGTGCCCTGCGACTTGCGGGAAGTGGCGACGAATTTCATGGGTTTTACTCCAAAAGTATGAATCAAAAAAGGCTCGCGGCCGCGACCAGCCGCGAGTCATGCAAAACTAAAAGTTTAATTTACTCGTTGAACAGTGCGCTCACCGAGTCTTCGCGTGCAATACGCGAAATCGTTTCACCCACCAAAGGTGCGCAGCTGAGCTGACGAATCTTCGAGCAGGCTTGAGCTTCGGGACGCAGCGGAATGGTGTCGGTCACGACCACTTCGTCCAAAGCCGAATTCTGGATGCGTTCAATGGCGCTGCCGGAGAACACCGGGTGTGCGGCATAGGCCAAAACGCGATTGGCACCGCGCTCTTTCAGAGCAGCGGCTGCATTGCAAAGAGTACCGGCCGTATCGACGATGTCGTCGGTAATAACGCAGGTGCGACCCTTGACTTCACCGATGATGTTCATAATTTCGGCAACGTTGGCACGCGGGCGACGCTTGTCGATAATGGCAAGATCGACACCGAGTTCCTTAGCCATGGCACGAGCGCGAACCACACCGCCCACGTCCGGAGACACAACCATAAGGTCGGGGTACTGATGGCTCAACAAATCGCTCAAGAGCACGGGGGTCGAATAAATATTATCGACCGGAACATCAAAGAAGCCCTGAATCTGGTCGGCATGTAAGTCCATCGTCAAAACGCGATCGACGCCCACGCTTTGCAGCATGTTGGCAACGACTTTGGCGGAAATGGCCACGCGAGTGGAACGCGGACGGCGATCCTGGCGAGCATAACCGTAGTAGGGCATCACTGCCGTGATACGACGAGCCGAAGCGCGGCGAAGCGCATCGGTCATAATCATCAGTTCCATCAAGTTGTCGTTGGTAGGAGCGCAGGTGCTTTGCAACACAAAAGCGTCGCAACCGCGGACGTTTTCGTTGATCTCAACCATCACTTCGCCGTCGGAGAAGCGATTGACCGTGGCGCGGCCGAGCGGGATGTTCAAATACTGTGCCACAGCTTGGGCAAGCTTGGGATTGGCGTTGCCTGAGAAGACCTTCAGACTGTCCGAAACCATGATTTTTTATCTCTTTGCTTTTTGGTCAAAGCTTTCTGGATGCTTCAACCGTTTTAATCATTGCGACATTGATCTGCCCGAAAAGACAACCGACAGATGAAAATCGCTCCAACACGAAAGGGGAGCTTTGTTGTAAAACTCCCCGAATTTCGATTTTAAATCAGTGGCAGGGGTGGAAGGATTCGAACCTTCGCATACCGGAATCAAAATCCGGTGCCTTAACCGCTTGGCGACACCCCTGTCGAAAACCGTGTTAATTGTAACCGATCAAGTCGTTATCTTGAAGAAATGCTTGCAATTCTTTTTCAAAAGGATGTTTTGAAAGATTTTTGAAAGCGTATCCCCGCATCCCGGCGGGCGTATTCTTCAGTTTTTCCAGAGCTTGTTCTTGCGAACTTGCCCAAGCAAAGACCGCTGATCCCGAGCCCGTCATGCGAGCTCCACACCCCAGTGCATCCAAAGCCGTTTGAATACGAGGATTGACTCGTACCGCCACTGCTTGCAGATCATTTTTTCCCGGTAATTCGGGCCACCGAAGTCGGATCTGATCGGAAAGGAGGGCTATTTTCAAGGATTTTGTATCTCTTGTCAAGTCCGGATCGCGAAAAATTAAATGTGTCGAGGTCGGTGTCTCGGGCATGATCATTGCCCAATGGCTTTCCGGAACTTCGATTTTTTCCAAAACATCACCCGTTCCCCGAGCCAAGGCACTCGTTCCGAAAATGAAAAACGGGACGTCAGCACCGAGGTGGTTGCCCAATTCCATCAAGCGACTTTTGGATAGATTCAATTTCCAGAGGCGATTTAATGCCATTAGAGTCGTTGCGCAGTCACTCGATCCGCCTCCTAAACCGGCACCGCTCGGAATGCGTTTTTTGACGTCGATCTTGGCGCCCAGGGTGCAACCGGTTTCTTCCTGTAAAAGTTTGGCGGCTCTGACACACAAATCCTGTTGTACGTCGCCGATAACGTCACCCGTGCGTACAACCTCGGGTTCAGACAGTACTTCAATGGTGAGCGTATCGATCAAGTCTACCAATACGAAAATGGATTCCAACAGGTGCATACCGTCGTCGCGGCGCCCCGTCACATGCAAAAAGAGATTGAATTTGGCCGGAGCCGAAAACGTATAAGCATGTGTTGCCTGACTCACGATTTACTCCTTATCTACAGTGAGCGTGATCGTCGTGCCGGTATAAGGGAATTGAAGGGCCGTTGCGGCAACAACCGCGGCCGATCCGTCATCGTGACGTCGACGCACGACAATGCGCCAGCCTGCTTGTTCAAACGTATTTTCATTGACATAGACAAAGCGTGTCTCGTATTGAGGTCGGCCCGTGAGCCAGTTTTGCAGCATTTCTACGGGCAGTGCCAATCCTATGGTTTGATGCATCAAGTCTTGTGCGGAGGCTGCGCCTGCAACGACTTCTTCACCCTTTAAAAGCCTCGCACCCTTGGCATCGATTTCAACTTGCACAAGGATGCCGTACAAGGGTGTCATCAAGTCCAACGTGGAAGTGTGTACCCCCACGCGATAGCGATAGCGTCCCGACAGAGATTCGGTCTTGCCGCCGTGGTCGAATTTACCGGAAAAGCGCCCCGAAAAATATTGCGCCGTGTCCGTCGACAGAGTCGAACAGCCCGAGAGTGCCAAAAGCGACAGGGACAGGCCGCCGATAATGAATGTGCGACGATATGTTTGCATGCGCATTCCTCTGCTGATTAAGGCGTGATGTCAAAAGCTTTCAAGAGACGTTTGGCTTGTTCGTTATTAGGTTCGCCCTCCAACACCGAACGCACGACGGCTTCGCCCTGGCGCATTTTGCCTCGAACGAATAAAACTTCGGCCAAGTGAAGCGCGATTTCCACGTCGCTCGGGGACGTATCCTGAGCTTGTGTCAAAAGTTTTTCGGCTTCTTCCTCTTTGCCTTGCAAGTGACGCAACCAACCCAAAGAATCCATCACGTAGGCATTTTTACCGCCCGACAAATCCATAGCTTTCAAAATCAGCTCTTCGGCGTCTTTGAGATGTACGCCGCGCGAAATCCATAGGTAGCCCAAAGAGTTGTAGCCGTTGTAGTTGTCGGGATTAAGCTTGATAAAACGGCGCAAAAGCACTTCGCATTGATCGGTTTTGTCTAATTCTTCGGCCAGGCGCGCTGCTTGGTACAGCATTTCGGAATCTTCCGGAATCAAGTCGAGCGTTTCGATCATGACTTTGAGTGCTTGTTCTTTGTGGTCTTTTTGCAACATCAGCTTGGCGCAGCTTTGAGCAAAACCGGCCTTTTGCAGTTTGTCTTCGGTACGGATGTTGCGCAGAACCGTGCAGGCTTCGTCGACGCGGTTGGTATTGGCCAAAAGCTCGGCCTCTTTTAAGCGAGCGGCCTGATACTGTTCGCCCGCTTCAACCTTGTGCAGCCAGTCGATGGCCAATTCCCGGTGCCCTTGGCTTAATTTCACCATCCCTAAACGCACGTAGGCGGCGTCGGGCGTCAAACCCATAGCGGGCTTTTTGGCAATTTCAACCAGATATTTTTTGTAGTAAAGCTCGGCTCTGTCATAAAGACGTCCTTCTTCGGCAATCATGCCGATGATGAGAAGCACGCGCGGATTGTCCTTCATGGCCGAGTCGATTTTGGTGAGTTCCTTTTCGAGCTTGTTTGCTTCTCCCGTACGCAACAGCGATTTGGCATAAGACAGGCGTACCTGATGGCTGTTGGGGTGGTCTTTCAAATAGTTTTCCAAACGTTTGGACGCGGCTTTGGGATCAAGCGCGAATTCGTAATCGGCTCCCTGAATCAAAATGTGGGGATTATCCGGTGTCAATTCGATGGCGCGAATACCGTGCTCTTTGGCTTTTTCGCCCATTTTGGCTTGTTGGGCGACGGAGGCCAACATCAATTGCACGCTTGAGGTTTCGGCGTAGGGCTTGGCCAAGACGGAGAAATATTCGTAAAAGCGTGATTTTTCTTTGAGGTCGGAGCCGATATGAGAAATTTCTTCCAAAAGCGGTTCGGGGTCGGAGGCTTCAGTTAGGAGGTCTTTGGCAATGCTTTGCGCTTCGTCAAACTTGCCTTCGGTGAAGTATTGGCTCACGCGAGTAAAACGCGCGCGTTCGTTGTCGGGATCAAGGCGATTCCAAAGTGCAAGCGCTTTTTGCGCCTGTTCGTCGTTTTGCGCTTCTTCGGCCGTTTCCAGAGCGCGACGCGCCAATTCGGGATAGCCGCTCATTTCGGCAGCTGAAAAAAATTCGTTAAAGCCGCGCGTGATGTTGTTGCGTTGAATGGCGAGTTCTGCCGTCAAAACTTTGGCAAAAATGTCGCGTGTCAAAACATGTGTTTGAGATGCGGACTCTTTAAGCTCCGGCGAGGCTTGCACAGCGGACACGGGGCTCATCAAGGCAATGGCGCAATAGATAGCGCAACAAGAGGCGCTCGGGGCAAAACGACGGAAAACTGACAACATATTTACAAAGTGCGGATCGTACAAAAAGTCTTGAAACGAATTTTCAAGGCGAAAACGAGGCAAACGACAAGTATAAGGGACGCCGCACGGACTCGGGAAGGGCGTTGCGATGCGTTACAATCGGCGCTGAGAGAGTTAGAGGGCGGATCCCGCCGCAATGAAAAAATGCTGATTACTTTACTGTCACGTTTCTGGGTGGCTGTCGTCAAAAGCCTGCGCCACGTACCGATGCCTGTGAGAAATTGCATGGCTCGAGCTTTGGCTTGCCTGATGTGGGCGGCTTTGGCCGACAGACGACACGTGACGCTGACGAATTTGAAGTTGTGCTTTCCGGATCAGAGTGACGCAGAGCGTGTGGCATTGGCCAAGAAAGTCTATCGAAGATTGGCCCGAGCCGCGCTCGATCACGGCGTGCTGTGGGCGGGTTCTCGTGAAGATATCGAAAAAATGGTCCGGTTCGAGGGTCTCGAAAATCTGACCGAACCCTATGCCAAGGGCGAACCAGTGATCGTAATTGCGCCGCACTTTATCGGATTGGACGCTGCCGGCATTGCCTTTAATTTGCACGTGCGCGGCTGTTCGCTTTATCAGAGAC